>NZ_JBHSLL010000007.1:0-38316 GCF_042656785.1 Aquamicrobium segne
CCGCCCGAAGGTGTGTTCAACGCCTTAGGGAAGGACAAGACAATGGAAATGGCGGAGAGGCTGGGTGCGGTCCTGCGCGCCCTTCAGATCACCGAGATCGAATATTCGCTCAGTGGTGGTGGCGATTCTGGTGAAACGACACTTGAACGCGTCAGCTACAGTGACGACCCGCTGGCGCATGATCTGCCGGACATACCCATCTTCATCGGCGACCGCGGCGAAATCCGGCACTTGCCGGAACTGCTTGAAAACATCGTCGCCGATGCGCCCGATGGCGACTGGGTCAATAATGAGGGCGGATACGGCACCGTCTATATCCGTCCTTTCGAGAACGAGGAAGAGCTGACCATCGAGTGCGATATGTCCTATCGCGAAGACGGTGATTATGGCGATGACGACGAAGACGAGTTTGTCGATGATGATCCGATCGACGATGAGGACGATGGTCCGCTCGCACTCGCGATTGAGGTTCTGATCGGGGAGGTTGCGCCATGAGCAGCCGATCCTGGTCCCAGCTGAAGACTATCGCCAGCAGCCAGCTCGTCGCTGCCTGTCCCTGGATCAGGGAACGCCCGGCCCAACTTTCGGACTTTGCTACCATCGTGGCGCTGGCAGAGGTCAGGATGACGGTCCGCGCCATCGAGGGGCGTCTGGATGCCGATGTCCGCACAACACCATCAGTAAAAAAAGATCCGCTCGCCGCCGAGCTGGTCCAAATGATCGCGGACAATGCAACGAGTCATGCATCTTCCGCACGGCCCGAAAGCAGTCCCGCCTTCGGTGACTGGGCTGAAGATCACGGGTTTTCGGATATGGGCGTTGCGCTCCTGTCGAGCAACGCCAACTGGCAGGATCTGACGGCGGCCGCCGGGATCATTGAACGGCGATCAAGGCCCTTTCGGAACGCGCCCGTACGCTCGCACAGACCCACATGGGCACCATACTGGCGCGCGATCTGCCCGATGGCGTTTTCCTGCGTCATGGTCTCAACGCGGTCGCCGCCTGGCTGCTGGCTCCCGAAACGAGCGGCCGGGAGGAGCGTGCCGTAGTGCTCACGCGCCGTCGGCAGGCGATGTCCGTTTACGGCGCGTTGTCCTGCGCTCTGCGCGAGGAGGACGTCACCGGCATTATCGACGCCGGGCTTCCTCTTGCCGCCGTTCTCATGGAACGCCATGGTTTGAACGCCGCCGAATTGCGCTCCTTGCGCAACGGACGCCACCTTCGCCACTCGATCGAGAACCCGACCGATTTCCATGTCGCCATCGAGGAACTCAAGACCCATGAAACGCCGCTTCATGAATGGCCGGGCGGAGGAAGGCCTGACGAAGCCGATGCATGGACAGGCTCGCCCTGGGTGAAAGAACCCCGCCAGCATGTCGTGAGGCCCGATTATTTCGGGTTCTACAAGGATGGCATAACCGACGCCATCAACGCCATGCGCGAAGACTTGCTTCGGCCGATGGTCGCCGAGCGCATCCGACTCGGAGGTTTCGCGCCATCGCGCCAGGTGGTCTCTTTCGCCAGGAGCATCGAGGTCGACGTCAGAAAAGGTGGCGGGCTGGTGCGGCAGCGAATAATCGCGGCGCTGCGGCATGCGATCATCGAACCGCGCAAGCCGAAAGCATTCCAGGAAGCTGTCGGCCTGTGGCATCGCCGCGTCGCGACGCTCTCGGCCCTGCGCCATGAACACACGGCCGAGCGGCCGGGCTGGCCGGAATTGTGCGCGCCCTGGCGCTCTGCCTGCGGCAGCCATGAACTCGTCGTCCTGTCGTCGGCGGCGGATCTGGTCGAAGAGGGTCGTGTGCTCGACCACTGCGTCGGTGGCTATTACGCAATCTGCCGTCGCGGAGATACGCAAATCCTGTCATTGCGGGAAAACGGCAAGCGAATAGCGACGCTGGAACTGACGCTCGGCCCAGACCTCGGCGTATTGGCGCTTGCGATCTGGGACGGGACGTGGAACAGCGAGGCGCTGTCGCTCGATCACGCCCGGAAAGCCTTTCCGTTCTATCTGCCGCTTCTCCCACGCGGGACACCGGCGGATTTCGACGCTTGGTGCGCGGCGTCGGGATTACCGGCGGCCTTTGACGCGACGCTCGCTCAGCTCGACGCCTCCTCGCGCTGATCGCACCGCCAGCTTGGCCGCGAGGTCATGGGCGTCGTGCAGGGTGGATCGGTGTGATGGCAGTTGGGACGGCGAAGGGGGCTGGGGTTTTGAAATGAACCTACCCTTTTCTCGACGCAGAAAGGAACCTTGCAGTAGCTCCCTTGCCGCCAGTAACCAGTCGCTTTGTTCTCACCGTGTGCGTTGGGACTATCCGGCAAAAAAGCCAACGCGCCTGACAAGTTCGGCATATCGTGGCGAACCATTCAAGGGACCATTCGGCAATTCGAGCCGAACGCCAAGAACGTCCGGCTCGTCCCGCTGGATGGCAAGTTCAAGATAATCGAGTGCAAGATCGGCCCGCTCCAGATAAGCAGCAGTGATCGCCACCTTGAAGGCACGTTCCTGACCTTCGCTTGAAAGTCGAGTCTGAACGCCGAGCATGGCGTCGAGCATGCCCGACCGACCGGCGCGTGCGATTCCCTGGCGCGCCGCTTCAGTAATCTCCTTACGACCTACGTTGCCGGTCAGATCGGCAGCCTGTCCATAAGCGGTGACGAAATCCCCGTCGCGCCCGATGTCGAGATAGATCGTTGCCAGATAGCTGACGGGAGACAGCAGCCTTGGCTGGGATTCCGCCAGCGGTTCGAGGATTGTAAGCGCCTCGCCGCTTCTGCCGGCGTGATGAAGGATCAGCGCCTTGTTGGCGAGGATGCTGGGCGATGTCGGTGAAAGTCTTTGGGCCGTCTCGATCTCGCGAAGTGCAATGTCAAACTGGCGGTCATGCATGACGGCGAGCGCATACCAGTGATGGACATCGGCATTGTCAGGGTCGAGTTTCAGAGCCTCTTCAAAAAGATCATAGGCCGTGGAAAAATTCCGCAGCCAATAGAAGGTGTTGAAAGCAAGCGCGGCGAGTCCCCCCGGATGGTCGGGCTCCCGCGAGAGAACGGTGCGGGCTGTCGCCAGCGCAAGGGGATAGCCTTTGTCTTGTGCGAGAACGTCATATTGCACGGCGAGATTGTAGGTCTGCGCCAGTGCGGCGCTGGCATCGGTGAAATCAGGCTCAAGGACGAGTGCCTCGTTGAACAGCGCGATAGCGCGACTGAGTCCATCTCCGGTGCGTAAATCCATATGGAAAAGACCCCGATGGTAGAGGCCGCGCGCGTCGTCGGAAATCCGAGGTTGTGAAATGCCTGCGTCCATTCCCGATTGGGTCCGCCATAGGCCCAAACCTGCAAGCAGAACAAGGGAAATGCCTGCCCCGCCGATGATAGTGGTCCGGCGAGACCAGATTCGGGGCTCCGCCGAGGTCGTTGCAGGAAAGGAGGTCGGCTGCATCTCAGCGGCGTCATCTTCCACTGGCATTTCGGTTGGCGGCGCGCCATCAGGTGCGAGCCGATCCAGCCTGCGCCCGCGCAGCCAGGTATCCAGTTCATGCGCGAAAGCATAGACCGGCACGCCCTTGCGGGCCGTGCTGCCTTTGGGCCGGTGCACGGGAAGTCCGCCATCGTTCGCCCAGCGTTTCACGGTGCTCTGGTTGCGTCCCAGATAATCGGCGATGGCCCGCCAGCCATTGAGTGGCTTGGATTGATGGCGGACATCGAAGTCGTCCTGCAATTTCCCTTGCCCCTGTTGCGCCCGTCCCCGGATTATAGCGCGCTTGCTGGAAATGAAAATAATACTGTTTGGCGAAGAAATGCGCCGGTCGAAAATTAGGTATCGGCCGGTTTGCGCAAGTCACGCTCGATTCGACCTCGTCGCGGGATGCAAAGCCTTCTTTTACATCAATGAACCTTTTTGAGCTTTCTTGCGCTTTTATTGCCTAATATTCCCAAGTGCTTGAACGTGCTAGATTTTTCCATATTTCTCCCGAGGCTGCCTTGGGAAGAAGATACGGAAAATGGGTGGCGGCGCCAGAGAGCGGATGCCGGCCGACAGGGGGGCACCAGGGAATGCTGCATATCGATCCGGTTTCCACGCTTTGTTTGACGCGCGGGGATGCGCGGACCTTGTTATGGTCTGGCGCATCGGCACTGGCGCTGCTGGTCGCCATGGCGGCAACGCCCGTTGCCGCCCAGACCTGCGCCTTCAGCAGCAATCAGGATGCCGGCGCGAACACGTTGCGGGCCTGCGTCGAACAAGCCAATGCGGGGGCGGCCGATACGGTTGTCTCGGGCCTTACGCCCGACAGCACGGTTGTGCTGCAAAGTGCTGTTGCGATCGGCACGGATCTGACGATTGGTGGCCAGGGCCCTGCGGCCACCCTGTTGAGGAGCACCGAGGCCGGAGAAGCCGAGGGCTTGGGCGAAATACTGACCCTGACCACCGCGAACACCCTGACGATCGGGGACGCAGTCAGCCTGCAGGCGACGGGTGATCGCGTCGGCGCGATCGACATTGCCGGCGCGGGCGGCGTGCTCGATTTTTCGGGCCGGATCGAGACCACCGGCTACTGGGGCGCGGGCATTGCTTTCTCCGAGGGGGCTTCCGCCGCGCATGTGCGCGGGGTGATCACCACCCACGGCTCCGGCTCCCAAGGCGTCGTGGGCGAGTCTGACGACTTCGAGCTTTTTCTGTATGGCGCGATCGAGACGACCGGACAGTCCGCCTCCGGCATAAGCGCTGAGGGCCTGCGCAACGCGTATCATCTGCAGCAAGGCTCAACCATCACCGTGTCCGGAAAAGGCGCCGATGGCATAAACCTCAATGTCGGCGAAAGCCAAATTCTGGTTGACGGCACCATCATCACAAAGGGCGAAGCGGAAGGTATTTCTGCCGGGTTCGGTGCGAACGGGATTCACGTCTCCAATTATGGCGATGTCGGCAATGAAATCCGCCTGAAAGGCAACGGCGCGATCCTCACCGAAGGCGAAGGGGCGGTCGGCATCTATGCGACCGGCGGCGGAAACAGCATCTTCCTTGAGCACGGCAGCAGGATCGAGACCCGTAAGGCAACCGCCGCAGGCATCAGCGCCAATGGTGGAAACAATCGGATCGAGGTCACGGGCGCAACCATCACCACGCAGGGCGAAAACGCCGTCGGCATCATCGCCGGTTCGAGCCATGTGCTTCTTGGACAGGACAGCGAGATTATCACTCACGGCCAGGGTTCCGCCGGTATTCGCTCGGGTGGCAGCGGGGGTACGATCACGCTGGGCGCAGGCAGCCAGATCGAAACCGGGGGCAATTTCGCGTATGGTATAGATGCCAACCTCAATGCGGTGGTTCTGGAAGCGGGCAGCCGCATCGAAACCGCGGGGCAGCGTGCCTACGGCATCAATTTCGCCACTACCCAGACTAGCCCGCGCGGTAATGCCGTCATCGCCGGGGCGATTGCGACGTCGGGTGAATACGCAGCAGGCATTCAGGCCTCTGCCGGTCGCAGCGACATCACCATCAAAAGCGGCGGCAGCGTGGTGACCACCGGCGCCTCGGCCCCCGGCCAGATCATTCCCCATGCAATGAGCCTCAATGGCGGCGCCAATAGAGTCACGGTCGAAAACGGAGCGCTTGTCTCAAGCGCCGCCGACAATGCCCACGGCATATGGATGGGCTCCAGCACCGGCGTCGGCAACAACTACATCTACGTCGGCGGCACCGTGTCGGCCACCGGTGCAGGGGCCAATGCTATTCGCTTCACCACCGGCAATAACCGCCTCGAACTTCAGCCCGGCTATAATATTGTCGGCGACGTGGTGGGCGTGGGCAATGATGTCCTAGCCTTTGGCGGCGAAGGCAGCGCCAGTTTCGATCTGGCGCGGCTGGGCGGGCAATACACAGGCTTTGGCTCGATGCAGAAAGTGGGTGGTTCCACCTGGGCCCTGACCGGGAATGGCGCGGGCTTTACCGGCCCCATCACCATCACCGGCGGCACGCTCGATGTCGCTGGAACCTTGGGCGGTGCATTGAGCGTCCAGAGCGGCGGCACGCTCGGCGGCAGCGGCACGCTTGGGGCGGTCACGGTGGCCAATGGCGGCATCCTTTCGCCCGGCAACAGCCCCGGCACGCTGAGCATGGCGTCGCTGGTGCTGAACAGCGCTTCGGTGCTGGATTTCGAACTTGGAACCCCCGGCGTGGCAATGGCCAGCGACCGGATCGATGTCAGCGGCAGCCTGACATTGGATGGCCTGCTCAACGTCACCGATGCGGGCGGGTTCGGCAATGGCGTTTATACGCTGATCAATTACGGCACGCTGGCCGCCGATAACGGGCTGACACTCGGCGCCACACCCGACGGCTATACCTATGCCATCGATGTCGGGACCGGCACCGCCAGCGCGGTGACGCTGGCCGTGTCGGGCGGCACGGGTGGACACAGCCAGTACTGGGACGGCGCAAACGCAGCGCCGGGCGGTACGCTATATGGCCGGGGCGGCGCAGGCGTCTGGAACGACGCCAACACCAACTGGACCGATATGGCGGGCGCGGCAAACGACGTCTGGGGTGACCAGTTCGGAATTTTCTACAATGGCACTGGCAATGTAACTGTGGACGGAGTCCAGAGCGCTACCGGGCTTCAATTCGCGGCCGATGGCTATCGCCTGGCCGCGGGCGCGGGCGGAGCGCTGCAACTGACCGGCACCGCCAGCGTGCTGCGCGTCGATGCGGGACACACGGCGACGCTGGCGCTGCCGGTGACCGTGGCCGGGGATCTGAGCCGGCTGGGTGCCGGGACCCTGGTGCTGACCGGAACCGCCGATATCACCGGCAAGCTGCTTGCAGCGCGGGGGGAAACCCGCATTGCGGATGGCGGCAAGGTCACGGCCAATAGCGGCGCTGCCATCGGCGTCGGTGCGGGCAGTGCCGGCAGCGTCCTCATTTCCGGCACGAATTCGGAACTGCATGTGCTGGATGGCGGGCTCAAACTGGGCTTTGGCGGCGCAGGCGAACTCACGGTGACCGAACGCGGCCATATGGAGGTGGAAGGCCATATCGACGTCCAGGTCAGCGGAACCACCACCAAATATACCCCGACCAACGGGCTGAGAATCGGAGCAAATGGGGGCACCGCTACGCTGACCGTAAACAATGGCGGCACCGTTGCGGCCGGGCTGATGATCGTTGGCGACTATGAGACCAGCGAGGCCGCCACCGCCAGTGTCGTGCTCGATGGCCCCGGCAGCAAAATTGTCGTCAGCGAGAATGTCGAGATGATCTCCGGCGGCACATTCACCGTTTCAGGCGGGGCGCAACTGCACAGTTTTGCGGCCTCGGCACTTGCGACCAATCCACACAGGGAGACCCTTGCCTCCGACCGGATCGGCGGCCAGGCAACAAACCGCAGCACGATGACTGTAACCGGCGGGGGCAGCCTCTGGCACAGCGACAATGCCATCCGCATCGACAGGGTCGGCACGATCAATGTCGAGGATGACGCCACCCTATATGCCAGGGAAGGCATTTCGGTGGGCAGGGGGCGCGTGACGGGTGTGTCAGGACCGTCGGCAATTCTCACTGTTGACGGCGCTACGCTGGAGACGGACGGGGACCTCGATGTCGCCAATGGCGGCGGCTGGGCCAAGGTCGCGTTTACCAATGGCGCCAGCATCGAAACCGCAGGCGTCCAGATCGGGAGCGGCTGGCTGGTAAGCGGCGGCGCCACCTATACGGCGCTGGCTGACGTGCTGGTCTCGGGAGCGGGCACGACATGGACGGATAATTTCGTCACGGGGTGGAACTTCTTTCTCGGTAATACCGGTCAAGCGACACTGACGATCACCGACGAAGCCGTGGTCGACACAGAAAACGCGGTGTTCGTTGGCCGAGGTTCCTTTGACGAGGGCCGCGCCGATGTGACCGTCAGCGGCGGCGGGCGGTTTTCAACGGACTCCATTCTTACGCTCGGCGAAACCGCGACCGGCATCGGAACGCTGACTGTCATCGACGCCACCTCGCTTGTGGAGGTCGGCAGAGACCTGCGGGTCGGGCTTGCCGGCAAGGGCGAGGTGACGATCAGCAATGACGGCGTGGTCGATGTCACCGGCAATACGATCCTCGGCGCGGCCTCGGGCGGCGAAGGGCGCATGACCCTCAGCGATAGCGGTCAGCTTTTCACCGATGGGCTTTACCTGGGCCTTGTCGATGGCAGCGCCTCGGGCTTCTTGACCATCGGTGACGGCAGCGGCCATGTCTCGGTCGGTGCCAGCCAGCTCGACCTTCATTCCGGCGCGTTGCGGCTGGGCGATAATGGCGTTCTGATTCTTGGGAGCGGCCCGGCCACTATCGGCGCGCTGGGCCTCGTGACGGGGACAGGCGAGATCCAAGGCGATGTCGTTGTGGGCGGACGCATGGCGCCGGGTCATGACAGGATCGGCACGCTCACCATCACGGGCGACGTGGATTTCGCGGCCGGCTCGACCTACGCCATCCGCATCGCGGGGACCAACCCTGACCCGTCGCCTGCCGCAACCGTGGACAGCCTGAGCGTCGGCGGCACGGCCGACCTGAGCGGCGGCAGCGTCGAGATCGTGGCGATCGATCCGCGCACCAGCTATGTGGACGGGCACACCTACGCCACCCCGATCCTCACAGCGGCGGGCGGGCTTGGCGGAACCGAGTTCGCAGACGTTGGTATGACAAGCAATTCCGCCTTCATCATCCCGACCTTGAGCTATCTGGGCGATGACGTCTTCCTGACCATCGCGGTCACGCAGGACTTCACGACGGTCGCCCAGACCTTCAACCAGTTCCAGACGGCGGGCGCGTTGAACGGGTTCGGCCAGACCGGCGATGCGCTGGCGGCGTTCAACGCCATCGCCAACATGAACGCCGACGATGCGCGCCGCGCCTTCGACCTGACCTCCGGCGAGGTCCATGCCGCAGGCCAGCACGTCATCGACCAGACCTTCGCCCTGTTCAACCGGACGCTCCGCTATCAGGGCGTGGCCGGCATCGGTGCAGGCAATGTCGGTGCGCAGACCTTCACCGCTCCGCTCGGTTATGGTCCGGCGGTCGCGGCCGGCAATGCCGGTGTCGTCGCCATCGGTGACGCAACGGATTATGCCGACGCCCGCGTGCGCGGCGCATGGGCGGCTCCGCTCGGCGGCTTCGGCCATGTCGATAGCGACGGCAACGCCGGTAAGCTCGACTGGTGGAACGCCGGTCTCGCCGGTGGCTACGAGGGCGTGATCGACGTCGCTTCCGGCAAGGCGGTCGGCGGCATCGGCTTCGGCTATATCCATAGCCGCGGCACCATCGATGACCGGCTCTCGACGTTCGACGCAGACGGCTTCTATCTCGGCGCTTATGGCGCATGGGCGGACGGTCCGTGGAACGTAGCGGGGTCGCTCTCCTATGGCGCGAACCGGGTCTCGACCGAGCGCAACATCGCCTTCATGGGAACGACCGCCGAGGCGAGCTACTGGACGCACACCATCGGCCTTTCGGGCGAAGCTGCTTACGCCTTCGACCTGGCCGACACTACCAAGCTCGCGCCGCTGTTCACGCTCGATGCGGGCTGGTCGGGCCATGGCGGCTTCACCGAGACGGGCGCCGGCGCGCTCAACCTGACCTCGGGATCGCAGAACTGGAGCCGTCTCGACACCGGGCTGGGCCTCGCGCTGACGCACACGATCCTGACCGAGAACGGCACGGTGACGCTGGAAGGTCGGGCGGTGTGGGAGCACGCCTTCTCCGACGTGCTGCCGAGCCAGTCGCTCGCGCTGGCCGGCAGCCCGACCAGCTTCACCATTCTCGGCCCCGATTCCGGCCGTGACCGGCTGCGCATCGGTGCGGGCCTCTCCTGGGACGTGTCGGACGATATGACGCTGCGCGCCCGCTATGACGGCCTGTTCTCCGGCAACCAGGCCAACCACGCCGCGTCCCTCGGCCTCAACATCAGGTTCTGACGTGCAGTATATTCTTCATACCGTAACTTCTCTGATCTTCGGCGCTGTCCTTCTCCTGGGCGGCGTCAGCACCGCCGCAGCGCAGGGCCTGCCCGGTGGGGCGACAACCCTCAGCGAAACGCATGGAGACTGGACCGTCGCCTGCACCACGCCGGATGGGACCGTGCGCTGCGCGGCCTCGCAGGTTCAGATCAACAGCCAGAACCGCCAACGGGTTCTGAGCGTCGAGTTGACAGCGACGGAAGGCGGCTCGGCAACAAGCGGCACATTGGTCATGCCGTTTGGCCTAGCGCTGGATCAGGGCGTGGTGCTGTCGATTGACGAGGGCGACTTTCTGCCACCGCTGCGTTTCTCGACCTGCCTTCCGGCGGGCTGCCTCGTGCCGCTCGCCTTCGACGCCGCGAGTGTGACGGCGCTTCGGGCCGGCACAGCGGTTTCGGTGACGGTGATCGCCAATGACAGCGGCCAGGAGCTATCCTTCTCGGTCTCGCTATCGGGCTTCAGTTCGGCGCTGAACCGTCTTACCGAGCTGAACGGCTCGTAATTCACGGCGCAATTTCCAGCCAACTGCCAGAAAAGCGCAGCGCGGCCTCACCCCGGAAAATGCGGGGGTGGCCAATGCGAAACATGGGATCAGCATGACGAGCGAGAACACCCGACATTGCCGGGACGGAGTAGCCGATGAGACGGCTGCCCCGTTCCCGCAACGGCCCACGGGTCGAGCCGACATTGCTTGGCACGAGGATTCCGCTTGTCTCGCTGCGCCTGACGCTTGCGGTCGCGCACTATCTGAACTTTCACCACGCGGCCAAGGCGCTCGGCGTCAGCCAGTCGAGCGTCAGCGCTCGGGTGAAGGCGCTGGAGGAAGACCTTGGCACCCTGCTGTTCGAGCGCCACGCGCGCGGCGTGCGGCTGGCGCGAGTCGTGCTGCACCGTGATCCCGTCGCCGACGAGACCCGCACGCGTCGTTGCTGGGAAAGCCATCTCGCCCGCGCGCAATGGATGACGAAGCAGGGCTACCGACGCATTCTCGAACAGGCCATCGGAGAGGAGCACCACAAGCGCCTGCACTGAGGACAGACCGTCCTATTTGCCGCCGATAGTATCCGTCAGCCATCCAGCTGCGTCTTTCCCATTGCCGATCCCGAAAATGCCCACTCTCTAATCGGCTCCGTCTCTTTTTGCCGAAGGGAGCCCGTGTGCGTGGAAGCCGAATCCTTTGGGGCCAGATAGCCGTCGTCCTCACCATCGGTCTGGTGATGACCTGGGCGGCGACGCAATGGACCGCATGGCGGCTCAGCTTCTCGATGGTGTCCCGGTCGGCGAATGGCCGTGACTTGGTGGCCAATGCGGCGATTATGGCTGGTTCGTCTACGGCCATGACGAGAATTGCGGAACCGGCAAGGACCGGATTCCGGATAACCTGTTCGCCGTCATGATCTGGGCTCGAAAGAAGCGCTGCGATTATGTCCTGCTGGACTGCGACGGCAACCAGATCGATGCACTGCCCCACCACGACTGGTAGCGCCTGTCCGCTCTGCGGAAGAGGGAAAGAAGAAGAAACTGAGGAAGAAGAACCCGGCTGCCGCATGCCCGCCGTCCGCGTCAAGGGTGAAGCTGCGCCCGGCTAAAGCCGGCCCTTGACCCGCCCGGACGGAGAGGCGGCTGCGGGGGAGGGGTCAGAAGGGTTGGAAATGATGGTGCTCCGCAAGGGATGAGCCGCGTGTCCCTCCCGACGAGGCCAGAAGGAGCCCATCCATGACCCCCGCTTCTCCAATCCGCAAGATCTATCAGGGCGTCGCCGATCGCCGGCAGATGTTCCGCATGTTCGATCGCCATGGCCAGCGACCCAATCGCTGGGAGAGTGATGATAGCGCCCTCTTCCGTGGTGAATGGTTCGAGATCGCCAAGGTCGAGCACGATTACATGCTCGACATCCTGCCGCCGCTCTGGATGCGCGGGGAAATGTTTGCGATGCGTGAATTCCTCACCGAAACGATCACCAGCATCTTCTACACGCTGCGGATCGACGGAAAGGTCCGCTATTTCCACGGCTATTGCGACCTGACTGACCTGCGCTCACCGGTGGCAATGCGCGACGCGATCGTCGAGCGGGAGAGCTGGCCGGTGAAGGCGATGACGCATGAGGAGCGCCTTGAGCACATCTGGAGCGCCACACATGACGAATATCGTGGCTTTGCGGGTGATCGTTGGCTTCCCCAATTTCGTGGCAAGCGCACGGTGCTGGTCTACGGCCGTCGCGGCGGCACCGTCCTCAAGCTGCTGGAAGAACTCACTGAAGACGAGATCCAGGCCAAGTTGCCGGTTCACCTGCGGCATTTGCCCGAGCGGCGCGCGGCGTGACCGGGGGAGGCTGTCATGTTCACCTTCCCGATTCTTGCGGTCCGCAAGGTTATCGCGCGGGGAATTGCCGATGCCGCCGCCAATGACGGTTTCCGTAATCCCTATTACGGCTCTCGCCCCGGTGAGGGCGAAAAGCCCGGATTGTGGCTCGTCGGGGACGAAGGCGTCTACCTCATGTCCAACGGCAAGCTGGCTGACGGGCAGCAGGCGCTCGTCATCTATTCCGAGCAATGCCATCCCAAGGGCGATATCGACTGGTGGGACTACAAGCGTCGCCATTTTGGCGGTGACGACGGCATCGAGTTCATCGAAGCCCAGCGGCTGATCCCGCTCTTTGACCGCAATATGCGGGCGACCCACCTCAACATCCAGCTTAGCGAGACCGAAGTCGCGCTCACGCTGATCGTCCGTTGAACCCTCTCAAACGCCGTTGTCGAGCCTCTGGCAGATTCGCTCTGCCAGAACCTTCTGCGCATTTCCACATAAGGAGAAACACCCATGTCCCACGACGATCCGTTCTCGCTCTCGCCTCTAGGTAATTCGACGCTTTCATCGGGCTTTGGTCTCGGCACCGCGGCCTTTGGCGTTGACATTGCCGCAACCGACTTCGATGACGATCCTCCGCCGGCCGGGCCCTCGCCTGCAATGCAGACACCATCCTCTCCGCCGCCGGCCGCACCATTGTCGCCAGGTGCTAATTTCTATCTTTCCGGAAGCCGTGGTCTCGCCCGCGGCTGGAAGCAAAGGGCGCGGGACAACATCGCCGCCATCCGGCTCGCAGCCGAGATCGAGACCGAGGAGCGTCACGCTACGAGCGACGAGCAGGAAAAATTGATCCGCTTCACCGGCTTTGGCGCTTCCGACCTTGCCAACGGTGTATTCCGTCGCCCAGGGGAGGTCGAATTCCGCGAGGGCTGGGACGAGATCGGTATGGCGCTGGAGGATGCGGTTGCGGAAGCGGACTATGCATCCCTTGCCCGCTGCACCCAATATGCCCATTTTACCCCGGAGTTTATCGTTCGGGCGATATGGGCAGGGTTTCAGCGCCTCGGCTGGCGCGGCGGCCGAGTCCTCGAGCCAGGGATCGGTACCGGGTTGTTTCCGGCGCTCATGCCGGAACGCCTGCGTGCGGTATCGCACGTCACCGGAATCGAGCTCGATCCCGTCACGGCGCGTATCGCCCGGCTGTTGCAGCCGCGGGCACGGATCGTCAGCGGAGACTTCGCCCGGACCGACCTTCCGGCAAGTTTCGATCTCGTCGTCGGCAATCCGCCATTCTCGGATCGCACCGTCCGATCCGACCGGGCATATCGCTCGATGAAGCTGGTGCTGCATGATTATTTCATCGCGCGGTCGATCGATCTCTTGAAGCCGGGGGCGCTGGCCGCCTTCGTCACAAGTTCCGGCACGATGGACAAGGCCGATTGCTCGGCGCGCGAGCATATCGCAAAATCGGCCGACCTCATCGCCGCGATCCGTCTGCCTGAAGGAAGTTTTCGTTCAGACGACGGCACCGATGTGGTCGTCGACATCCTGTTCTTCCGCAAACGCAAGGCGGGCGAGCCGGAGGGCGATCAGGCCTGGCTCGACATAGACGAAATCCGCCCAACGATAGAAGACGAAGGCGCTATCCGCATCAATCGCTGGTTCGCGCGCCATCCGGCCTTCGTGCTCGGTACGCATGCCCTTACTTCCGGCCCGTTCGGCGAAACCTATACATGTCTGCCTCGCAAGGACCGGGATCTCGTTTCTACGCTCGCCGCCGCCATCAATCTTCTTCCGGAAGCTTTATACGACGGCGAGCCGACCGAAATCGATCTGGAGCTTGAGGATGAAGTCGAGGGCACACCTGTCAATTTGCCGTTGGAACGCCATGTCCGTGAAGGCAGCTTCTTCTTCGACCAGGCCCGCGGGCTGATGCAGATTCTCGATGGCGAGCCCGTCGCGGTGAAGGTCCGGAAGGGGCGCAGCGGCGACGGCATCCCCGAAAAGCATGTCCACATCATCCGCAAGCTGATCCCAATTCGCGATGCTGTGCGTGAAGTCCTCAAGGCGCAGGAACTGGATCGGCCGTGGAAAGATCTCCAGGTCAGGCTGCGTATCGCCTGGTCGAGTTTTGTCCGCGACTTGGGGCCGATCAATCACACGACGGTTTCGATCACGGAAGCTCCGGATGGTGAGACCCGCGAGAACCATCGACGTCCCAACCTGCAGCCGTTCCTCGATGATCCCGATTGCTGGCTGGTGGCGTCGATCGAGGATTATGATCTCGATACCGACACATCGCGTCCCGGCCCGATCTTCACGGAGCGCGTAATTTCTCCTCCGGCCGCACCGATTATCAACAGCGCCACCGACGCGCTCGCGGTCGTCCTGAACGAACGCGGACGCGTCGATATCGATCACATCGCCGAACTTCTGCATCGTGACCCGAAAGATGTCGTCGCAGAGCTGGGCAGCGTCATTTTCCGGAATCCGGCCGATGGCTCATGGCAGATGGCCGATGCCTATCTGTCCGGCCGTGTCCGCGACAAGCTGAAGGCAGCAGAGGCCGCGGCGGCGCTCGATCCCGCCTATCAGCGCAACGTCTCGGCGCTGCAAGGTGTCCAGCCTGCCGACCTTCGTCCTTCCGACATCACCGCGCGTCTCGGAGCGCCATGGATACCGGCGGCCGATGTCGTCGCCTTTGTCAAAGAGACGATGAACGCCGATATCAAGATCCATCACATGCCGGAACTGGCGTCGTGGACGGTCGATGCGCGGCAACTCGGCTATCTGGCGGCCGGCACCTCCGAATGGGGAACGGATCGTCGCCATGCCGGCGAATTGCTGGCGGACGCGCTGAATAGCCGCGTGCCGCAGATCTTCGACACGATCAAGGATGGCGACAGCGAGAAGCGCGTTCTTAACGTCGTGGACACCGAGGCGGCCAAGGAGAAGCTCTACAAGATCAAGACCGCTTTCCAGAACTGGATCTGGTCCGATCCCGATCGGACCGACAGACTGGCGCGGGTCTATAATGACCGCTTCAACAACATCACCCCTCGAAAATTCGACGGGTCCCATCTCCAGCTTCCAGGCGCCTCCGGCGCCTTTGTTCTTTATGGTCATCAGAAACGCGGCATCTGGCGCATCATCTCGGATGGCGCGACCTATCTTGCCCATGCTGTTGGCGCCGGCAAGACGATGACCATGGCAGCCGCCATCATGGAACAGCGCCGTCTCGGCCTGATCTCCAAGGCGATGCTCACCGTCCCCGGTCACTGCCTGGGGCAGGTCGCGCGCGAATTCCTCGCGCTTTATCCCAATGCCCGCATCCTTGTCGCCGATGAGACGAATTTCACCAAGGACAAGCGCGCCCGGTTTCTGTCGCGCGCGGCGACTGCGACGTGGGACGCCATCATCATCACCCATTCAGCCTTCCGCTTCATCGGCGTTCCCTCCGCCTTCGAGCAGCAGATGATCCATGACGAGCTGGAACTCTACGAAAGCCTCCAGCTGAAGGTCGAGGATGAGGATCGTGTTTCGCGCAAGCGCCTCGAGCGGCTGAAGGAGGGGTTGCAGGAACGGCTGGAGGGACTCTCGACCCGAAAGGATGATCTGTTGACCATCGCCGAGATCGGCGTCGATCAGGTCATTGTTGACGAGGCCCAGGAGTTCCGCAAGCTCAGCTTCGCCACCAATATGTCAACACTCAAGGGGGTCGATCCGAACGGCTCGCAGCGCGCCTGGGATCTCTACGTCAAATCGCGCTTCATCGAGACGAAGAACCCGGGCCGGGCGCTTGTCCTGGCTTCCGGGACGCCAATCACCAATACGCTCGGCGAGATGTTCACGGTGCAGCGGCTCATGGATCATGCCGCCCTGATGGAGCGCGGTCTGCACGAGTTCGACGCCTGGGCCTCGACTTTCGGTGATACGACTACCGAACTGGAGCTCCAGCCCTCGGGCAAATACAAGCCGGTTTCCCGTTTCGCCAGCTTCGTCAACGTTCCCGAACTGATCGCGATGTTCCGGTCCTTCGCAGATGTCGTAATGCCGGTGGATCTTGCGGAATATGTGAAGGTGCCGGCGATCGCGACCGGCAAGCGTCAGATCATCACCTCGAAGCCCACGCAGGCGTTCAAGCACTATCAAATGGTACTGGATGCGCGCATCAAGGCGATCGAGGAACGCGAAGGGCCGGCCGAGCCCGGTGACGATATCCTGCTCTCCGTCATCACCGATGGCCGCCATGCAGCGATCGACCTGCGCCTGGTCGAGGCCGACAATAATAACGAACCGGACAACAAGCTCAACAATCTCATCTCGAACGCCTACCGGATTTGGCGGGAAACGGCTGACAACACCTATGCTCGCCCGGACGGCAAGCCATATGAGCTGACAGGCGCAGCGCAAATGATCTTTTCCGATCTCGGCACGATCAATGTCGAGAAGACGCGCGGCTTCTCGGCCTATCGCTGGATTCGCGAAGAACTGATCCGGCTCGGCGTACCGCCGTCCGAAATCGCCTTCATGCAGGACTACAAGAAGTCGGACGCCAAGCAGCGGCTGTTCGGCGACGTTCGCGCCGGCAAGATTCGCTTCCTGATCGGCAGTTCCGAAACGATGGGCACCGGCGTCAATGCCCAGCTTCGCCTGAAGGCGCTGCATCATCTCGACGTGCCCTGGTTGCCTTCACAGATCGAGCAGCGCGAGGGCCGGATTGTACGGCAAGGCAATCAGCATGAAGAGGTCGATATCTTCGCCTATGCCACCGAAGGCTCGCTCGACGCCACCATGTGGCAAAACAACGAGCGCAAGGCCCGGTTCATTGCGGCAGCACTCTCCGGGGACACCTCGATCCGGCGGCTCGAGGACATGGGCGAAGGCCAGGCCAATCAGTTCGCCATGGCCAAGGCCATTGCATCGGGCGATCAGCGCCTGATGCAAAAGGCGGGGCTTGAAGCCGATATCGCTCGGCTGGAGCGTCTGCGGTCCGCCCATATCGATGATCAGCATGCTGTTCGCAGGCAGCTTCGCGACGCCGAGCGCGACATTGAATATGCCGCGCGGCGGATTTCTGAGATCGGTCAGGACATCGAGCGTCTGGTTCTAACCGGCGGAGATCCATTCTCCATGATTGTGGGAGGCAAGCGCCACGATGAACGCAAGAAAGCGGGGAGGGCGCTCATGAAGGAAATCCTCACCCTCGTGCAACTTCAGCAAGAAGGCGAGTGCATCATCGCCTCGATCGGCGGCTTCGAGCTTGAATATTCCGGCGAACGCTTCGGCAAGGACGGTTATCGCTATTCCACAATGCTGCTCCGGACCGGCGTGGAACACGAGATCGAGCTTGCGATCACCGTCACGCCGCTCGGCGCGATCTCCCGGATCGAGCGGGCCTTGTCCGGCTTCGAGGACGAACAGGAACGCTATCGTCAGCGACTGGCCGATGCGCGCCGCCGACTGACATCCTATCAGTCGCGCGGCGAAGGCGGCGCGTTCGCCTTTGCCGACGAACTGGAGGAAAAGCGCCGACAACTTGCTGAGGTCGAGGAAGCTCTGGCGAAGGACCTCGAAAGCCCTGACGAGGCCCCCGCAATCGCGGCCTAACCAGGCCGCGTCTCCCGGCAACCCCTCGACAAGCTTAAGACGATGATTGAGCGGCCGAAGCAACTGGCTTGTCGAGCCACTTGGCTCGATCAGCTCCCCCAGGAAAGGAGGAAGTCGCGAAAAGCCCATTTGCTTCTATCTGAAAAGCCCAGCGGCTTCAGACTTGCCGGCCATTATTCGCCGATCGACAGGCCGCCTTTCCCTCTTTTCTTGGCGCGATACATGGCTGTGTCCGCCGCACGAAGAAGCGCTTCGAAGGTTGTGCCCTGTTGGGGATAGAGCGCAACACCGATGGATGCGGAGCATGAGATCGACTGGTTCTCTATCTCGAAGGGCCGGCCGACCAGTTCGGAAATGCGGGAAAAAATCGCTGCCGCGTCGATCGGCCGATGGGGATCGTCGATACAAATGACGAACTCATCGCCACCGATGCGGCCACAGATATCCGAGTCCCGAGTGCCGGCACGGAGCCGCTCGGCTACGTTCCGCAAAAGCTCGTCGCCGACGCTATGGCCATGTGTATCATTCACGCGCTTGAAATCGTCGAGATCGATGAACGCCAGCGCCAGGCGCCCTTCAAGGCCTCGGTGGGAGAGCCGTTTTTCGACCAGCGTCCGTGTAAAACTGCGATTGGGCAGTCCGGTCAGATCATCGTGGCTCGCCTTCAGATGCAGTTCATCCTGACGCGCCTGAAGCTCCGCGAGGCGTTGTTCGAGCTCTGTCCGCTCCCGGCGGCTTTGATGCAACATTTCCATGGCCCTCGCGCTCGCGAGCAGGCTTCCCGCCATCGTTGCCTCGCAGGTTTCAATGCGGAAAGGTTTCCCTCCCTCAAGGCCGGCGAGCAGAATCAGGAAGCGTTCCTTTCCATGCACAATCGTCAGATAGGCGATCGACGTCCTGCAATGACCGTCCGTCAGGCTTCGAAAGATACTGGACGCGGCGTCGTGCTCGACCATGTCGGGCCTGATGGCGGAGCCGAACAGATTGGTCACGGGCATTTCAACGCTCTGAATTCGTCCGATCAGCGATTCATCGGTTGAGAACACGCACACGAGGTTTCCATCCTCGTTCAGCCGAAGCAGGGCCGCCCACGGCGCATTCCACTCTGTCAGGATAGGCTTAATGGCGATCCCGTAGGCTGATGCGGGGTCATAGGTTTGCAACACGATCGACAGCAGCTGCGCCAGGTCATCATTCGATGGGGGATAGCTCGAGCGGAGATTGGCGTCCCAGCAGGCGCTCTGCAAAATTTCCGATTGCGTCATGACGACGATACTGAACTCATAACTCATACAAACCGGTGCAGCCCGGTGTCCACTCCACGGGATGCCGTGAAGGGCCGGGTCATGAGTTCTGAATATTCTAATCTGCTGTCGTGTTCTCCCCGCCACCTGCGCAGTTTCCAATCCGGCCGCAATAGTGTAAAATAAAGATAGGGAAAAATTGAATAAACTTGATGATTTATAGAGAGCCAGTGGAGCGGATCGCCGATCCAGTAATGTCAATCTGCGCGGCGGAGACTGAGGTCGAGCTGCGGCGGGTTGTCCAGCGGAGCATCGAACGTTTCGGCTTCCAGAGTTACAATCTTTCGTTCCGCAAAAAGGACCGCCGCGAGTTCATGTCCGAGCCCACCCTCACCAACTGGAGCGGCGCGGATCTGGCGCGGTACGCCGATGAGGGATGGGTGGAAAAAGATCCCTTGCTTGAGATGGCGGTTGGGCGGCCCGGGCGGCCAATGGTCTGGACCCCTGCGCAATGGGCGTCTTCCGTTCATTCGACCTATGGCGAGTATATCGCCAGCACCGGAATTATCAGCGGGGCGACCGCGGCGTTGGATGAGCGTCCGGGAAGCCTGAGCGCGATGACGGCCCTGTCATTCGCGGATGCTTCCAGGAGCCGGAGCGACGCCTATGCCATCCAGATAATCGGCCAGGTCGCGGTCACCCGCGCGGCGGTTCTGGGTATTCCGGGGGCGGACGTCATCGGAGCCTCGTATCTGAACCGGTTGTCGTCGCGGCAGATGGAGATACTCGGGTGGATCGCGCAAGGAAAATCCAACGCCGACATAGCCATCATTGTCGGTTCGTCTAAACGAACTGTCGATTACCACGTCTCGGAAATTCTGAGAAAGTTGGAAGTCGCCAGCAAGGCGCAAGCGGCAGCCATCTATTCCAGTCAGTGAGGCGGCGAAGCTCGGCCCGTGATCGGAGGTCCTGTCAGTGCGCTTGCGGCTCTTGCCGCTCGCTTTGCTGTCGCAATTGTCCGCTCGTGTGGTGTGCGACTTCTAACGCCAGCCTTTTTGGGTGTTATCGCGAAAGCCTGTTTTCGTCATCGATCAGGGTCAGGCGACAAGGCGCGGAGCTGCTCCATTGCCACAGGACGAGGTTGAGATCGTCAGCCGTTGCACCCGCAGCAAAGCTGCGAACCAACAGACCATGATAGCCGGCTGCTGCAAGCCGTCGGGCAAAAGCCTGCGTGGCTGCCTCG
Source organism: Aquamicrobium segne (assembly GCF_042656785.1). Classification (NCBI taxonomy): domain Bacteria; kingdom Pseudomonadati; phylum Pseudomonadota; class Alphaproteobacteria; order Hyphomicrobiales; family Phyllobacteriaceae; genus Aquamicrobium; species Aquamicrobium segne. The sequence goes on from NZ_JBHSLL010000007.1 coordinate 20,401, forward strand.
CCACTTGTCTTCATCTGATCGCGCCATGTTGAGTCGCTCAGCGCCGGCATCATCATTCCTTCAGCCCGCATCGCCGCCTCGTCACGGCAATCGAACACGCCTTCTATGCTCGCGTCATAGCAAACCAGCGTTGTGGGTTGCAGGCTGCCGGCCTGATTGGCTTCGCGCAGTGCCGTCATGACGGACAAGGACAAATAGAGCGCTGGCGTTCCCTTGCGATTGAAGCGTCCGCCATAGAGCTGCGCGCCGCGGCCCGACATCGGCTCGCTGGCGAAGATCGGGTTGAGCGCCCGGTAGAGTTGTCCCTCGTATCGCACCCGTGGCCTATGCGTGCACGCCGGCGTCGACCGCGTCAATATAATCGAGCACCTCGTCGGCACGGCCGTCACGGACCAGTTGCATCGCGGTCATGCCCGAAAGACCCGGCAGGGGTTCGGATCGATACCATGCGTAAGCCATCAGTGCCGAGCCAAACCGGGGCTCGACCTTATTGACGATCTCGGTCATCTCGCGCAGCCGACGCTGTGTCTTGTCCGAGCTGATACGATCCTTGCGCTGGATCGCATCCTTGCCAAGTCCGGCCGTCCGCGCAATTTCCTCGCTCGTCGTCCGCAAAGCGGCAGCGATCTTGCGCGGCGAAAAAAGACCATCGTCAGCATATTGGGCAAGTCCCATGGCGCTTACCTCCAATTCCGCACATCCAATATGACGCAATATAGCGTCAGAATGATCGGCATTCAAGGTGGAATAGAGTGAGGCTGGGAGGAAACGGAGGAAGCAAGCCCGCTCGCAGAGCGGGTAGGCCGCTGACGCTGGTGCTCAATCGCCGCCATCGCGATCCCGGTCCGTCGTCCTGCGCAGGGCTTTAAGCCCCGCTCGGCCAGCCGGGCAGGGATGCTCACCCGCAATTGCCCCGGCCTGCCCGCTCCGCGGGCCGGGGGATGTCTTCGAGAAGAAGACGAAAAAGGACCGGCGCGGTGCCGGTTCGTCAAGAGGAGCATCCCCATGGAAATCAAGCTGATTGATCCGCGTTCGCTCGTGGAGAATCCCGACAGGGCCCGCCGCACCAGATCGAGTCCGCAATCGGACGCGCTGTTGCTGGCGACGATCCGGGCCGTTGGCATTGTGCAGCCGCCGGTCGTGGCGCCACAGACTGATGGCGGCAATGGTTATGTCATCCACTCTGGCCATCGCCGTGTCAGGCAGGCGATCGTCGCGGGTCTGGAAGAGATCGCGGTTCTGGTCGGCGAGCCCGCCGAGGACGGCGGCGCCCTGCGCTCGATGGTCGAGAATATCGCTCGCGAGAACCTCAATCCTGTCGACCAGTGGCGCGCTATCGAACGGCTCGTCGCTCTTGGCTGGACCGAAGAGGCGATTGCCGTCGCGCTCGCTCTGCCGATCCGCCAGATCAGAAAGCTGCGCCTGCTCGCCAATGTGCTGCCTGCCATGCTCGATCACATGGCCAAGGGCGACATGCCCAATGAGGGGCAATTGCGAACCATCGCATCGGCGGCCCTCGATGAGCAGAAAGAGGTCTGGAAAAAACACAAGCCTTCGAAGGCCGACCCGCAGGTATCGTGGTGGAGCGTTGCGCAGGGCCTTCAGAAAACGCGCATGTATGCCCGCGATGCGAGCTTCGACGATGACCTGGCGCAGGCCTATGGCATCGCCTGGGTGGAAGACCTTTTCGCGCCGGCAGATGAGGACAGCCGCTATACGACCGACGTCGAGGCGTTTCTCGGAGCTCAGCAGGAGTGGATGACGGCTAATCTGCCCAAACGAGGGTCCATTGTGGAGGCCGGCCAATGGGGCGAGCCGAAGCTGCCCCCCAAAGCCGAGCGTGTCTACGGCAAAGCGAGCAAATCTGACCACACCGCGATGTATCTCGACCGCGACGGCAAGGTGCAGTCGGTGGCTTACCGCATGCCCGAAGCCAAAAAGCCCAGGGGCGGGAAGGATGCGCATCCCGGCTCCGATGATGGTGCACCGATCGTCAACACCCGACCCGACGTCACCCGGAAGGGCATGGAGATGATTGGCGACCTGCGCACTGACGCCTTGCACGAGGCGCTGTCTCGCGCCCCGATCGAGGACGACACGCTGATGGCGCTGCTGGTTCTGGCTTTTGCCGGCCAGAACGTTTCCGTCGCGTCTGGAAAGCGTGACGTCTCCTTTTACGGTGCCGTTGGTCTTGGTGAACATGCCGCGCGCCTCTTCGATCAGGATGGCAAGCTCGAATTCGACATGGAGACGCTGCGGATCGCCGTGCGCTCCCTGCTGGTTGACGTCCTGTCGTGTCGCGAAAACCGATCGGACAGCGGCGTCGTCGCCCGGGTCGCCGGAAATATCATCGGCGCCGACAACTTCTTGCCGAATATGGGCACGGACGAATTCCTGTCGTGCCTCTCGCGTCCGGCTCTGGAAGCCTCGTGCAAGGGCACGTCGATCCTGCCGCGCCAGCGGGTGAAGGACACGCGGGCAGCTCTCGTCGAGCATTTCCAGGCGGAACGCTTCGTTCATCAGGCAGCGCTGTTTGCACCCGATCCGGAAAAGCTCTCGGCCTGGCTCAGGAAGAACGAAGTCGCGGAAGAGCCCGAGGACGAGGGCGCGTCCGAGCACGCTGCGCTCGAAGACGATACCAGCGGCGAGCCGGTTCATGGCCACAATGCTGATGACTACGAAGCAGGTTTCCGCGAAGCCGCCGAATAGCCGCACCTGTTTCCTTTTTCCTTCGTACCGCCGCCGCCGGTTTACCACCGGCGGCGGCTTCGTTTTCCCTTCAATATCCGGAGGACTTCATGTCCGCACACTCGATCTTTGAAGACGCTCCCATCGGATCCATCGTTGCCTGGAGCGACGGAACCCCGCGTCCCCCCGAACGGTTCACCAGCAAACTCGCCGCCTGGAGGAACAACAACAGCAAAGGCCGGTTGATCCGGAAAGAACCTCCGCGGATCCGTCCCACCTACTCGTCGCCGGCAGGCTTTACGCTGCATGAGGCAGATTTCGGGTCTGGCGGGGTCATCGCAATCCGCGTTCATCGCAGCTTCTCGGTAGACACCACGCTGCAATTTACCGTGGTGGAACGGCCCGTACCCGGCTCTGTTCGCGTCTTCGACCGGGCCAGTGACAATGCCGAACTCGTGCATCTCGCACCGCACCGCGCGGCGGCCGAGGAATGGCTTTCGCGCCATGGCTATCCCAATGCCGTGCTGGACGACGTTACAGCGGACGCGGTCGCCGCCGATGTTGTCGAGGGGAGGGTGGCATGAGCGTTCACTCTTCCTCGAGCGCCAAACCTGATGCTACCCCCGGTTCGCCAGGGGTTTTGTTTGGCCGCAGCGCCGACGGGCTTTTGGTGGCGCTGGTCGGTGAGACCGCCTTCGCCATGGTCCCGGGCCGCGAAGGCAAATACTTCCTTGCCAGCGGCTGGCGCATTGGCCGTCCGATCCGGGAATGGATGCGCTCGGATTTTTATGGCCATTCCGGCGAACTGGCTGATGAAGCGGCATTCCATCTGAAGGTCCAGGAAAACGCCGAGCACCAGCGGGAAAAACGCGCCCTCGGCCGGAAGGACATCTTTTCGTCCGCCAACACGCCATGGGGGCCTTCGCAGGGAGCGACACTCTACGCCGAGGGCGTAACCGCTCACTCGACGGCGGGGCATGGTGGTTTCAAGCTTTCGGCAGAGCGGAACCGCGAGGTGCATCCCATGCTGCGCTCCGCTGGCGGCTGGTATGAAGAAGATGCCGAGTGGGCGATCGTCTCGTTCACATTCCCGCATCTCTTCACCGCATATGAGCGCCGTCACGCCGAGCGCACAATCAAGGATTCCTGGCCTGATGCGTGGGAGGTGCTGACCGGCAATACCCTGGCTCCTGGCGACTCCCGCACCAAAGATCAACGTACCTTTGAGGTTCAGCATGCCGCCGACTGGATCGTGATCTCCGCCATCAGCTCGGAGCAAGAGAAGGGTTTCGTGGAGGTCGTCGCCACAATGGGCGGGCGGCGCGGGGAGGCGGCTGAGGAACGCCGTTTTCTCGTGCCGGAGGCAGACTACAAGATGGGCCGGTTCGGTTTCGTGATCGATCCCGCTCGACACGCGGTTTATGACGGCCCGTCCAGTTTCATCGGCTGGCAAAGGAGGGCGCCCTGATGGCTTTCCCTCTGGAACTGCAGAGGCGGCTGTTGTGCATGGAAGAGGCTCGCCGCCAGACTCAACACCAGCTCGATATAATCGAGCGCCAGATCTGGCGGCGCATGGCTTCGCTGATCCCGACCCTCGGTCGCAAGCATTCCGGTTATCGGCATGGAAAAGCGCCCGAACCCTCCGGGTTCCTTGAGCGATATCGCTCAAACCTGGCCGCACTCACTGCCGAACGCCAGCCCGAAATCGATGCCCTGTCGCGCAAGCTCGCGCGCCAGGACCGCGCCATCGCGATGCTGATCGCGCGGCTGGATCCTGTCCGGGAACTGGCGGCCTGATTTCCAAGTCGCCGTCCCGTCATTATCAAAGGAGGGCAGGATGCCGCTCTATACGATCGAAACCACCTATCGTCATCCCTGTTATCGCCAGCGCACATCTGAGGCTCAAGCCTCGAAGCAGCTTGTCGCCTCGCCCTCCAGGATGAGGACTGGGACAGCAACAACTGCGACTATGAGACCATCGGCAGATCTATATCACCGGCGTCTGGATGAGCCCTGCGGCATATTCCGGTCCGGCGCAAGGCCGGTATGTTCGGCGAACTGCTTGCGCTACTCAAGGAAAGGACCGAACCGCCTTTCTGGTGATGAATTCTGTGGCTTTGATCGCTAGTTGACACTAATTATCAGCGCTAAGTGGTACCGCCCAACGGCCGTGATGGGGTGATGGGGTGGACGCCCCCCCGGCGGCATCGATGTGCCAAAGTGGAGGTGTTGAACACACCCCTTGAGGAGGCGTCCATGTCGGAAGTTACCACAATCGGCCTTGATATCGCGAAGAACGTTTTTCACGCACACGGTGCTGATGCAAGCGGTCGAGCGCTGTTCAGCCGCAAGATCAGCCGCACGAAGTTGCTTGAGTTCTTCGCTCGGCAGCCACGTTGCATGGTGGCCTTGGAGGCCTGCGGAGGTGCGCACCACTGGGCTCGCGAACTCACGCTGTTGGGTCACGAGGTGAAGCTGATCCCTCCGGCCTATGTGAAGCCATTCGTGAAACGGAACAAGAATGATGCGGTCGATGCCGAGGCAATCTGCGAAGCTGCGCAGCGCCCGAGCATGCGGTTCGTGGCAATAAAGAGCGAGGCGCAGCAGGCATCTGCCCTGGTGTTCAGAACGCGCGATCTGCTGGTTCGGCAGCGCACCCAGTTGATCAACGCCATCCGCGGCCATCTCACCGAGTATGGCTGGATCGCACCAAAAGGCCCCTCGCATATCGCGTTACTAAGCGACATGCTCGAGGGCGAGATGGGATCGTCACTCCCGGAGGCAGCCAGGCCGATGTTCCGAACGATGCTGGATCTGCTGGGTCAGTTGAACACTAAGATCGGCGAGTTGGACAAGGAAATCGCGCGACGGGCCCGCGAAGACACGGTCGCCAGACGGCTGATGACAATACCGGGCGTGGGTCCGATCACAGCCACCGCGATTGCAGCCCTCGCCCCGCCGGCCGAGACCTTTGCCAAAGGCCGAGACTTTGCCGCCTGGTTGGGGCTGGCACCGCGACAGATCTCGACGGGAGGCAAGCAAAAGCTGGGGTCTATCACGAAGATGGGCGAGCGAACCTTGCGGCGCCTGCTCATTATCGGTTGCAGTGCGGTCGTCCTGCAGGCCAGCAAGCGTGGCGCCCCGGCGGGCTCATGGCTTGAGCAGATGATGGCTCGCAAACCGCGAATGCTGGTAACGGTCGCACTGGCCAACAAGACGGCGCGTATCGTCTGGGCGCTGCTGTTGAAGCAAGAGGATTACAAAGCTCCGGTCGCAGCTGCGGCGTAAGCCAAGGCGGACCAGAGGTCGTCGGAGACGGAGTCGGTCGAAGGAAGGTATGGCACAACAGTCGGTGAGACGGGGTCGGAAAACCAGGGCTTCCCACTGTGCCTTGAGCACGCTGTGGGTGATATGGATCCGGTCAGCGAACTCCCATACGGGCCCGCAGCCTCTGGTGCTGCATCAGAGGCCGGACAGATGGCAGCATCCGACTACGGGCTAACCTTCAAAAAAACCACTTGCGTCTTACGGGGCGTCCACAGATGGGAAACCGACTGACCAGTCTTGGCGACTACGTCGGGAAAGCTGCTGTGCATCGCGTCAATGAGCTTCGGCAGCAACGCGTCCTCGTTCCTGCTGTTCAAGTAGCTTTGGCCGATTGAAAGCGGTCCTTCTCAACTGATCGCGACCACGTAGAGACTGGGATTTGATGGCGGACGGGCGTCTGATCTTCACGATCCAGCTCCGGCCAGAACAAGGAGCCCCCTCGCCGAGGGATTTAAGCTGCACGTGAAAGTGGCGTCGCCGGGGAGAACGAATTGAAGTCTGGCCGTCGTTATCCCGCCGGAATTGGCACCGCGAGCTGGTTAGCGATGGGCGTGTAGATATCGATATTCGCGCCGGGCGCGCGAACCGACACCAAGAGCGAGTATCGCGCCGAGCGATCCCAGCGTTGCAAACCGGGCTTCTCTTTCCACCAACCGCTCACGGGGAAAACACCAATGGCATCCCGGTCTGCAAGCGCCGCAGCGCTTCCACGCCAGATGTCTGAGTGGATTGAGCCTCGATCCCGGATCGGTCCGAGCACCCAGTCGTCGCCGCCGGCGCCGCCGCCGACCTGCCCTGCTTCCTCCGCCTTGGCAGCCTTATTGATGCGCTGCCTGAACTGCTGAATGCTTTCGAGCGATCGCTTCACGGCGAAACGCAGGGAGTGAGATGCATAGCGATGCCTCCGGGTCCAGCCCCGCTCGCCAGGGTTTGGCTCGACGAAGTAGGACAGCGTCATCCTCAATTCGACGTCCTGATCGCCAAGCGCAAGAAGCTCATCACGTGGCCAAGGCAGCCGATGCAGATTCATGTTCCGCGTCTTGATGACAGACCCGTCACGGCGGAAAGGAAGCAGCGCGTCCTCAACCATCAGCGTCGCGTCGTCCGTCGCACTCCAGAGGGCGCGGCCAAGATCAGGAACACCCCAACCGTACCGGCGCAGCATTGCCATCTTCTGTGCTTGTGACGCTGCCGCATCGAAACGCTCACGCATCGCCTGCGTCCATTCTGCCGAATGGACCAGCAACCCCCGCACCGTTTCCGGCCAGAGCTCCGGTCGGGCAGCAATCACGCCTGCCGCTAAATTCGCCCCGAGAGCCGCCGCGGCGCTTGTGTCTCCGAAGGTTTCAAAGTGACGCATCTGCGGTCGATAATGAGTGGTGATCAGTTGCAGGTCGTCGATCGCAGAAGCAGCGTTGACCCCATCATGCGCAAAGTTGCCGCCTTCGAAGACCACGTCCGGGCGGATCGGCCACTGACGCTCCCAAATTCCGGACGTGCGGCTTGCCGGCGATAAGTCTCCAGCTGGTGCGACGGGATTCCAGCCGGCATAGTCCGGGTGCGTGATGGTGATCTTGTCAGTGTAAGCTCCGACGACCAAGGGGTTCCAAGCCTGAGCCGGGCTCTCCACCTCCTCCAGATCGTTGCGATCCGGATAGCCATCCACTTCGATGTCGCCCCGCAGGTTGCCAGCCGCAACGACCATCAGGCGGCGACGGTCACCGCCGCCATAGCAAAGCTGGTCGACTGCTGCGGACCACGACGAGGGCCGCCCCCGCGCCAGCCCTACTTCACTGGTCACCGCCAAGCAGAAGACGCGGCGGCGCCGAGGTGCGCGCGCCTCGGCCTTCGTGATGCCCGTTTCGGTGATCGCACCGTAGAGCTCCGGATCATGCTGGCCTGCCGGCGGCAGGATCTTCACGGTTTCTAAGCGGTGGCGCAGTCCCACGGGCTCAGCATGGCGGAGTGCAGCCTCGATATCGCCGTAGAGGGCAACACCGGCCATCGCCGTGCCATGGCCATTCCAGAATGCGCTATCACCGACACCCCATGCATCGTCGTAGGCATGCTGATCAGCTGCTTCCAAGCCAGGTTCCAGCAAAGGATGGGCCCGGTTTGCTCCGCTGTCGAGGATGCACACCGCCGGCGCGACGGCATCCGGAGCTTCTACCCTGTCGATCAGGTCTTCTACCCAATCCGCCTGTTCGGCCGGCCGCATTTCGAGGAACAGCGTGGGTGTGTCCTTGGCTATGCGTAGCTCGGCCACGGCGTCGCTGTTTTCCACCAGCCGCTCCATCGTCTCCTCGGTTGCGAGCGCTAGCACGACATCTCGTTCGGGAAAGCTGATCGCATGATCTTTCAAAGCGATGTCGAGCCGCTCGGCCACGTAGCGGAAGGTCTCCAGGCGCCCACCGCGAATCCAGACCTCCCACCAAGCCGGGTAGCCGGCCTTCGGAAGCAGAGCCATATCGTCGGTAAACAACGAGCGGACCGCCGCCAGGCGAACGTCCTCGATCCTGGCGACGAGCGCTTCGTTCTTTGGCTTTCCGGATTTGGTGTCCTCATCACGGTAGGCGGCAATCTTCCGCGAAAAGAACTCGGCCGATCGCTCCGGCACAAAGACCGTTGCCGCAACAGTCTCGTTTCCATCCGTAATCGGACGGACCGCTACGAGCTCGATCGCCGCAGGCTTGTTCTCCAAGTTCTCAACGGCTGCGCGCTCCGCTGCAGGGATCTCGAATTCTAGGTAGAACCCCCGCTCGCCTTCGGCGATTGCTTCATCACGGGCGGCCAGCTTGCGGCGCGCCTCCACCACCGCCGATCCGATGGCCCGCTCGAGCTTTTGTGCGTGCCCCACCCGCACGCGATCCGGCGGCAAGCGGCTGATGACCAGTCGTGGTGAGGTGTACGGTTCTGCTTGGCCACCGCCTTCGAAATGAAAGTGCGGCCGATCGCGCGGTGCTCTGGCCATTTAGCGACGACAACCATAACTCATGGCAGCCCGGCGCTCCGCCAATGTCGCGAGCAGCGTCGGTGTTTCGACCACATCCGAATCCACCAGCACCGCAACTTTCGCCGCCTCGTCAGCAGCTCGCGACACTTCGGCCTGACTCAGCCCTGTTGTAGCCTCGAGAACTCGCGACCAATCCAGATCTTTCAGATCGAAGCCGGTTAAGTGCGATTCGAGAATCCCGCGCACGATCTCCGGGTCGGGCAAGCCATAGGTGATGACATCGTCAAACCGCCGGAAGACCGCCTTGTCGAGCAATTCAGGATGGTTGGTCGCCGCGACGATAAGGCTCGAACCGTCGTCATTCTCCAAGAATTGGAGAAAGGAATTCAGCACACGCCGGATCTCGCCAACGTCGTTGAGGCCAGACCGCTGTGCGCCGATGGCATCGAATTCGTCGAAAAAGTAGACGCCGCGTTGAACGGCGATCGCGTCGAACACCAAGCGTAGCCGCGTCGCTGTCTCGCCCATCAGTTTCCCAATGAGCCCGTCGTACAGAACTGTGAAGAGCGGCAACTTGAGCTCGCCGGCAAGTGCGGCCGCCGTCATGGTCTTCCCGCAACCGGGGGGGCCGACGAGAAGCAACTTACGCCGCGGCATGAGGCCCCGTGCCCGCAGGCGCGCCTGTTGGCGCTGCTCGGTGATTACCCGCGCGAGTCGTTCCTCCAGTTCGGGCGCGAGGACCATGCTGTTCAGCCGAATGTCCGAATAGCGTGCTGCGAGGAGGCTGCTCAGTTCGCCTTTGGGCTGAGCCAGCGGAACCGGGCCCGAACCACGTCGCGCGACAGCGGCGCCTTTTCCTTTGGCCGCGTCGATTAGCTCGCGAAGCTCCTGCGCAAGCTTCCCATGCCCCTGACGCGCCTCATGGGCAGCAAGTTGCGTGGCGACGGAGAGGAAACGCTCCTCGTCCCCATCGATATGGCTTCGCAATAGCGCAACTATGTGGCGTGCAGTGGACATATTCTCCCTTCGACACGACCTGCGGCCGGCGTCTTTACATTAGCGTTTCACAGCTCTGCTGTATCTTACAAGTTTTTACTATCGCGGTCGATCCACATCATTGGCTCAGGCGATTCCTGGCCGCATCAGGATACCCAATAGGGCTTAATGCTTTCTCTGCGCCCTGCTCACTCACTTCCTGTTCGATTCCAGATCCTAAGTTTCGCGGATGCAGAATGACGATCGAGCACTTGGAACGGCAGCTATTTCAGGTTTGATCCCAATTGCAGCTGTTCCGCTGTCGGCCGCGGCTCTGCCTTTCGGCAGAAACTAAACGAACGGCAGGTTTCAGGCACGATCAGTATCGCCACAAACGGCATCAATGGGGTCGATTCCGGTCGTCAGCCATCAAGAGCCCGGTAAAGCGTGGAGCGATACCCGCTTAGGAACCGAGCGACTTTTGCTATGGGCTTGTTTTTCTGGTCGATGAGTTTCTGCGCTTGAGCGATATGTTCGTCCGAGAGCACCGACGACCGCCCGCGTTTCACACCCTGCGCCCTGGCAGCAGTCCGAACAGCGCTGGTGCGCTCTGCGATCAAACCATGCTCGAAATCCACGATTCCGGCCAATACGGTCAGCATCGATCTTCCGTCCGGCCTTGTCCTATCGGCCCACGGCTCGGCCAGCGAACGCAAGCCGGCATTGGCCTGCTTGATCCGCACCGCGATGCCAAAATGTCGGGCCTGGATCGGGCAAGCCGATAAAGGCGCGTCACCGTCACCCACGTCGCCCACGCGCAGGTGGTCAAGCATGCGCGTCAGCTCGGGCCGATGGGGCTGCGCCTCGGAAGCACCTTCCTCAAAAATGTGAGTGATGCCGGTGATCGTCGGCTTGACGCCGAAAGCAGACCGCAACAGTCAGAAGATGAGGTTCAGCTGCAATCGGTGCAACCGAACATGGCCGGATCATCCGGTGACGCGTGTGCCCTGTCCCACCTGCCAGGCGCCAGCCGGACGCTGGTGCCGGCGCCCGTCGGGGCACCGCGCGGCGGATCTCCACGTCGATCGCGAACGCGCCGCATTGGCTGCTGGCGTTCTTGAGATGTGCGAAGGTCCAAAGCGAGTAAACCGTGCAATCGGACCGATGTTGAGATAGTTTGATCGAAACCGTCGGAGGAATAGACATGGACGAGCTGACCTAGGCAGCTTTGCAGAGACTCCTGACGCTGGCTCAGAGCGACACTCACCAAGCGCGCCGGGTCGCCAATTTCCTCCTGGCGTGGTGGAACGCCGAAAGCCTGGGCGGGTTTGACATTACCGATCTCTTCGCTGTCGACACCGGGATCGCTACTGATATGGCAACGGTCTTCTCCTGGCTTGCACGCCAAAGCAACGCGACCTATCCGACCGAACATCGTGCCGAGATCGAAGCGATTATCGCACAGTGGCGTCCGGAAATCTTGTCGCGGTCAAGCCAGCCGGCCTGACGGCTGAGCCAACTCCTCGTACCCGAATCGGTGCGCAGTATCAGCGCTGTGAAACCGTGGGGCTGACTGTCTGCCGGTGTCCTGCACGGCGGTGCCGCATTATTGGATTGAACCGGCATCGGCGCGGCGTCTTCATCGATGGTGAGAGAGAAGTCGATGACCTTCGATGCGGCTGAGATGCCCGTCAGGTGGGCGGCCGTTTGGATGTCGATGGCTCTGACGTCGATGAATCAAAACAAGTGCGCAGGATCAGGCAATTGGTCACCACCGCCTGTCGCTCCTTTTCCGTGTCGATATCGAGGCCGTGCCGGACCTCCCTCGGTCTGGCTGCGGTCCTGAACCGGCGGCCGTTCACTTCAAGGCCGCGTGCCGCGCCGCGTTGCGGCCGGATCGAGCCGGTCTCGACATGGCAGGCCCGCGTCCCGCGCCAGGCTCGAGAGCCCTGCTTGGCCGCAAACCTGCCATGCTCGACTTCGGTCCGACCGGACCTTGAAGCGCCCGTCATTCCGCCGGTTCTTTTGTTCCGCGCCCGAGGGAGGGCCGGCACGGAGCCGGTTCGAGCTTCGGGAACAGAAGGATAGGACATACCATGACCAAGAACGCCAATTCCCGCCGGAGCGCCCGCGTCGTTCCTCTCCGTAAAGGAACCACCCTCGAAATGATCCGGCTCGCATGCCCCGATGCGGCTCAGGCTTCCCTCATCTCGGAAAGCTTTGGCCTCCCGGTTCTCGACAGCGACGGTATCCGCGACCTCCACGAAAAACTCATCATCGAAACGGCTTCGGCGCTCGACGAAGGCCTTGGCGAACGGGCCATGCAGATCCACATGCAGCGCATTGTCGGATCATTCGTCGGTTCCGCCTATGGTGCGGGCCAGTTTTACAGCCGGGCGGTGACCGAAGCGCGCGACGCCACAGCAAAGGCCGCATGCGACGACCGCGACGAAGACATCGGTGGACCCGTGGGGTTCGACAGCGCCGCGCAGCGCAAGCGGGAATTCGCCGCCGATATGGCGCTCCAGGCCCATGCCCTGCGCATGGCGGCAGAAGGTGCAGTTGCTGCCTACGAACATGTCATCGGCGAGAAGTGGAAGCCCTTCGAGCGGGCCGTCGAGAACCCTGGCCAGGCCGTCGATCGCAAGGCGGCCGAGCTCCAGATGTCAGCATTTGGCTGAGCCGCTTCGGGCGGGGCCTCGGCTCCGCCCGTCGCCTCGTTAAAAAGTGCATTGACGATATATAGGAATCCTATGTAAATAAATTATGGAACCTCCTTTCGTTGCACCTCCGGTACATGCGCGCATTGCTGAAGGCCTTGAGCGGATCGCCATGGCATTGAGGGCGGACGATTGGGTACGTGCGCGCACGGCCGGTGTCACTCCGACGCAGTTGGCGATCCTGCGTCTATTGGACGGCCGTCATCGCGGATGGACAGTCAAGGACCTGTCCTTGCATCTGGGGGTATCCCAACCGACTGCTACCGATTCTATCCTCGCGCTGGAGCGTAAGGCGCTGATCGAAAAGCGCGCCGATCCCGCCGATGGCCGCGCCGTCCGCATCGTCATCACCAGTGCGGGCAGGGCTGTGGTCCGGGCCGGCCATGAGACTGCCGGCGCTGTGGATCGGGCTACGTCCGCCCTTAATGATGATGATCAGGAGCAACTTCTCGTGCAGCTCGTGTCCGTTATCCACCAGCTTCAGGAACAGGGCACCATTCCCATTCAGCGCATGTGTGTGAGTTGCCGGTATTTCCGGCCCTATGCGCATGCCGATGCGGCGCAGCCGCATCATTGCAATTTCGTCGACGCGGCCTTCGGCCAGCAGGATCTGCGGATCGACTGCCGCGACCACGAAACCGCCGATCCTTCCGCCCGGGCTGCCACTTGGGGCGCATTTCAGAAGGATCACCACCCTCCAGGCGAATGAAGAAGGAGACGAACACATGCACCGAGTACTTCTGCCGGCGGCGCTGCTCGGCGCAATGTCGGCCGTGCCGGCCCACGCCCATGAGAACACCGTGACGAGCCGGCCATCCGACGCCGTGCTGGCCTCGTTCGACATCATTGAAACCAGTATCGTCACCCATGGCGATACCGCCATTTTCACCACAAGGGTGCGTGGTGAAGCGGGGGTCGACAAGCCCGACGCCACCGGAAAGTTCGAAGGCTCGAGCGTCTATGCCTATGTCTGGCCGAACAGTCTCGACAGCGGCGATATCGGGTTCGACGCCAGTCAGGGAATCGTGGCGCTCGCCGTCACCTTCCATCCCGATTTCGACGACGCCGCCTATGGCGGAGAAAACCGCCATGTCTGGCACCCCCACTGGGTGGTGCTGGGAGAGGACGCCGCCTGCCCCGGCGGCCTCAAGGTTCACGATATTCCCGAGGGCACGACGCCAAAGGTGCCACCGACCTGGCCCAACGTGCCGCTGCTGATCGACAGCCCGGATTATCCCACAACCTTCACGGGGGACACGGTGGAAGTGAGCATTCCCGTTGCACTGATCGGTGGCATCGCCGATGCCTCGTTTGACGGTGTCACCGCCGGCCTCAAGGTCAACGCAAACCTGCACGCGCCGCTCTTGTGCGTCGACAACGTGTTCAAAGTCGCCTCGGGGGATCTCAGTCTTCCGGGCAAGGTTGCACCCGCCCATTGATCGGAATTGTCTGCGGCCATCGAAAGAAGGGCCGGTTCGTCGACTGCCATCGACGAACCGGCAGTTTCACCCCTCCAGGCATGAAGAGAAGAAACATGGGCAAAAATATCCTCATCGAGCCGACCGACGCAACAAGGCTGCTCTTGGACCAGTCGGTGACGTTCTCAGGATGTGGTACGGGGCGTGATAACCGGTCCCGACGTACATGTTGACCTGGCCCCCGGCTTCCGAAAAGGACCAACGCTGATGCTCACTCCGTCGCCCGCTCCCGAACTCGCCGTCAGCGCCTGGTTGAACACGGCAGAACCACTGACCCTTGCGGGTCTGCGCGGTCGCGTGGTGTTGCTGCACGCCTTCCAGCTCCTGTGTCCAGGCTGCGTTGCGCAATCCATCCCGCAGGTGCAACGCATCGAACGTGTCTTTTCAGGCTCCGACCTGCAAATCATCGGGCTTCACACGGTATTCGAGCATCATGATGCCATGTCGCCGGTGACGTTGCGAGCGTTCCTGCATGAATATCGCATCGTCTCCCCGGTCGGCGTCGATATGTCGGATGAACAATCTCCCATTCCGGTCACCATGCGACGCTATGGGTTTCGCGGCACCCCGTCCTCTGTACTGATCGGGCACGATGGAGCGATCCTCCACGAGACGTTCGGCGTCGAGGAGGATCTCGTCGTGGGCGCCCGGATCGCCATGGCACTGGCGAGCACAGGGACTCCATCATGACGGGCATTCCATTGCAGGCTCTGCTCGTCGGAGATGTCCGTCCCCTTGGACCGCGGGGCATTCCGAGCGGGATCGCCAAGTCGCCAATCGACCGGCCTTTGATGCTCGGCCTGCTGGGCCTTGCCGGTGACGCGCAGGGCGACACTCGGCATCACGGTGGCGCCGAAAAAGCCCTTCATCACTACGCGCTCGATCACTATCCCGCCTGGGTTGCGGATATTGGCCAGCGCGATGTTCTCGGCGCGGCCGGCGCCTTTGGCGAAAACCTCGCCACAGCTGGATTACTGGAAGATGACGTGGCCGTCGGCGACGTCTTCGCCATCGGCAGCGCCGTCATCGAGGTGAGCCAGGGCCGACAGCCCTGCTGGAAACTCAATGAACGCTTCGCTCAACCGGATATGGCGCGGCGCGTCCAGGCCAGCGGTCGCACCGGTTGGTATTATCGGGTGCTGGAGCCGGGTCAAATCGCGCCCGATAGTCGGCTCGAACGCATTCACCGTTCCGCACCGGCCTGGACCATCAGCCGCATATGGCGGGTGTTTTATGTCGACACGCTCAATCGCTCCGAACTCGTGGCGCTTGCCGAGCTGCCACAGCTGGCCGAGGGCTGGAGACGCCATGCGCGGCGGCGACTGGAAACCGGAAGGGTTGAAGACTGGACACCGAGGCTGGCCGGCGACGCACGCGCCGACTGACCCTGACCGCGATATTGATCCAGGTTGAGGTCGCTCCCATAGCTGATCCTGCCCCTATGCCGTGGTCTTTGATCCCAGCATCGTCATTCTCCTGCCTTTGGGCTGGGCGGTCGGCACATAGGCGGCCACCGGAAGCCGGCAAATCCCGCTCTCTTGTGATGGCGTCCTGACCCGCCCCCGGATCTGCCACGATCAACCCGCAAGGGGTCCGCTACGCAAAGCGTGCGGCCGCTCTGGCTTCGCCTGACGCGGTGATCGCGCCCGGGGCCGGGCCTTTCGAGGAGCCATCGAGCGGGAATTGGCCCGCTCCCAAGATGGAGCCCTCAAATGTCGCACAACCTCGAACTCGCCCAAAAGCACGCCTGGAACCTCGCCCGCACCCTTATGACCACCGTGATCCTCTTCCGATCCGACAATGAGTACGGCGTCCTTCCCGCCGATGAGATCGAGGACGCAGAAGTCGAAGCCCTCTACGAGTACGATCCTCACACGGGTAGCCGCTCGGTTCATTGAACCGAGCCTTCCCCTTCATCGTAACAAGGCGGCGCAATGCGCCGCCTTTCTTCTTCCTGTCGCCCGACTGCGGCCCCGTCCGGTTGCGGTCCTGGCGGAGCCGGACAGTCCGTGCAACGGCTGCGCCGTCCGCCGCTTCGCTCCGGCCCTGCGGGTGCGCGGCCTGCCGTGGTGCTCCGCCCTTTCTGGACCTCGTGACGGGGCCGCGATCGCCGCGGCCTCCAGACAAGGAGGTTCATGAAAATGAGCAGGAAAGAAAAGAACGCCACCCGCGTCGATATCTATGCGCGGATCACGGAGCGGATCATTGCGCAGCTCGAAGAGGGTGTTCGCCCATGGGTGCAACCCTGGCGCGCCGGCAATGCCGCCGGGCGCATCACGCGGCCGCTGCGCCACAATGGCGAACCCTATTCCGGCATGAACGTGTTGCTGCTGTGGTCGGAGGCCATGGCGCGCGGCTACGCCGCGCCGATCTGGATGACCTTCAAGCAGGCAAGGGAACTTGGCGCGCACGTCCGCAAGGGTCAAACGAGCAGCACCGTCATTTATGCCAGCCGGTTCACCAAGACTGAAACCGATGCCCGGGGCGATGAAGTCGAGCGCGACATTCCGTTCCTGCGGGCTTATGGCGTCTTCAATGTCGAACAGATCGAAGGCCTGCCCGAGCACTACTATCATAGACCTGCCCCGGTCATCGACCCGGTCGAACGGATCGAGAGAGCCGATCGCTTCTTCGCCTATGCCGGGGCGAAGGTCAGACATGGTGGCTCGCGAGCGTTTTACGCCCCTTCCAGCGACCACATCCAGATGCCGCCCTTCGAGACGTTTCGGGATGCGGCTTCATATGTCGCAGTTCTAAGCCACGAGCATATCCACTGGACGGCCAAGGCCGATCGTGTTGGGCGCGATCTCACCCGCTATGCAAAGGACAAGACCGAACGGGCGCGCGAGGAACTCGTCGCTGAAATCGGGTCGGCGCTGCTGTGTGCTGATCTCGGCATTGTGCCCGAGCTCGAACCGCGACCAGATCATGCTGCCTATGTCGGCAGTTGGCTCTCGGTACTGGGAGATGACAAGCGTGCTATCTTCCAGGCTGCTGCCCATGCCCAGCGGGCCGTCAATTTCCTCCACGCGTTGCAGCCTGCCGCTTCCGAAGAGCGTGAGGCCGCGTAATGTTCAACCTACAGCATGTCGCTGGGGAAGGCATCGGCCCTTGCCCTGCGCCTTTGGCGCATGTTTGTCTTTCCCGGTCTTTGCGCCGAACGTGGGTGCCGATGGGCCGTGAGCTATCAGGATGCCGCGCTGCATAAAGGCGATCTTTATCGTTTTGACGGCTGGATCCGGATCGGACAATCGCGCAGCGGTACGGACCCACGTTCCGGCCGGCCCGGTCGGCGCAAGGTGATATGAGGCTGGTGCGATGACCCCGAGGAACGCCGACGTCGATCACGGGGCCTCGCAGATCAGCCTGAACGCCTTGGCCTTACCGCGGGCGCTGGTCGGCTCGCCCACTTACCCTTCTCGATCGGAGGACGTTGAACAGTTACGCAGACTGGCTCAGGCCAAGCGAAGAATCGATCAGGCAGAAGCAACCTCTCACTAGTGCGGTTCCGCCACTGAGGTGACTGCGCACAGCCGCCACCTCAAGTTGCGGTCGGGCGAACGGGCAAGGATGTCGTTGGTCGTCAATATCGAAAGAGCTGGCTGCGATGAGGCGGTCGAGCTGCTGGTTTCGAGGCGGATTTCATCGGGGTGCGGGGTAGGTGTGCGGACACCATGACCGCGTGTCCTTTTCTTCAAACGCGTGACCGGCCCTTTCTGCGGCTCGATTTGGCATGTCTGACCTGAAACCGGCTTCGCCTCGATCGTTCTCCCGC
>NZ_JBHSLL010000008.1:0-32966 GCF_042656785.1 Aquamicrobium segne
CCGCCCGAAGGTGTGTTCAACGCCTTAGGGAAGGACAAGACAATGGAAATGGCGGAGAGGCTGGGTGCGATCCTGCGCGCCCTTCAGATCACCGAGATCGAATATTCGCTCAGTGGTGGTGGCGATTCTGGTGAAACGACACTTGAACGCGTCACCTACAGTGACGACCCGCTGGCGCATGATCTGCCGGACATACCCATCTTCATCAGCGACCGCGGCGAAATCCGGCACTTGCCGGAACTGCTTGAAAACATCGTCGCCGATGCGCCCGAGGGCGACTGGGTCAATAATGAGGGCGGATACGGCACCGTCTATGTCCGTCCTTTCGAGAACGAGGAAGAGCTGACCATCGAGTGCGATATGTCCTATCGCGAAGACGGTGATTATGGCGATGACGACGAAGACGAGTTTGTCGATGATGATCCGATCGACGATGAGGACGATGGTCCGCTCGCACTCGCGATTGAGGTTCTGGTCGGGGAGGTTGCGCCATGAGCACCCGATCCTGGTCCCAGTTGAAGACCATCGCCAGCAGCCAGATCGTCGCTGCCTGTCCCTGGATCAGGGAATGCCCGGCCCAACTTTCGGCCTTTGCCACTATCGTGGCGCTGGCAGAGGTCAGGATGACGGTCCGCGCCATCGAGGGGCGTCTGGATGCCGATGTCCGCACAACACCATCAGTAAAAAAAGATCCGCTCGCCGCCGAGCTGGTCCAAATGATCGCAGACAATGCAACGAGTCATGCATCTTCCGCACGGCCCGAAAGCAGTCCCGCCTTCGGTGACTGGGCTGAAGATCACGGGTTTTCGGATATGGGCGTTGCGCTCCTGTCGAGCAACGCCAACTGGCAGGATCTGACGGCGGCCGCCGGGATCATTGCAACGGCGATCAAGGCCCTTTCGGAACGCGCCCGTACGCTCGCCCAGACCCACATGGGCACCATACTGGCGCGCGATCTGCCCGATGGCGTTTTCCTGCGTCATGGTCTCAACGCGGTCGCCGCCTGGCTGCTGGCTCCGGAAACGAGCGGCCGGGAGGAGCGTGCCGTAGTGCTCACGCGCCGTCGGCAGGCGATGTCCGTTTACGGCGCGTTGTCCGGCGCTCTGCGCGAGGAGGACGTCACCGGCATTATCGACGCCGGGCTTCCTCTTGCCGCCGTTCTCATGGAACGCCATGGTTTGAACGCCGCCGAATTGCGCTCCTTGCGCAACGGGCGCCACCTTCGCCACTCGATCGAGAATCCGACCGATTTTCATGTCGCCATCGAGGAACTCAAGACCCATGAAACGCCGCTTCATGAATGGCCGGGCGGAGGAAGGCCTGACGAAGCCGATGCATGGACAGGCTCGCCCTGGGTGAAAGAACCCCGCCAGCATGTCGTGAGGCCCGATTATTTCGGGTTCTACAAGGATGGCATAACCGACGCCATCAACGCCATGCGCGAAGACTTGCTTCGGCCGATGGTCGCCGAGCGCATCCGCCTCGGAGGTTTCGCGCCATCCCGCCAGATGGTCTCCTTCGCCAGGAGCATCGAGATCGACGTCAGAAAAGGTGGCGGGCTGGTGCGCCAGCGAATGATCGCTGCGCTGCGGCATGCGATCATCGGACCGCGCAAGCCGAAAGCATTCCAGGAAGCTGTCGGCCTGTGGCATCGCCGCGTCGCGACGCTCTCGGCCCTGCGCCATGAACACACGGCCGAGCGGCCGGGCTGGCCGGAATTGTGCGCGCCCTGGCGCTCTGCCTGCGGCAGCCATGAACTCGTTGTCCTGTCGTCGGCGGCGGATCTGGTCGAAGAGGGTCGTTTGCTCGACCACTGCGTCGGTGGCTATTACGCAATCTGCCGTCGCGGAGATACGCAAATCCTGTCATTGCGGGAAAACGGCAAGCGGATAGCGACGCTGGAACTGACGCTCGGCCCAGACCTCGGCGTATTGGCGCTCGCGGTCGGCCAGTTCAAGGCCTACCGCAATTCGACGCCGCCGGCCCATCTTCATGATCCGCTGCGTGCTTTTCTGCGGGATGTGCGCAATGGCGACCATCCGGTCAATGCCGCCCGCCTCGCCCACTATCGCAAGAAGATGCGTGACGTCTGGGACGGGACCTGGAACAGCGAGGCGCTGTCGCTCGATCACGCCCGGAAAGCCTTTCCGTTCTATCTGCCGCTTCTCCCACGCGGGACACCGGCGGATTTCGACGCTTGGTGCGCGGCATCAGAATTGCCGGCGGCCTTCGATGCGACGCTCGCTCATCTCGACACCTCGTCCCGCTGATCGCGTCACAACCACTTCCATTCCAATCATCACCATGAAGGAGAGCATGTCATGCATCCCTATGATCACGCGCGTTCGTCAGCCCGCATCCATGGCGGCGTCTGGCAGGACTATTTCGAACTGCACAGCTGGTTCGACGCCAGCAAGTCGCTTTTGTGTAGGTTTACCCATCGTGCGCTACGCCATCACCTCGAAGGCGTCGCCGAGGCGACAGCACATTTCGGGGCCGATATCCGCAATTCCGATGCCGTCGACGTCGACACCATGACGCTTGGTGTCCAGCACCTGGAAGAAGACTGTCCACGCATTATTTCCGCGTGTGACTGGCTCGTCGGCTTCGACGCGCCTGACTGGCTGCCTGCCTCGCTGCCGGACGCGGAAGATCTGGCCCAGGCGAGCGTCATGCGTTTTGGTGGTGAGGCTGAAGATTTCCTGCCGCTCCATCGCTGGTTCCTGGCGACAGCGCCCTGGAGTGAAGACACGGCGCATCTGATGTTTCGCCATCACGCTTTCGGTGTTTTCGAGGCGGAGGCGAGGTTCGGACCCGTCATCCACCATGGCGCCGGGTGGATGACCCCGACGCGTATGGTCGCCGAACGCCATGTTCAGGAAGTCCTTGGACGCGTTCCGCCGGCGACGGAGTTCCTGCGCCGGATCAAGGGCGAGCGCTGGATGCTGCAGGCGACCTCGCCGCGCAAGCTCGGGCTCGATGCCCCGATCACCCTAGACGTCATGGAGAAGACCCATGTCGTCGCTTGATGTTCGCCGGTTCATCGTCATCTCCACCGGCCATGTCACCGAGGCGACGGCAAAGCTTCTCGATGGTGTCCCGGTCGACCAATGGCCGTGCCTTGGTGGCCGATACGGCGATTATGGCTGGTTCGTCTATGCCCATGACGAGAATTGCGGAACCGGCAAGGACCGGATTCCGGATGATCTGTACGCCGTCATGATCTGGGCTCGAAAGAAGCGCTGCGATTATGTCCTGCTGGACTGCGACGGCGACCAGATCGATGCACTGCCCCACCATGACTGGTAGCGCCTGCCGGCACTGCGGAGGGAAAAGAAGAAGGAGTGGAAGAAAGAACTGGGATGAAATCGGCTGCCGCATGCCGCCAGCCGCGTCAAGGGTGAAGCTGCGCCCGGCTTGCGCCGGCCCTTGACCCGGCCGGACGGAGAGGCGGCCGTGGAAAGGGGTCAGAAGGGCTGAAAGTGATGGGCATCCACGAGGCTGCGCCGCTCTCCGGCTCGACGAGGCCAGAAGGAGCCCGCCAATGACCCCCGCTTCTCCAATCCGCAAGATCTATCAGGGCGTCGCCGACCGCCGGCAAATGTTTCGCATGTTCGATCGCCATGCCCAGCGACCCAATCGCTGGGAGAACGACGATAGCGCCCTGTTCTGTGGTGAATGGTTCGAGATCGCCAAGGTGGAGCATGATTACATGTTCAACGTCTTGCCGCCGCTGTTCATGCGGAACGGGATGTTCGCTATGCGCGAGTTTCTCACGGACCGCATTACCAGCGTCTTTTACGAGCTGAATATTGACGGTCACATTCGGTACTTCCACGCCTATTGTGACCTCGCCGAGAGGGGATCAGCCGACCGCATGCGCGCGGCAATCGCCGAACGGGAATCCCGACCGGTGCGCGCCATGATCCGCGAGGAACGGATCGAGCATATCTGGTCCAGCACCCATGATGAATATCGCGGCTATGCCGGCGAGCGCTGGCCTCAGGAACATCGCGGAAAGCGCACGGTGCTTTATTGGGGCGGCCGGCGCGGGACCGTGCTGAAGCTGCTCGAAGCCCTTACCGACGAGGAAATCGCGGCCAAACTGCCTGTGCATCTGCGGCATCTTCCTCCGGCCGTTGCAGCGTGAGGAGGGGGCGATGTTCACCTTTCCCAATCTCGCCGTCCGCAAGGTCATCGCGCGCGGCGTTGAAGACGCCGCCGCCAATGGCGGCTTCCGCAATCCCTATTACGGCACCCGTCCCGGCGAGGGCGAAAAGCCCGGCTTGTGGCTGGTTGGCGATGAGGGGGTCTATTTGATGTCGAATGGAAAACTTGCCGCGGGCGAGCGTCCTCTCTTGGTTTACTCCGACGAGTGCCACCCGCTGGGAAATCCCGACTGGTACGACTACAAGCGCCGCCATTTTGGCGGTGACGACAGTGTCGAATTCATAGACGCTGCGGATTTGATCCCGCGCTTCGACCGGAATTTCGGCTGCACGCATCTGTTTGTGCAGCTCACGGAACGCCAGCTCGCGCTATCCCTGATCACCCGCTGACCCTTTTCAACCCGCGAGCCTTGCACGCGGCCGCCAATGGCGTCCGTGCGCTTGTGCTCGCCCGGAATCCAGGAATTTCATCATGTCGCATGATCCTTTCACCATCGATCTTTTCGGCAACACAGCCCTTTCGTCCGGTCTCGGTCTCGGCGTCACAGGCTTTGGGAGCAGTCTCACACCCGAAGATGACGATGATCCCGATCCGGCTTCGCCAACGCCTGTCGCTCTGGCGATGCCGGAGGATCGCAAAGCCGGATCGCCGGGCCGCGTCGCGCGAGGCGAAAACTACTATCTCGCCGACAGCCGTGGTCTTGCACAGGGCTGGAAGGAAAGGGCGCGGGACAATATCGTCGCGATTCGGCTTGCCGCCGAGATCGAAGTCGAAGAACGTCCCGCTACGGGCGAGGAGCAGGAAAACCTGATCCGCTTCACCGGCTTCGGCGCCTCCGATCTGGCCAACGGCGTCTTCCGCCGGCCTGGCGAGATCGAGTTCCGCAAGGGCTGGGACGAGATCGGTACGGCGCTGGAGGATGCGGTCGAAGAGGCCGACTACGCCTCGCTTGCGCGTTGTACCCAGTATGCGCATTTTACGCCGGAGTTCATCGTAAAGGCGATCTGGGCAGGGCTCCAGCGCCTCGGCTGGCGGGGCGGACGTGTGCTGGAGCCCGGCATAGGCACCGGGCTGTTTCCGGCGCTCATCCCGGAAGGCCTGCGTGCAGTGTCCCACGTCACCGGCGTCGAGCTCGATCCTGTCACTGCACGCATCGCCCGCCTGTTGCAGCCGCGTGCCCGTATCGTCACTGGAGACTTCGCCCGGACCGACCTGCCGGCAACCTTCGACCTCGCCATCGGCAATCCGCCATTCTCGGATCGCACCGTTCGATCAGATCGCGCCTATCGATCGCTCGGGCTCAGGCTCCATGATTATTTCATTGCGCGGTCGATCGATCTGCTGAAGCCGGGCGCCCTGGCTGCCTTCGTCACCAGTTCCCGGACGTTGGACAAGGCCGACTGCACGGCGCGCGAGCATATCGCGAAGTCGGCCGACCTCATCGCCGCGATCCGTCTGCCCGAAGGCAGCTTCCGGTCGGAGGCCGGCACCGACGTGGTCGTCGACATCCTGTTCTTCCGCAAGCGCAAGGCAGGCGAGCCGGAGGGAGATCAGACCTGGCTCGACACCGACGAAATCCGGCCCACGACGGAAGATGAAGGCGCGATCCGCATCAACCGCTGGTTCGCGCGCCGTCCCGATTTCGTGCTCGGGGAACATGCTCTGACTTCGGGACCTTTCGGTGAAACTTACACATGCCTGCCGCGCAAGGATGTAGATCTCGAAACTGCCCTGACCGCTGCCGTCACTCTCCTTCCGGAAGCCTTCTACGACGGTGAGCCGACCGGGATCGATTTGGAACTTGAGGATGCCGTTGACAATATCCCTGTCGATCTTCCGATCTACGCTCATGTCCGCGAAGGCAGCTTCTTCTTCGACAATTCTCGCGGGCTGATGCAGCTCATTGATGGCGAGCCTGTTGCGGTCACGGTGCGGAAGGGGAGGAGTGGCGATGGTGTTCCGGAGAAACATGTCCGCATCATCCGCAAACTGATCCCGATCCGCGATGCGGTGCGCGAAGTCCTGAAAGCGCAGGAACTGGATCGGCCGTGGAGGGATAGCCAGGTCAGGCTGCGCATCGCATGGTCCAGCTTCGTTCGCGACTTCGGCCCGATCAACCACACCAGGGTTTCGATCACGGAATCTCCGGACGGCGAGACGCACGAGAACCACCGGCGTCCCAACCTTCAGCCATTCCTTGATGATCCTGATTGTTGGCTGGTCGCCTCAATCGAAGACTATGATCTGGAGACCGATACGGCCAAACCCGGTCCGATCTTCACCGAACGCGTAATCTCGCCACCGGCCGCGCCGATCATCACCAGCGCCGCCGACGCGCTCGCGGTCGTTCTCAACGAACACGGCTACGTCGATACCGATCATATCGCTGAGTTACTGCATCGCGATCCGGACGATGTCGTCGCAGAACTGGGCAGCGCCATTTACCAGAACCCCGCCGATGGTACATGGCAGATGGCTGACGCCTATCTGTCTGGCCATGTCCGTGACAAGCTGAAGCTGGCGGAAGCCGCTGCTGCGCTCGATCCCGCCTATGAGCGCAATGTCGCAGCACTCATCGCCGTGCAGCCCGCCGATCTTCGCCCTTCCGATATCACCGCGCGTCTCGGTGCGCCGTGGATTCCTGCCGCCGATGTCGTTGCTTTCGTCAAGGAGATGATGAATGCGGATATCAGGATCCACCATATGCCGGAACTGGCGTCGTGGACTGTCGAAGCGCGGCAACTCGGCTATCTTGCCGTTGGTACGTCTGAATGGGGAACAGACCGTCGCCATGCCGGCGAATTGCTGGCGGACGCCTTGAACAGCCGTGTGCCGCAGATCTTCGACACGGTGAAGGATGGCGACAGTGAGAAACGCGTTCTCAATGTCGTTGATACCGAGGCAGCCAAGGAGAAGCTTCACAAGATCAAGACCGCCTTCCAGAACTGGATCTGGTCGGATCCAGATCGTACCGATCGCTTGGCGCGGGTCTATAATGACCGCTTCAACAACATCGCCCCGCGAAAGTTCGACGGATCGCATCTCCAACTCCCAGGCGCCTCCGGCGCCTTTGTTCTTTATGGCCACCAGAAACGCGGCATCTGGCGCATCATCTCGGATGGCGCGACCTATCTCGCCCATGCCGTCGGAGCCGGCAAGACGATGACGATGGCAGCCGCGATCATGGAACAGCGCCGATTGGGCCTGATCTCCAAGGCAATGCTCACGGTTCCCGGGCACTGCCTGGCACAGGTCGCGCGTGAGTTTCTGGCGCTTTATCCAAACGCCCGCATCCTGGTCGCCGATGAGACGAACTTTACCAAGGACAAGCGCGTCCGGTTCCTGTCCCGGGCGGCGACGGGGACCTGGGACGCCATCATCATCACCCATTCAGCCTTCCGCTTCATCGGCGTTCCCTCCACCTTCGAACAACAGATGATCCATGATGAGCTGGAGCTCTACGAAAGCCTGTTTTTGAAGGTCGAGGACGAGGACCGTGTTTCGCGCAAGCGTCTCGAGCGGTTGAAAGAGGGTTTGCAGGAACGGCTGGAGGCGCTCTCGACCCGAAAGGACGATCTGCTGACAATAGCCGAGATCGGTGTCGACCAGATCATCGTCGACGAGGCGCAGGAGTTTCGCAAACTTTCCTTTGCCACCAATATGTCGACGCTCAAAGGTGTCGATCCCAACGGGTCGCAGCGGGCATGGGATCTCTACGTCAAATCCCGCTTTATCGACACGAAGAACCCGGGCAGGGCGCTCGTGCTGGCTTCCGGGACGCCGATCACCAACACGCTTGGCGAAATGTTTACCGTGCAGCGGCTCATGGATCATGCCGCCCTGATGGAGCGCGGCCTGCACGAGTTCGACGCCTGGGCGTCGACCTTCGGTGATACGACCACCGAACTGGAGCTTCAGCCGTCCGGTAAATATAAGCCGGTTTCGCGTTTCGCCAGCTTCGTCAACGTGCCCGAGCTGATTGCGATGTTCCGGTCTTTCGCGGATGTCGTGATGCCTGCGGATCTGCGTGAATATGTGAAGGTGCCGATGATCGCGACCGGCAAGCGCCAGATCATCACCTCGAAACCCACGCAAGCGTTCAAACACTACCAAATGGTACTGGATGCGCGCATCAAGGCGATCGAGGAACGCGACCGGCCGCCCGAACCCGGTGACGATATCCTGCTCTCCGTCATCACCGATGGACGTCATGCAGCGATCGATCTGCGTCTGGTCGATGCCGATAACGACAACGAGTCCGATAACAAGCTCAACAATCTCATCGCGAATGCCTTGCGTATCTGGCGCGAGACCAGCGGAAATGCGTACCGCCGGCCGGACGGCAAGCCGTTTGAGCTGACCGGCGCCGCACAGATGATCTTTTCCGATCTCGGCACGATCAATGTCGAGAAGACGCGCGGCTTCTCGGCCTATCGCTGGATTCGCGACGAACTGATCCGGCTCGGCGTGCCCGCGTCCGAAATCGCCTTCATGCAGGATTACAGGAAGTCGGAGGCCAAGCAGCGGCTGTTCGGTGACGTCCGCGCCGGCAAAGTCCGCTTCCTGATAGGATCGTCGGAAACCATGGGCACTGGCGTCAATGCCCAGCTTCGCCTGAAGACGCTGCATCACCTCGATGTGCCCTGGCTGCCGTCACAGATCGAGCAGCGTGAGGGCCGCATTGTCCGGCAGGGCAACCAGCATGACGAAGTTGACATCTTCGCCTATGCCACCGAGGGCTCGCTTGACGCCACCATGTGGCAAAACAACGAGCGCAAGGCCCGGTTCATCGCGGCCGCACTTTCCGGCGACACCTCGATCCGCCGGCTGGAGGATATGGGCGAAGGGGCCGCAAGCCAGTTTGCCATGGCCAAGGCCATCGCATCCGGCGATCAACGCCTGATGCAAAAGGCGGGGCTCGAAGCCGATATTGCCCGGCTGGAGCGCCTGCGGGCCGCCCATATCGATGATCAACATGCCGTTCGCAGGCAGCTTCGCGACGCCGAGCGCGACATGGAATATTCCACGACGCGGATGGCCGAGGTCGGTCAGGATATCGAGCGCTTGGCTCCAACAGCCGGGAATGCGTTCGCCATGAATGTGATGGGCAAAGCCTATCGGGGGCGCAAGGAAGCGGGCAGGGCGCTCATGAAGGAGATCATGACCCTCGTTCAGCTACAGCACAACAGCGATTGCATCATCGCTTCGATCGGCGGCTTCGAGCTTGAGTATTCCGGGGAACGCTTCGGCAAGGACGGTTACCGCTATTCCACGGCGCTGCTGCGGACCGACGCGGAACACGAGATTGAGCTTGCGATGACCGTCACGCCGCTCGGCGCGATTTCCCGTCTTGAACATGCGCTCGATGGTTTCGAAGGCGAGCGGGAGCGCTATCGCCAACGCCTTGCCGATGCACGTCGCAGGATGACCTCTTACCAGTCGCGTGGCGAAGGCGGGGATTTCGCCTTTGCTGGAGAATTGGCGGAAAAGCGCCGGCAACTTGCCGAGGTTGAGGAAGCTCTGGCGACGGATATCGATGGCGGGAGCAACCCGGCCGCAATCGCAGCCTGATCGGATATGCTATCTATCCCTCATGAGAAGGGTTCGGCATTGGTCGGTCCATACAGAAATCCAGGGGAAGCGACCATGAAGATATTCTTAATCGGAGCGACAGGCGGTGTCGGTCACCGCCTGCTGCCCATGCTGCACGCGAAGGGCCATGAGGTCGTCGGCCTGCATCGTAAACCCGAACAATTGGCGGAAATCGCCAGGGCAGGCGGCATTCCGGTACTGGGTGACATCATCGATATGACGGTCGATGATCTTGTTGTCGCCGCCAAAGGCTGCGATGTGATCGTTTTTTCAGCGGGAGCCGCCGGAAGTGGCCTTGACCGCACGACGGCGATCGATGGTGATGGGCCGATCAAAACGATCGCGGCTGCAAACAAGTTTGGGATTTCACGCTTTTATCTCGTGTCCGCTTTCCCCGAGGCCGGCCGCCGGCGTGACCGAAATGACCGCTTCGAGCACTACATGGCTGAAAAGAAACGCGCCGATGTCGCGGTCGCCGCCTCCGATCTCGACTGGGTCATTCTGCGTCCGGGCACGCTGCTCCATGCGGATGGAAGCGGCGAGGTCACGCTCGGTCTGGCCGTCCCCTATGGTGATGTCGCCCGTGGCAACGTCGCTAGAGTTCTTGCAGAACTGATCGAGCGCCCGCAAGTCCGACGGGAAGTTCTGGAACTGACTGATGGAGCAACACCTGCTGGCGAAGCGGTCGCCCGGTTGGAGCGCAATAACTGAAACAACGCTATTGCAGCGTCGAGACAGAGCCGGATCATCCAAAGCGCTGCCTCCCGAAGAGCGCGCATCACCCTGAAGTTCAGGCGAGGATTTTCAGGCCGTGTTTCTGGACGACAGTCAGCAGCTTCAGAGCCATGCCGCTTGGCCGCTTGGCTCCGGTTTCCCATTTCTCAATCGTGCTCTCGCTCGTGTTGAGATAACGGGCAAATACCGGTTGGCTGACATTATTGGCTTCGCGAAGCTGCTTGATCTCAGCTGGCTCGATTGCATCCGGCATGTCGAGATGGCGCTCGTCGAAGGTGCGCATGGTTGTCTTGTCGAGAGCGCCAACCTTGTGCAGCATGGCTGCGGACGAATGGATCGCCTCGGAAAGATCACTTTTGAATCTGGTTTTCGTCGCCATGACATATCTCCGTTAGATCTTTGGCCTTCAGAAGCTGCGCGATCTGCTCTTCTTCCAATGTCGCATAGCTCCTGGCCAGGGTGCGGAAATCCTCCAGTTCATCGTCTTCGATATTGGCCCGATCCTTCTTCGCAAACAAATATGCGTATATCCAATAGCGCCCACCTTTTGCGAGAATGATGCTTCGGTGCATGTTCCTGTTCAGGCGCTTCTTGAAAACACCGCCACCCAGATCGTCGGCCTGGCCCTTCATGATTTCCCGAAACGCCTCGCACAGTTCGCTATCCTTGATGCGCGCCTTGCGTGCCGCCCTGGTGAACCATGCGGTCTTGAAGGCCCGCGCGGTTTCCGCAGCTTCGGTCATGTCAAATATATAGCACTGGGTGCTATCCTTATCAAGCTGCCGGTGTGAAGGGGTTGGTGGGACTCTGGCAGGTTCATCGCGTCACAGACGTCAAAGTGTGATTCCTGCCGTTGCAATGTTTTTCCAGAAGAAAAAGAAGGAAATGAAATACCTGCTTGCAGGTCGGGCATACCCTCGTCGGCCACTTTCGCCGTGTGGGCAGGTTGGGCAGATGAAGGATCGATGGCGCCACTGTGGTGCCTCCAGGCGGATAGTGTAACATGCCGATAGCAGCCATGGAGGACAGCATGAAGATCAAGGCTTTGGTCGTGGAGCAGAAGGACGGCCCCTTCATTCTACAGGAACTCGATCTGGAAGAGCCCGGCCGCGGCGAGGCTTTGGTGCGAATCGTCGCCTGCGGCGTCTGCCATACCGATGCAATCACACGGGCCGGCGACATGCCAATGCCTTTCCCGAGCGTACTTGGCCATGAAGGCGCAGGTGTGGTCGAGCAGGTGGGTCCTGGAGTCACAGAAGTTGTGCCGGGCGACAAGGTCATCATTGGGTGGCCGTCATGCGGAACCTGCCGCAACTGTCTGGACGGAGAGCCGCGCTATTGTCTCAGGACCGGTCAGGCGCTGGTGTCGGGGCGCAGGTTCAAGGGGGAACAGGCTGGCACCACCGCTTATTCCCGCAAGGGCAAACCGATCAACGGCCATTTCTTCGGCCAGTCGTCCTTTGCCACCCATTCAATCGTGTCGGCTGATGCTCTGGTGAAGGCTCCGGCCGAGGTGCCTCTCGAATTACTCGGACCTTTGGCCTGTGGCCTGGGGACCGGTGCAGGAGCGGTCCTGAACGAGGCGAGGCCCAGGTTGGGGGATTCAGTGCTGATCGTTGGTGTGGGCGCCGTGGGTCTGGCGGCGATCATGGCGGCGCGGAACTCAGGCGTGACGCGGATCATTGCTGCTGACGTTCACGACAGCCGCCTTGAACTGGCGAAAGAATTTGGCGCCACCCACGTTGTGAACTCGGCAAAGAAGGATCTGATTGCAGAGGTGCGCGCTATAACTGGCAGCACCGTCGACTTCGCCTTCGACTGCACTGGTGTGATCCAGGTGATCGAGCAACTCGCCGAAACCGTAGGGATGCTGGGTCATCTGGTGCTGGTTGGCGGGGCTCCCGCCAATGCACGGTTCTCGCTCGACCATCTCTCCACGCTCTGGGGCAAACGCGTCAGCGGTGTACTGGGCGGCGGCGGCCGGTCCGGTCAACTGATACCTGCGCTGGTTGACCTGTTCGAACAGGGGCGCTTTCCCTTCGACCGCTTGGTGAAATTCTACGACATGGACCAGATCGAGGAGGCTCTTGAAGATTCGAGAACGGGTGCGGTGGTCAAGCCGATATTGCGCATGCCGACGGCGTGAGCCCAGCCAGCTTGGGTGGGAAGATCGGTGGCAGATGTCGAACCTGAACGTGTTCTTCACGACGTATTTTTGTGTCCGGGCGTTCCGGAGCGCTTGCCCTGTCTCTCCTGCCAGACGATCGGTCAGGAGATATGAGTGCCGGAGGAGGGTCTACCTTCAGTTGGGTGGGGCTTCTTTCCGCTTGGTCCATTTCCTGTTCCACTAATCAGGATCGAGGTGACGGAAACAGGGTCGCTGGCCGGAAAAGTATCTTCCAGACCCTCTTGCAACTGTTCCTCCAACACCGACGGGTCTTCCGACCGCCCGGCGATAGGCCTTTTCCTCGACATCTCCTGCTCCCTATTCTTGACGAGGCCTTTAGTGAATCTCCTTGAAGGCCACCTCTGTGCTCCCAAGGCAGAACCAGACGCCTCATACGGCGCTTCGGCGCGCGGCGGACGG
This sequence comes from Aquamicrobium segne, assembly GCF_042656785.1. Taxonomy (NCBI): domain Bacteria; kingdom Pseudomonadati; phylum Pseudomonadota; class Alphaproteobacteria; order Hyphomicrobiales; family Phyllobacteriaceae; genus Aquamicrobium; species Aquamicrobium segne. The sequence continues at coordinate 13,085 of NZ_JBHSLL010000008.1, forward strand.
ACCATGAACCAGTTTTGCACTCCAAGGATGGCCTGGCGCTTGACCACCTCGAAGCCGAGTGTCCCGTAAAATGCGACGTTAATGGCTAGGTCGGTCTCAAGGTACGCCGGAGCCGAGCGCTCGTCGATCCGCGCGCAGCAATGCGACATCAAACGCCGCCCGAGACCTTGCCTGCGCTGTGTCGGCACCACCGCCAGCGGGCCGATGTGCCAATGGGGCTCGTCGGGGTCGTTGCGCGCCCATGCAGTCAGCCAGCGCCCGATGCGCGCCGCGTTGGCAGGTGGGTTGCTTGCGATAACCACGCCGGCGAAGCTCAATTTTTCCACAAGGCCTGGACGGCAGCGGCTGGGCTCCATCATCCCCAGGACGCCAACCAGTTCCTCGTCCACGTATGCGCCAAGAAGCCACCCATTCGCCAGTACGTAGGCTGTTAATTGGCCAAGGAAGCGCTTCAGCCGTCGATGTCTTCGAACCGGGTCGTCGCCGAACGCGGCCACGTGCAACGGATTGTCCAGCATGCCGTTGGCCAACACAGTCGTCGCTCGCTCCAGTTGTTTCGGAGCCAGGATTCTGATTTCGCAATGCGAAGCGTCAACAGCGCTGGTCATCATATGCTCACCGTCGCGTTTACATTCGGGGTGGCCGGACTTGGATGAGCACCGATACCGAAGGTCATCTATAATATGCTAGGCCGATTTCGCCACGTCTCCTTTGTCGGTGCGCCCGAGAGCATGGATGCGCGGCTCGCTGGCGCTGTGCTTTGTGTCCAAAACTGTCAGCAGCGGCTTGTTGAAAAACACCTGTTCGGCTTCTGCCTGGCTGACATCGTGCTTTTCTACGCCTTTTGCGCGCATTGCCCGCGGCCCAGCCGAAGCCGACAATCCGTTTCCAATCGGTCATGCTTGTATATTGCTGTCATATATAGAGATTTGAAGTGAAAAGGAGGACGAGGGAGGAAAGGAAAATCCAGCTCGCAGATCGGGCGGGCCGCTGACGCTAGCGCTCAATCGCCGCCATCGCGATCCCGGCCCGTCGTCCTGCGCAGGGCTTTAAGCCCCGCTCGGCCAGCCGGACAGGGATGCTCGTCCGCAATTGCACCGGCCCGTCCGCTCCGCGGGCCGGGGGATGTCTTCGGGAAGAAGACGAAAAAGGACCGGCGTGAGGCCGTGATCCCTGAACAGGAGCATTCCCATGGAACTGAAGTTTGTCGATCCGCGTGCACTGAAGGAAAATCCCGACAAGGCGCGGCGTTCAAAGTCGAACCCGCAGGCTGACGCGCTGCTTCTGGCGACGATCCGCGCCGTCGGCATTGTGCAGCCGCCAGTTGTTTCGGCAGAGGCGGATGGCGGCAACGGCTTTGTCATCGATGCCGGTCATCGCCGCGTCAAGCAGGCCGTCGCCGCAGGGCTGGAAGAGATCGCGGTGCTGGTGATCGAACGTGCCGATGATGGCGGCGCGATGCGCTCGCTGGTGACGACCCTTGCGCATGAGCAACTGAATCCTGTCGATCTGTGGCGTGCGATCGAACGGCTGATTGCCGCCGACTGGACCGAAGAGGCGATCGCTATCGCTCTGGCTCTTCCGGTACGCCAGATCCGGAAACTGCGGCTTCTGGCCAATGTACTGCCGGCCATGCTCGATCATATGGCCAAGGGCGACATGCCCAACGAGGGACAACTGCGCACCATCGCATCGGCCGCTCTCGATGAGCAAAGGCAAGTGTGGAAGAAACACAAGCCGTCAAAGGCTGATCCTCAGGTGTCGTGGTGGAGCGTCGCCCAGGGGCTTCAGAAGACGCGCATGTATGCCCGCGATGCGAGCTTCGGTGATGATCTGGCGCAGGCTTACGGCATTGCCTGGGTCGAGGATTTGTTCGCTCCAGCCGATGAGGACAGCCGCTACACGATAGATGTCGAGGCGTTTCTCGGCGCCCAGCAGGAATGGATGACGCAGAACCTGCCCAAGCGGGGATCAATCGTCGAGGCCGGCCAATGGGGCGAGCCGAAACTGCCGCCCAAGGCGGAACGCGTTTACGGCAAGGCGACCAGATCCGACCACACCGCCATGTATCTCGACCGTGACGGCAAGGTGCAGTCGGTGGCCTACCGTATGCCCGAGGCGAAGAAGCCCAAGGGTGGCAATGGCGCGCAGCCGACTGGTGATGACGATGCACCGATCGTCAACACCCGGCCGGATGTCACGCGCAAGGGCATGGAGATGATTGGCGACCTGCGCACCGACGCCTTGCACGAGGCGCTGTCGCGCGCCCCGATCGAGGACGACACGCTGATGGCGCTGCTGGTTCTGGCTTTTGCCGGCCAGAACGTCTCGGTCGCCTCCGGAACACGCGACGTCTCCTATTATGGCGCTGCGGGTCTGGGAGAACACGCCGCGCGCCTGTTCGACCAGGACGGCAAGCTCGAGTTCGACATGGAGACGCTGCGTGCCGCCGTGAGGTCCCTGCTGATCGACGTCCTGTCTTGCCGCGAAAACCGATCGGCCAGCGGCGTCATCGCCCGTGTCGCCGGCAATGTCATCGGTGCTGACAACTATCTGCCGAATATGGGCACGGACGAATTCCTGTCGTGCCTGTCGCGTCCGGCGCTTGAAGCCTCATGCAAGGACACTTCGGTCCTGCCGCGCCAGCGGGTGAAGGACACGCGCGCAGCTCTCGTCGAGCATTTCAGGCAAGAACGTTTCGTTCATCAGGCGGCGCTGTTTGCACCCGATCCCGAAAAGCTCTCAGCCTGGCTGAGGAAGAACGAGGTTTCAGAAGAGCCCGAGGATGAGAGTGGGTCCGAGCCCGTCACGCTCGACGGAGATGCCGCCGAGGGCCAGGCACAGGGCCGCGACGCCAGTGACTACGATGAAGGCTTCCGCGAAGCCGCCGAATAGCAGTCCCTCGCTTCATCTTTCCGATCGCAATCCCGCCGCCGGCTCACCACCGGCGGCGATTTCGTTTCCAGCTTCACAAATATGGAGGACATCATGTCCGCACATCTCGTTTTCCAAGCGCCCATCGGATCCATCATCGCCTGGTCTGACGGCATGCCGCGACCGCCCGAACGCCATCGCAAAAAGCTTTCGGCGTGGAAGAGCAACAACAGCAGTGGCCGTCTTATCCGCAAGCAGGAGCACCGCGCTGTCGGCGATACCTCCCTGCCGGGGGATTTTACGCTACACGAAGCCGATCATGGCGCGGGTGGCGTCATCGCCATCCGCGTCCATCGCACTTTTTCGACTGACTCGACGCTGCGCTTCTCCGTCCTCGAACGTCCTGCACTCGGTTCGGTGCGGGTGTTCAACCGGGAAGGCGACGGCGCGGAGCTTGTCTATCTCGCGGCTCATCGCGCCGATGCGGAAGAATGGCTGTCGCGCCACGGCTATCCTCGCGCCGTGCTGGACGAAGTCACAGCCGACGAACTCGCGGGCGATGTCGTCGAGGGGAGGTCAGTGGCATGAACACTCTTTCCTGTGGCATCCGTGACAACGAGACCCCCGGCTTTCCGGGGGTTTCATTTGGCCGCAGCGCCGACGGCATGCCGGTCGCATTGGTTGGTGACACAGCCTTCGCCATGGTCCCGGGCCGCGAAGGGAAATGTTACCTCGCCACCGGCTGGCGCATCAGCTGTCCGATCCCGGAATGGACGCGATCAGATTTTTATGGCCATTCGGGTGAACTTGTCGATGAGACGGCATTCCGCGCGAAGGTCATGGAGAACGCCGAACACCAGCGGGAAAAACGCGCCCTCGCTCGACAGGATATTCGTTCGTCCGCCAATACTCCATGGGGACCCTCGCAGGGAGCCACCGTCTATGCCGAGGGCGTGACCGCGCACTCGACGGCCGGGCATGGCGGCTTCAAGCTATCGGCAGAGCGAAACCGCAAGGTCCATCCGATGTTGCGGTCTCCTGGTGGCTGGTACGAGGAAGATGCCGAATGGGCGATCGTTGCGCTGACGTTTCCGCATCTGTTCACTGGTTTCGAGCGCCGTCACGCCGAGCGCACCATCAAGGATTCATGGCCCGATGCCTGGGAGGCGATCACCGGTAGTATTCTTGTCCCCGGCGAATCCCGCACGAAGGATCAGCGTGCCTTCGAGGCCGAGCATGCTGCCGACTGGATCGTGAGATCTGCCATCACGTCCGATCAGTCGAAAGGCTTCGTCGAGGTGGTCGCAACAATCGGCGGCAGGCGCGGGGAGGGGGCTGAGGAACAGCGTTTCCTCGTTCCGTCCATCGAATACGATATTGGGCAGTTTGGTTTCGTCATCGATCCCGATCGTCACGCTGTCTACGACGGCCCGTCGAGTTTCATCGGCTGGCAAAGGAGGGCGTCCTGATGGCTTGCCCTGCCAAACTGCAACGGCGGCTGTTGTGCATGCAAGAAGCTCGCCGTCAGACCCGGCACCAGCTCGACATGATCGAGCGCCAGATCTGGCGGCGCATGGCTCAGCTGATCCCCACTATCGGTCGCAAGCATTCCGGTTATCGGCGTGGAAAAGCCCCTGAACCCACCGGGTTCCTTGAGCGCTATCGCTCGACCCTGGCCGCACTCACCGCCGAACGCCAGCCCGAAATCGATGCCCTGTCGCGCAAGCTCGCGCGGCAGGACCGCGCCATCGCGATGCTGATCGCAGGGCGGGATCCGATCTGGTCACTGGCGGCCTGATTTCCAGGCATCATTATCAAAGGAGGCGCGATGCCGCTCTATACGATCGAAACCACCTATCGTTTTCCCCATTTTCGTCAGCGGACCTTTGAGGCTTCAACCCCTGAGGCGGTATGTCGTCTGGCCCTCGAAGATGAGGATTGGGACGGCGACGGCTGCGACTATGAGACCATCGGTGAGACCTATATCACCGGCATTTGGCTGAGCCCCGCGGCCAATTCCGGTCCGGCAATCCTCGTGCCGAATTGCTTCGACGAAACCGTACAGCGCAAGGCCGATATATTCGGTGAGCTGCTTGCGCTTCTCCAGGAACGGGCTCGGCCACAGGGTCTGTCTCGTGATGAGTTCGAAGACTGGTTGCCACGGGCACTGGCCGCGATCGCGCGTGCCGATGCCGTGCTTTCCGCTCGGCGGGGAGAAATGCAATGAGCAAACCGGGAGATCTTTCCGCAGGCTGCTACGTCGCCACCTCGACGGTGGACAGCGCACGGCGGAATCTCTTTTACATGGCCCCTGGCAAAGAGCGGCACATCGGGACCCTCGTCGGAGGCTCGCGGACCCGTATCGCGCAGTTCGACGTCGACTGCGAACGCATCGTACTCGCGCTTACGAGGCGACCATCTCGTCTGTCGAGGGAGTCGGTGAAGATGGCGATGGGGAGGAAAAGCCGTGAAACGCGCGGCACGACCCGGCCTTCGTCATCCGCTTGTCGAACATTGGGATGATGAGCGAGATATCGGCAACGGCATCATCATAACGCTTCGTCCGGGCCATTTTATCTACGACGATTGTGGCGTCATGGGCTTCGATACAGTTGCCGAAGCTCGCGATGCTCTTCGAAGTTACGCGGCGAGAGCAGACTACAGCAGCCGACCGATGAGGTGCCGCTGCCATCGATGCGACCAAACCGGACCCGGACTATCCCGTCACACGTATATCCTGTCCCAACCAACGTCACCAGCCGGACGCTGGTGCGGGCACCGCACGAACGATCTTCATGTCGATCGCGACGCGCCACACTCACTGCCGGTGTCCTTGAGATGTGTAAGGGTTCGAAGGCGAGTAAACCGTGCAATCGGTTCGCTGTTGAGCTAGTTTGATCGAAATCCTTGAGGAGCGGACGTGGACGAGCCGACCTGGGCCGCTTTGCAGCGACTCCTGACCCTGGCCAAGAGCGACACCCACCAGGCTCGCCGGGTGGCCAATTTCATTTTGGCATGGTGGAACGCGGAGAGCCTGGGCGGGTTCGATATCACCGACCTGTTCGCCGTTGATCCCAGGATCGCCACCGACATGACAACGGTCTTTTCCTGGCTCGCGCGCCAAAGCAACGCGACCTACCCGACCGAACATCGTGCCGAGATCGAGGCGATTATCGCCCAGTGGCGTCCCGAAGTCTGGGCCCGGTCAAGCCAGCCGGCCTGATACCGTCAGGCTCGGCGCTTGCGCACGAATTCGGTAGGCAGGATCAGCATTGTTGGCTGCCAGCTCCTTCAAGCTCCCCATATCGCACGCCTGTTGCCGGAAGCGCCCCGATATGAACACCTCCAAGCGGAGGATATTGCGACCTCTGTGGCGCGCCTCCATTCCCGGTTGCATTGTCGCAGATGCAGTCGCCATGGCATTACTCATGGCCGCGCGGCGCTGTCGCCAGTGTGATTTTTGTCAATAATCCAGGCAAACGGCGCACGTAACGCTGCTCAGAACGGGTCCGTTCGAGCTTATGTTCCGGTCGCGGGCTTGGGTTGAGCGGTTCGGGGCGCGCTGACAGTCACCGGCCGATCCTTCTCTTTCACTCGACGATCCAGACGTTCTCTGCCGGGTCATCCCCTCGGGTTGTGCTGCGGTCCTAAACCGGCGGACGTGGGCTTCAAGGCCGCGTTCCGCGCCGCGTGGCGGCCGGAGATCGCCGGTCTCGACAAGGCAGGCCCGCGTCCCGCGCGAGGGCTGATGCCCTGCTTGACCGCAAACCTGCCTTGCTCGCCCCTGGTGCTCCCGGACCCTGAAGCCCCGTCTGTCGCCGGCTTTTCCTGACCGCACCCGAAGGGAAGACCGGCAAGGGCCGGTCGGAGCCTTCGGAACTGAAGGAAGGACCATCCCATGACCAAGACCTCTCGCACTCCCCGGAAATCCGCCAGCGCAACCGTCAATCGCAAGGGCACGACGCTCGAAATGATCCGGCTCTGCTGCCCGGACGCATCCCTGGCCACCCAGATTGCCGAAACTTTCGGCCTGGCCATTCTCGACAGCGATGGCATACGCGACCTTCATCAGCGACTGATCGTCGAGACTGCTGAAGCGATGAGCGAAGGCGTCGGTGAGCGGGCGATGCAAATTCACCTCCAGCGCATTGTCGGTTCCTATGTCGGGTCGGCCCATGGCGCCGGCCAGTTCTACAGCCGGGCGGTCAGCGAAGCGCGTGACGCCACGGCCAAATCCGCCAACGACATGCGCGACGAGGACCTCGAAGGTCCCGCCGGTTTCGACAGCGCCGCGCAGCGCAAGCGTGAGTTCGCCGCCGATATGTGCCTTCAGTCGCACGTGCTGCGCATGGCGGCGGAGGGCGCGGTCGCCGCTTACGAGCATGTCGTCGGCGAGCGCTGGAAGCCCTTTGAGCGGGCCATCGAGAACCCCGGCCAGACCGTCGATCGCAAGGCTGCCGAAATGCAGATGGCTGCGTTCGGCTGAAGCCGGCATTGGAGCGGGGATCTACCCCGCTCCTTCTTCACGCTCTTCGAAGTCGATGGTTGTCAAAGGCCAACAACGGAAGTTAGCGCATCAACGCGGCTCTGATCGCACTATTTCACGTTGTAGCGCAGCCACACGCTGCCATCCGTCAGTTTCTACGTGTCGATCAGTTCGAATCCGACGGGGTCGACCGCGTTGTATTTCGGGTTGCCGTCGAACAGGGAAGTGGGTTCAGTCGACCCATCTGCCACAGGCGTCATGACGATGCTGGCCTCGTCGATGAGCCCCTGTTTCAGCTGCTCTCAGAAACCGCACCATCCCTTTAACCAATGCCAAATTATCATTCGGAGCATCTAACCCCGCGACAGCGCGGTTCACCACGTCATCGGGCAAGGGATTGCCGCGTCGCAACTCAGCAAAAAGTTTAGCGATCGACTTGTTGAATTCTGGATGGCCTTGAACTGACAATCCAACCCCATTGCCATACAGCAACCCCGCATAAGGCGTGAAGGAAGATCGTAGCAGCACTTGGCTATCCGCAGGGGGCGCGGTGACTTGGTCCTGATGGCTGACTGGCACAGCAATGCTGCTGATTCCATCGGGGAACAGATGCTCGCCCCCGGTTAGCTCATACCGATGGAGGCCGATGCCCCAGCCACCTGGCGATCTGCCGACCGTGCCGCCAAGGACATGAGCCATCAACTGATGGCCGAAACATATGCCAACCATTTTTTTCTTCGCGTTGAAAGCATCGGCTACAAACGTGCAAAGACGATCGATCCATGGAGTGCGATCATGGACGCCAAAAACTGAGCCAGTAATAGCAATTGCGTCCAAATCACGCGGCTCGGGTAAAAGTTCTCCATCTATCACGCGAATTTCCCGCCACCGGATATCCGGATCAATGGCATTGATCGAATCCTGAAACCAGCTCGGAAACCGGCCATGCTGTTCCCTTAGCTGCCTGGGTGCCTCCCCCACGTGCAATATCGCTATTTCCATTACTACCGTCTCACGTTGACAGGTTGTCTAATACCTAGCAGCAACGATAGGGCTCGGTCGCTAGAGCCGAAGTGAACAGTCTGTTGTGCAACCAACCTCCAATGAAGTTGATGTCCGGCGCAGCCTGATTTTCGGCCATTCTGGTAGTGCTGCGTGAACCTGGATTGGCATGATTTGGTCCCAGGAGCGCGGAGCTGCGCCAGTGATAACCGAGGCGGGTCCCCTTGGAATTGCCAGAGCAGCCAGCCCGGCGACGGCAACGTTGGCTTCAAAGCATTTCGGCTTCCGCCAACCCAGATACTGGCGGAAGTCGTCAGCGGTATGGGCTGAACGCGGCAGATGAGCTGCCATCCGGCATTTGAATATCCGCCTATACCTTGTTGGTGACGAAAGCCGCCGGTCGCCTTTCCACCCCCTTGTCGACATTCAGCGGCAGCGCCTGGTTCATCTCTTCATTGAGGGGTCCCACGCGGTTTGAACGAAGCCGCGGGCGTCCAATCCACGAGTATCGATGATCCGCCCGCTCTCTCGCCATTTCCCGTGGCTTGCCAGCATGGTGGCGATATGGCAAAGGCGTAGCACTCACCTTGGACCCGGTGAAATTCCGGGTGGCTCCTCCGGCCGCCGATCCGCCGGACACTCAAAATAAAGCTCAGCCAGACAATCCGGCGCGCCAGCGCGATCCGGTAGGGCTGCAAATTGTGTGTCAATGTTTTCTGCTGAAACGATCCGCCGTAACTGGTTTTCCAACATTCGTGCCGACATCCTTGCCGGTATCGTCGTCGCGCTTGCCCTGATCCCCGAAGCCATCGGCTTTTCCATCATCGCCGGTGTCGACCCGCGCGTCGGGCTCTATGCCTCGGTGATCATCGCCATCGTCATTTCCTTCGCCGGCGGCCGCCCCGCGATGATTTCGGCTGCCACCGCCGCAACGGCGGTGCTGTTCGGCGCGCTCGTCCGCGAGCATGGCCTGCAATATCTTCTGGCCGCCACCATCCTCGCCGGCGTCATCCAGATCATCGCGGGCTGGCTGCGCGTCGGCACCATTATGCGCTTCGTCTCGCGTTCGGTGATGACGGGCTTCGTCAACGCGCTCGCCATCCTGATCTTCATGGCGCAGCTGTCCGAACTGATCGGGGTGACGTGGGAAACCTATGTGCTGATCGCAGCAGGCCTCGCCATCATCTATCTGTTCCCGCTTCTGACCACGAAGATTCCATCACCACTGGTCTGCATTCTCGTCCTGACCGCGCTGGCGATCACGCTGGGCGTCGACATCCGCACGGTCGCTGATCTCGGCGAATTGCCGGACGTCCTCCCCGTCCTTCTTTTTCCCGACGTCCCGCTCAATCTCGAAACCTTGTGGATCATCCTGCCGACATCGATCGCCGTGGCGGCCGTCGGCCTGCTGGAAAGCCTGTTGACCGCGTCCATTGTCGACCAGATGACCGATACCGACAGCGACAAGAACCGCGAAAGCATCGGCCAGGGTATCGCCAATATCGCCAGCGGCTTCTTCGGCGGCATGGCCGGCTGCGCCATGATCGGTCAATCGGTGATCAATGTGAGGTCGGGCGGCCGCACACGGCTTTCGACGTTCACCGCGGGTGCTTTCCTTCTGTTCCTGCTGATGGTCCTCGGTGATCTGGTCGGGTTTATCCCGATGCCGGCCCTCGTCGCCATCATGATCATGGTGTCGATCGGCACCTTCAGCTGGACCTCGCTCGCCGATCTTCGTCACCATCCCCGCCGGTCGAGTCTTGTCATGCTCGCGACCGTCATAACTGTCGTCGGCACGCAGAACCTGGCGCTCGGCGTCGGTGTCGGCGTGCTGCTGTCAGGCATCTTCTTTGCCTGGAAGGTGGCGCAGATCTTCCGCGTCACCTCGACGCTGTCGCAAGACAGCAGGCATCGGCGCTATCGCGTCGAGGGCCAGATTTTCTTCGCCTCGGCGGACGATTTTCTGGCCGCCTTCGACTTCACCGAGCCTCTGGATGACGTCACGATCGATGTCGGCAGCGCCCATATCTGGGACCTGACCGGCGTCAACGCGATCGACAAGGCTGTCCTCAAATTCCGCAAGGCCGGCACGGATGTCGAGGTGGTTGGGCTCAACGACGCCAGCGCCACCATCATGGACAAGCTGGCCATGCACGACCAGCCGAACGCGATGGAGAAAGTTCTCGGGCATTAGACATCGCCTTTGCTGAACTCATGGCCGAGCCTCTTTCTCGCTGATCGGCGTTTCGCTATTGCTTGACCAGCGTGCAGCTGGGAAGCATTGTTTTGCCAGCGCACCTCAAGCAACAGCCCATCCGGCGCACGCGGGGTTCTCCCACCCTTCCAGCTTGCACGGAGTGAACGGTATCGTGACGCTGGGACCGCTACTGCGCCACCAGAGCTATGCTGCGTTTAGATGCCTCGAAACTGACGCTGTATCCAGAAGCCGCCCAATCCCGCTCTGTTGGTGATGGCATTCCTGGTCCGGTCCCGGATCTTCCACGATCAACCCGCGAGGGGTCCGCTACGCAAGCGTGCGGCCGCTTGGCTGCGCCTGCGCGGTGATCGCGCCCGGGTCCGGACACTGACGGAGCCATCAGAGCGGGATCGGCCCGCTCCAAGGATGGAGCCTCAAATGTCGCATAATCTGGAACTCGCACAAAAGCACGCCTGGAACCTCGCCCGCACCCTTATGACCCCGGTCATCCTCTTCCGCACCGACAGCGAGTATGGCGTCCTGCCGGCCGATGAACTCGACGATGCCGATGTCGTCGCCCTCTACGAGTACGATCCCCACTCCGGTGCCCGCTCGGTTCATTGAACCGAGCACTCTTCCAACAACAGCCAGGCGGCGCCCAGCGCCGCCTTTTCCTTGCTCGTCGCCCGCTCGCGGCCCCGTCCGGTCCGAGGTCCTGGCGGAGCCGGGCAGCCAGCGCAACGGCGTTGCCGTCCTCCGCTTCGCTGCGGCCCTAAGGACCACCCCATTGCGCGAGCGCAACGGGGACCCCGGTGGGTGCGCGGCCAGCCTTCTTGCTCCGCCCTCACGGACCCCGTAACGGGGCCGCGATCGGCGCGGCCTCCAATATGGAGGTTCATGAAGATGAGCAGGAAAGAAAAAAACAAAGCCCGCGTCGATATCTATGCAAAAATCACGGAAAAGATCGTGGCGCAGCTGGAAGAGGGCGTCCGCCCCTGGGTACAGCCCTGGCGCGCGGGCAATGCGGTCGGCCGCATCACCCGGCCGCTGCGCCACAATGGTGAGCCATACTCCGGCATGAATGTGCTGCTGCTGTGGTCTGAAGCCATGGCAAGGGGCTACGCCGCGCCGATCTGGATGACCTTCAAGCAGGCTAGCGAACTCGGCGCCCATGTCAGGAAGGGCGAGGCCAGCAGCACGGTCATCTATGCCAGCCGCTTCACCAAGACCGAAACCGATGTGCGCGGTGACGAGGTTGAGCGGGATATTCCCTTCCTGCGCGCCTACGGCGTCTTTAATGTCGAGCAGATCGAGGGCCTGCCAGAGCACTATTACCATAGGCCAGTTCCGGTTATCGATCCGGTTGAACGGATCGAAAGCGCCGACCGGTTCTTTGCCAATGCAGGGGCCGACCTTCGTCATGGCGGTTCACGGGCATTCTATGCGCCGTCCAGCGATCATATACAGATGCCGCCCTTCGAAACGTTCCGGGATGCTGCGTCTTACGTCGCGGTCCTCAGCCACGAGCATATCCACTGGACAGCGAAGGCCGATCGCGTCGGCCGCGATCTCAGCCGATACAGCAAGGATCGAACCGAACGCGCGAGGGAAGAATTGTGTGCCGAAATCGGGTCAGCGCTCGTTTGCGCCGATCTCGGCATCGTTCCCGAGCTGGAGCCACGGCCTGATCATGCTGCGTACCTGCAAAGCTGGCTGACCGTCCTGGCCGATGACAAACGTGCTATTTTCCAGGCTGCCGCCCACGCTCAGCGGGCGGTCAACTATCTGCATAGTCTGCAGCCAGCGGCCGCCCAAGAACGCGAGGCCGCGTGATGCGCCTCTCGATCACGCCAGAAATATCTGCTCTGATCGCGACGGGTTCTCCCGTTGCGATCGGCGTGTCCGGTGGCAAGGACAGTCAGGCTTCGGCGCTTGCGGTATGCGAGCATCTCGATCGCGTCGGTCATGCCGGTCCGCGTATCCTCGTCCATAGCGATCTCGGTTCGGTCGAATGGCGGGATTCCTATCCAGTCTGCCAGGACCTCGCCGAGTACCTCGGTCTCGAGTTGGTCGTCCTTCGTAGAGATAAGGGCGGTCTCATGGAACGGTGGGAAAGCCGTTGGCAATCGAGCGCCGTGCGCTACCAGGATCTCGCGACCGTGACGCTGGTTCCCTGCTGGAGCACGCCCGCGATGCGCTTTTGCACGTCAGAGATGAAAACCCATCCGATTACCGCTATGCTCAGGCGGCGGTTCCCCGGCAAAGTCGTGATCAATGTCACCGGCATTCGCCGTGACGAAAGCCGCCGACGCGCAAGCTCCGCCATCGCCGATGTTGATCGTGACGGACGCCTGTGGAACTGGCGGCCCATCCTCGACTGGAGCGCTGACGACGTCTTTGCCTGCGTTGCCCGGCATGGATTGCGGCCGCATCCCGCATATCCCGACTTCGGCATGAGCCGGGTGTCCTGCCGCTTCTGCATCATGTCGAGCCGTGCCGATCTTGTTGCCGCCGCCGCGCAGTCCGAGTCGCATGATCTCTATCGCCGCATGGTGGCGCTGGAGATCGCCAGCACCTTCGCGTTCCAGGGTGGCAGATGGTTGGGCGATGTTGCGCCTCAGCACCTTGATTGCGGCATGAGACACGGGTTGATCCGCGCAAAGGCCAAAGCCGCAGTCCGGATAGCGGCGGAAGCACGGATCACGACGGCCATGCTCTATGTGCGCGGCTGGCCAACCCGGATGCTCACCGATGTGGAAGCCGACATTTTGGCCTCCGTGCGCCGGGAGGTCACGGGGCTGTTCGGCTTCCAGTCCCGCTATCTCGACCGGGATGCGGTCCATGGGAGATATACGCAACTCCTCGGCGAACAAACGACGAGGGTGGAGCGGCGTCGCACATGAGCATGATCCATCGCTGAAACCGCGCAATTGCGGTACGTCTCCCTTCGGAAGTGACCCCTTCGCTGCGTCGGCAGTTCGATCCGGACCTGGTCATCGGCATGCCTATGACTGGAAAGCTGGCCGCAAATCCCGGCCGCCTTACGTGAGCGGCAGGGACTATCCGTGCAGGAAATCAGTTCGTACCCTAGACAGCGTATCGCGCGATGGTCTCCCCGGAGGTCTGCCGCATCTGTCCGCCATGTTCATGGTCACCCGTGATGGCGAGATTTGGGTACGGCTGGGTCGGAGTGATGGTCGAACCCTGGGCTTGGTCCTGGCACCGGACGCGACGTCATGATCTCGGGAGCGGGAGGGCTGCCAATGAGGCGATCTGATCTGTGGCCAGAACGTTCCTTTCGACGCCCTGCGACAGGCCAGCCCTTCGGCGGCTCGATTTGGCATGTCTGACCGCAAACCGGCTTCGCCTCGATCGGTCTCCCGCAACGGCCCTCCGCAATTTTCTTCCCCTGCGAACTGCGTTCGCATTCCTCGCGGGCCAAGAAAGCCGCTACAGGCCGCCCTCCACTTCGTTCCAGCCCCTTTGGGGTGCGGTCCAATCGTCTCCGGTCTTTCGACCGCCATCGAGGCCGCGAAGGGCGCGGCCCGAAACTAGAGCGAAAGGAACTTCACCATGGCCACCATCGGAACCTTCACCTCGACCGCCACCGGCTTCAACGGCACGATCAAGACTCTCAACCTCAACGTCAAGGCGCGCATCGAGCGGGTCGACAATCCTTCCGACAAGGGTCCGCACTTCCGCCTCTACTCGGGTGCCGTTGAGTTGGGTGCAGCGTGGCAAAAAACCGCCAAAGAGAGCGAGCGTGACTATCTCTCGGTCAAGCTGGACGATCCGAGCTTCCCGGCTCCCATCTACGCCACCCTGATCGAGGTGGACGGACAGGAAGGCCTCCAGCTCATCTGGTCCCGCCCCAACCGGGATTGAAGTCCCACGAAAGGGCTCCGCCGCAAGGCGGGGCCCTCAACCATCCAAAGGCGAACGCCGGCGGGCGAAAGGAGCAAGCCAATGGTCAACATCATGCAGGGAGCGCCGAGGCGCCTGCATCCCGATGATATCGCAATCTGGCCTGACGGGACCTGGGCGCATATCGAAGATGTCCGCAGGGGCGACTTTCATTTAATGTCCGACGACTACGAGGTCGTGTCGATCGAGGACGTTGCCGGCCTGGCCGTCCGCGGCGTAAATCTCGACGGCTAGCGATGTCCTGGCGGCCATGTCGCTCGTGGGGCATGGCCGCCTCCCTGGGTTGGCAGGTGGACGCGATCCCGACCCGGGATCGCGGTTCTTCCCCTGGTTTTCGGCCGTGCCTGCGGCTCAGCCGTTAAGGGCATCCTTGACCGCCTTGGCCGGCGTGAAAGTCAGCTTTTTTGACGCGGCGATCTTGATCGTTGCGCCGGTCGAAGGGTTGCGTCCGTCCCGTTCAGCGGTCTCCCTCACCTTGAACTTGCCGAATGAAGGAATGGAGGTTTCAGCGCCAGTTTGTACCGCATCGGCGATCTGCTTGAACACGCTTTCGACAATCGTCTTGGCCTGCGCTTTGGTCAGGCCCTGATCGGCTGCGATCTTGTCGGCAATTTCATTCGTCGTTGTCATTCAATGTTCCTTATTTTCTCGCCAGCTTCTTCTATGACAACGAAATCCCACCTCCGAAAGAGGCCGGCAGTTCTGAAAGCTGGGCAAATCCACCGAAAACTCCAGAGATTTGAAGTTTCGCGGAAGACCTGACGATAATGAACCGTCCGGCCTCTGTTATCCCCTGTAGCCGCGGCGCCGTTTGCTGCGTTCCAGTCGTGCCTTGGCCGACACCGCTTCGTCTGCCTGATCGAAGGTTTCCATCATCGACTGGCCGTTCGTGCCGATCCGGCCCCAGTTGCGGATGACGGACGCGCCGCCGAACAGGGTCGGCTGGATCGCCAGCGTATAGAACCGCCGCATGTTCTGTGCCGGATCGATTCGTCTGAGATGAGCCGGGCCTGTTTCCTCGTTTTCCATAGCCGGAGTCTCGCTTCCTGCGGAAGCGGCGTCCAACGACTTCCCTGAATCAATCCGGCTCGACCGATTCATTGCGGTGATGGGTCGCCTGCATTGGATCCGGCATGGCTTGGGGCCGGCTTTGGCGATGAAGGGGTTGGGCGAGACCCCTTTCGGGGCACGGCTCTGCTCGCTGCGCTCATCGAACCCGCTCACGCGGTTTCGCCCCATGCGGGCGGCGAACCTCTCGCGGCGCTCGGCCGTCGGCGGCCGATCGAAACCGTTGTGGCGCGGAAAGGGTGCAGGGCCGGCTGGTCGCCGGATACGGTCAGGTCCGTTGCAGATTACGAATTCGGCCCGGTGTGGATCACGTGCTGGCGGTGGATAGAGAAGTGGGGAAAGGGTGCTGCAGCACTATAGGCCGTTCTAGTCTGCCGAACTCGTCGCTGGTCACCATATAGCCTGGATCCGCAGAGCCAAGCGTTGCCATAGCCAGCAGCATTGATCTCAGCGTCATGCCTTCGCCTTCGTTCCGGTCTTGTGGAAGCGGTTCTGGCCGGTGACCGATTTCATGTCCGCGCGCCGGAACCAGATCGCCCGCCCGCAGCGGAGCGGGGCGTTGCCGGCGGTGAAGACGATCTGCTCGTCGCTACGCATGCGCAGGACCTCGTCGGGCAGGATCAGCGGCCGCGACGCCAATTGCTTTGACCGGGTTCTGGACGATCCGGACATCGCGGAGGATCGGCTCAACTGATCGACCTCGACGGTGGTGTTGCCGCAGCGGCGTGAGATGTATTCCGCCGTTTCCGGATCATTGATCGCGGCGAACGACACCCAGGATGCGCTTTCAAACCACTTGCTGGTCGCGTCGCGCCCGCCATAGGTTTCGCGCATCTGGCCAATCGACTGGAACAGTAGCACGAGGCTGATGCCATATTTGCGCCCGGCATCCCGCGCAGTTTCGAGTATTCGCAGATAGCCGAGGCGGGCGACTTCATCGAGCAGGAACAGCGTTCGTCCCGCAACCTCGCCGTTGCGGTTGTAGATGGCGTTGAGCAACGCACCGATGATGGTGCGCGCCAGACCCGGATGCGTCTCCAGCGTCTTGAGATCGAGATTGACGAAGATGTCGGTCTTGCCCTCAGCGATGGCGTCGGTCGAAAAATTCGAGCCTGATACCAGCGCCGCATAATTCGGATAGCTAAGCCAGTGCGTTTCCTTGACGGCGTTGGCATAGACGCCAGAAAACGTTTCGGGAGTCATGGCAATGAAGGGCGCGACGTTCTCCTTGACGAAGTTGGATTCGGAATTGTCGTAGATCCTCTGCAGCCGTTCGCGCAGCTTGGGCTCAGGTTCGGAAAGGTTCGCCCGCATCTGCCGCAAATGCTGGTCTTCCTTTTCCGTATGTCCTGACAGACAAACGTCCGCAATCAGCGCGGTGATGAGCTGCAGCGCTGAAGCGCGGAAGAAGTCGTCACGGATCGAGGTCGAGCGTCCGGTATCGGTCACCACCCAACTGGCGACTGCGACGACGTCTTCTTCCTTCGTGCTGCCGAAGCGGCCGATCCAGTCGAGGACGTTGAAGCCAGTCTTTGGGCTCTTTGGATCGAGCACAAAGACATCGCGGCCAGCGCTGCGCCGGTGTGCGATGACCATTGGCGCAACCTCGTTCGACGGATCGAGCGCAACCAGCGAGCCACCCCATTTCAGGGCTGTGGGGATGGTGACGCTGGTCGTCTTGAAGCCACCTGAACCGGCGAAGACCAGACCGTGCGTCGAGCCAAAGGTTGTGTCGAAGCAGAGCAAAGGCGACTTACCGCCTGCGCCCCATGTCTCGGGATCATCGGCACGAAAACCACGATCTGCAACCACATCCTTGTCGACACGATAGGCTTCTCCGACAACGATGCCGCCGGCGGCAGGGAACAGCCGTTTTGCTTCATTGCGGCCCATCCATTCGGCTTCGCCGTGGATGGCGCGCTTGCCGCTAAGACGCCGTGGGGCGGTAGCCGCAAAGGCGGCATTGCCTCGGATGGCGACGCGCAGCGCGAACCCGGCCGTGATGAACGACGCCAGCCCGCCAATGGCGGTGCCGGGGTCGAGATAGGCAGTGATACTGCTTCCCGCTGGAAGCGCATCAGCAAAGGATGCGAGCCGGACGATCTCCTGGATCATGGCAATGGCCAAGACCGCAGTCGCCCCGGCCGCCACGCCCGCCCCGGCATAACGGATGGCGGTCGCGCCCTTGGCTGCAAACAGAAAGACGATGCCAGCTCCCGCCGCTGCGATATAGGGCAGGGCGATGCCCACCCGCGCAAGGGCGAGACGGGCATCCTGCGTGGTTCCAAAATCCGCCGTCCACTGCTCGATGCCGGTCAGCAAGGCGAGCGCGCCGATCATCAGGACGGCGGGCGTGATGGTCAATGCGGCTCTAGTCGGATTCACGGCCAAAGGCCTTCTCCCCGATCTCGGTGAGCCGCGCACGCTCGGCCTCGTCGCCTTTGATGCGCTGCCTGGCATCGATGAGAAGACCCATCAGCAGGGCGCGCTTTTCATAGCGCAGTCCCGCTTTTGCGATCAGGCCGCCCAGCGCGATTTTCTCACGGGTGTCCTTCTTTCTTGCCTCAGTCGTTTCCATCTGTTTTCTCCTTTCAAGCTGGGTCAGCCTGCCCCGCAGCCGGGCCAGACGTGACCGGCGCGATCGCCGGCCTGCCGCGCCCGCTTCCCTTGCGAAACTTGCCCACAATCTCCTCGAGCGCTGCAACGAGATCGCTGTCGTCGATCTCGATTTCGCCGAGCCCCGCCTTGAGCGCGAGCCGGCCGATGCGCTCGGCCTCGCGGGTCTCGGCCTGCTTTAGTTGCTCCTGGAGTTTGGCAATTTCCGCCCTGATCCGTGACGATGGCTTCTTCATTCCGATTACTCCTCTTGACCCGCTTGCTATTTGGCAGGGCCCAAGATTGGCCCGGGATCGCGTTTTGCGCGACCCGGCATAAATGCGGGGTCGGCGCAGCCGACACTTCCTGAGATGATCCCGGCGTTCCGAAGGAATGCCTCCAAGGGCGCAATTATACGTCGCTGGCGCGACGCAGTTGCAATCCGGGGTGCAGCGACCCCGAAAGCTTCCACGGATCGGGCAATTCTACTGGCAAGTAAGGGGTCGGTGTTCGTGGCGATTGCACATTTCTCGGTCAGTATTGTCAGTCGCGGCGACGGCCGCAGCGCGGTGCTGTCGGCGGCCTATCGGCATTGCGCGCGAATGGACTTCCAACGCGAAGCACGAGTGATCGATTATTCGCGCAAGGAAGGATTGCTGCACGAAGAGTTTGTGATCCCACCCGACGCGCCGCAATGGCTCCGTGCCATGATCGCCGATCGTTCGGTTGCTGCCGCCTCGGAAGCTTTCTGGAACAGGGTCGAGACGTTTGAAAAACGCTCCGATGCGCAGCTTGCCAAGGATGTGACCATTGCCTTGCCGCTGGAGCTGACGGCCGAACAGAACATCGCGCTGATGCAGGACTTTGTTGCGGAACAGATCCTTGCGTGCGGCATGGTCGCCGACTGGGTCTATCACGACAGTCCGGGCAATCCGCATGTCCATCTGATGATGACCTTGCGACCGCTGACCGAAGATGGCTTTGGCGCGAAGAAGGTTCCGGTCCCCGGTGCAGACGGTCTGCCGCTGCGGACCAAAGCCGGCAAAATCCAATACGAGCTATGGGCCGGCAACGCATCGGATTTCAATGTGTTTCGTGATGCCTGGTTCGAGCGGCTGAACCATCATCTTGCAATCAACGGTATTGATTTGCGTATCGATGGCCGATCCTATGAAAAACAGGGGATCGACCTGGTGCCGACGATCCATCTTGGCGTCGGCGCCACGGCGATGGAGCGCAAGGCGCAGGCCGGGTTGGAAACGCCTGATCTGGAACGGTTCCAGTTGCAGGAAGAGCGCCGTGCCGAAAACGCTCGCCGAATCCGACACAATCCCGAACTGGTGCTCGATCTCATCACCCGCGAGAAAAGCGTGTTTGATGAACGCGATGTGGCCAAGGTGCTGCACCGCTATGTCGATGATGCCGGACTCTTTCAAAATCTTCTGGCACGCGTCTTGCTAAGCCCGGATTTGCTGCGTCTGGAGCGTGAGCATGTCTCGCTTGCCACCGGCAAGCGGCAGCCTGCAAAGCTGACTACACATGAGTTGATCAAGCTTGAAGCAGGGATGGCGGCAAGGGCGATCTGGCTTTCGCGCCGCTCGTCGCATGGCGTCCGCAGAACGGTTCTGGAAAAGATTTTCGCGCGGCATGAGCGTCTGTCGGAAGAGCAGCGTTCGGCGATCGTTCACGTGGCCGGTGATGCACGGATTGCTGCGGTTGTCGGTCGTGCCGGCGCC
>NZ_JBHSLL010000009.1:0-34814 GCF_042656785.1 Aquamicrobium segne
CATAATCAGTCTCCTTGGGGGAGCCTGAATCACATCACAATAATCTAATCAATAGGTCCTGAGCCTAGAATAGTTCTAAAAATTGATTGCTTCAGTCAACTTTACGAACGGAATCACAAGAAGAAGCCTACCATGACCAGAACCTCAAACTGCAACGCGTGCACCTATTACGAAGATCACGTCGCCAATCTCGCAAAGGTCGAAGAGGATTCCGGCCTCTGCCGCTACAATCCTCCAGTCACGCAGCTCGAACCGGACGCGCCTGGTCTGTGGCCAGTGGTCAGCGCCAGTGATTGGTGCGGACACTTCTCGGAAGCGCACGCCTCCTGAGTTTCAACGCCGGGCGTTTCTGTAAAGCGCTGGCGTCGCCTAAAGCGTGTCGCTTTTCTTTCAGATTCACGCGACCCGCTTTAAGCCTTTGTTTTTACGCATGTCTTTATCCCGAAACTGGTGTCCAGTTCGGGAGACAAGCTTTAGAATAACGCCCTGCTATATTCGCTGCAGGGCGTTATTCGTAATAACCAGGCAAAACGCATCAAAATATGCATAGCCTCAATGTTGGGGAAGACCGTGGATGTCGTTCCAAGCCCAATGGCTGGCGTTGTATTCTACTTCCCCTACGATTCTCATGGCCCCGGCTATTCGTCAGGCAGGGACCGCCTCCTGCTGCCCGTCGAGACGCCTCACCCAGGGATCGTTGATGAACGTGCCAAACGGTACGAATGCCGCTACGATAGTCCTGAGCCAACCAGTTACGCCCACATCCCTGCGAATGGCGAATGCCGCCACCATCATGATGACATAGGCGATAAAGGCGATGCCATGGATCCAGCCCACCGGCGGCACCAGCACCGGCCAGTCTGCGAAATATTTGAGCGGCATCGCAACGAGGAACAAAGCCAGCGTCGTGACGCCCTCAACAAGGGCGACCTTTCGAAACAGTTCAAGCATGGTTTGGATCATTTCCTTTTGCCGCAGATCCAGTGACGATATCCGTCGAGGACCAGCCGTTCCGGCTGGCGCTTCAGCCAGACGGCAGATCCGATCTGATGTTGCTGAAAAACGCCCATACCGATTTTGGCATCCTGTAATTTGCCACCCGATCTACTTGTTAAGGATCAGCTTGCCCTGGCGCGTGAGTTTCAGGCGATAAAGCGCACCATCATGCTCGATACCGATCTCGCGCTGGCCGCGCAGGATGGCGTCGCTGGTCAGGATCCGGACGGGCACATCAAGCGAGTTTGACGGCTTGCCAGTTGCCAAGCCCTCCCCGCGCCTGTGCATTCGGAAGACATCATGATTATGCGTATTCATGCCGCGGTATCGCTCTATAATAATTCCTGACTAAAATTATCATGTTATTAGCAGCAAGGGAAGACGGATATTGGCAGAAGTCCAGAAATTTGGTGCCGGGTCGACCAGGACGAACACGTGCTACGCTTCGGCATACCCGGCGACGACAGCGGCTATTCCCGGCTACAAAACGCTCTGGCAGGCGGGATCGCGCGCTGCTTCAGTCCACCCGTTCGGCAAGATCGAGGGGGAGGATGACCGGCGCGCCGCCAGCTTCGGCGAAGAAGGCGCTGACGCCGTAGACGGCTCGCAGGCGCTCCGGCGTCAGCACCTCGGCAGGCGCGCCTTCAGCGATCACGCGGCCTTGCGCAACGAGGACGATGCGCGAGCACCAGCGCGCCGCAAGGCCAAGATCGTGCAGCGAGGCGACCACGCCGCGCCCCGATGCGGCGAGTTCCCTAAATACGCGCATCAGCGCAATCTGGTGCGAGGGGTCAAGGCCAGCGGTCGGTTCATCGGCGAGCAGCAACGGCGTGTCCTGTGCCAGGGCGCGCGCGGTCAGCACACGCGCCTTCTCGCCGCCCGACAATTCGGTGGCCAGACGGCCGCGAAATGACGCCACATCCATGCGCCGCATCGCCTCGTCGACAATTGCGTGGTCACGCGGGCCGAGTGCAGCAAAGCTGCGCTGGTGCGGTGCGCGCCCCAGCGCCACCACCGTCTCGACCGGCACCGCCCAGGCGATCTCGCGCTCCTGCGCCAGATAGGCAGCCTTTTCCGCCCGGTCACGGGCGGAAAGCGTGGCAGCGTCCACGCCGTCGAGGAGCACGGTTCCCGCATGAGGCAGCAGGCCAAGTGCTGCGCGCAACAGCGTTGACTTGCCCGCCCCGTTGGGACCGATCAGGCCGACAAACTCGCCTGCACCAACTGTCATGTCGAGGCCGTCGAGCACGGTCGTGCCGCCAAGCCGGACGCGAAGGCCGGAGATGGACAGGAGCGGCATCATGCCAGGCTCCGTCTTGTACGATAGACCAGCCACAGGAAAAACGGCGCCCCGACGATTGCCGTCAGCACGCCGAGCTTCAGGTCGCGCGACGGCGCGATCAGCCGCACGGCGACATCGGCGGCCAGCACCACGCAGGCGCCGCCGAGCGCGCTGGCCAGGAGCAACCGCGACGGCCGGCCGCCGACCAGTGGCCGCAGGACATGCGGCACCACCAGCCCGACGAAGCCGATGGCCCCGGCAACCGCCGTTCCCGCCCCGACACAGGCCGCGGTACCGAATACGGCGAGGAACTGCACGCGGCGCATGTCGACGCCCATGCTGGCGGCGGTCTCGGCCCCCAGCGTCAGCGCGTCAAGCGAGCGCCCGAGCGAGGCCAGCATCGCCCAGCCGACGAGGATGAAGGGCCCGGCCAGCCATACATGCGTCATCGAGCGGTCGGTGAGCGAGCCGAGCATCCAGAACATGATCTCCAGCGCCGCAAACGGGTTGGGCGACAGGTTGAGCGCCAGCGAAGTCATCGCTCCGGTAAAGCTCGACACCGCAATACCGGCAAGGATCATCAGGAGCGAATTGCCGCGCGCGCCGGCCAGCGCCTGCAAGACGATGACGGCGAGTACCGCGCCCGCCAGCGCCGCCAGCGGCAGCGCCAGCATGAAGGCGGCGGCAAGGCCCGTATAGATGGCCAGCACCGCACCAAGCGAGGCCGTGGCGCTGATGCCGAGCAGGCCGGGCTCGGCCAGCGGGTTGCGCAGATAGCCCTGAAGCACCGCACCCGACAGGCCGAGCGTTGCGCCGATCATCAGTCCAAGAATGGCGCGCGGCAGCCTGATCTCGCGCATGATCAGGCCGATCTCACCGGCCTCGCCCTGAAACAGCGCCGCAATGCTGTCACCGAAGGCGATCGCCGCCGGGCCGACCGTCAGCGACAGCAGGAACAGGGTCAGTGTTGCCAGCGACAGCGCTGCGATCAGCAGCCGGTAGCGTACTGTTTCGCTCATGGCCGTGCCCCGCCCTGCCCTGCCTTGCCCTGCACCGCCGCCCGTTGCAGCAGGAAGGCGGCTTCGAGCGTGAAGGGCGCGCCACAGATCATGTTGGGCGTCGGTGCGCTGACCGGCTGGCTCAAGGCTTCAAGCGCAGCGAAAGCGGGATGGACAAAATTTTCCTGCGCCAGTGCTGGTGCGCCATAATCACGGGAGCTGGAGGCGATGATGTCGGGTCGCGCCACGATCAACATCTCCAGCGGCACCCGGCCGCTGCCGGTGACGCCCAGCGCCTCGCCGACATTGACGAGACCGGCAGCGCGAAAAATCTCGCCAGCGAGCGTGCCCTTGCCAGCGGTGTAGCTGTTGGCGTCGTAGAGCGCGATCGAGCGCCCGCTGCGTGGCGCGGCGGCGAGATCGGCCAGCCCGGCGTCAAGTGCGGCCGCCAGTTCCCGCGCGCGTTCGTCCTGTCCGAGCAGCGCGCCGACACGTAAAATGTTGGTGCGGATATCGTCGAAGGAGCGCGAGGGCGCAAACTCCTCGACCTGGACGCCGAGCGAGCGCAGCAGGCCGACGGTGGCGCGTGAGGAGAAGGTGCCGGCGAGTACGAGGTCGGGCTTCATCAGGAAGATTTCCTCGGCCAGCGCGTGGTTAACGGCGAAGGCCTTCGCCTCCCCCGTCATCGTCGAGGAGTTGGGGTCGCTCGCCAGCACCGAGACCGAGTGAAGCTGGCCCTCGCCGGCGATCAGCATGGCGAGCTGGTCAGTGCAGACATTGATCGACACCACGCGCTGCGGCGCGGGGGCTGCCAAAACCGGTGCAGCCCAAGCGAGGGCCGCCGCCAGCAGCGCCAGCACCCGGATGGCTCTCACTGGCCGACCGCCTGTCATCAGAATGTCCGCGAGAGGCTCAGATTGATCGTCCTGCCGGGGGCGACATAGTTGGGGATACGCTCATATTTCTCGTCGAACAGGTTTTCCACCGACAGCTTCAACTGCGACTGCGGGTCGAGGCTGTAGATCGCCGAAAGATCGACCGTCGTATAGGCTGGCATGCGCTGGGTGTTGGTATGATTGGAGAAGCGGTCACCGACATGGAACACGCCCGCCTTCAGCCAGAGCTTTTCCGTTGCCTGGAAATCAGCCTCGATGGAGGCCCTGAAGCGATCCTGATAGCGGACATAGCGGTCTCTCACCTCGTTGATCGGTCGCCTGAGGTCGAGCGAAGCACGCACGCCCCAGCGATCATTGAAGCGATGGTCGAGTGTCACCTCGAGACCGGTTATCGAGACACGCTCAAGGTTCTCGGCATACAGGCTTCCTATGACGCCGCCCCAGCCGATCTGGTCCTTGATCCTGTTGCGGTAGACGCTGACGTCGAGGCTGGTCGTGTCGGTGGGACGCCAGTTCACCCCCGCCTCCCAGGAACGTGAGCGTTCCGGCCGCAGGTCGGGACTGCCGACGCCGATCTCCGGGTCGTCGTAATAGAGGTCGTTGAAGGTCGGCGCGCGGAAGCCGGTGCCATGCGAGGCGCGCACGATCAGTTCCGGCAGGACGGCATAGCTGGCGCCGATATTGTAGGTGGTGGCCTCGCCGAACTGCTCGTTGTGGTCGAAGCGCAGGCCAGCGTCCACGGTAAGATCGCCGAACTCCAGCGAGTATTGCGAGAATACCGCCGCAAGGTCGCGCTTCTTCACCGCGTAATTGCCGGTGGAGTTGATCTCCTCGCGATACGCCTCGACACCGAAGCCGAGAATATGGTCGACCGTGCCGGTGGCGAAGGATTTTTCCGTTGATGCCAGCATGCCGTAGCGCGTGGTGCCGAAGATGTTCTCGACGGCGACGCCGTCGCGGAAATTCGTTGCCTCATCCTTGCCGGCGCTGAATTCGAGCGTTGATTTCCAGTCCGGGGAGTGGTCGAGCCTGGCGCCGATCTTCCCGCTCAGCGTGTCCCTCTCGGTCTCGTTCAGACCGAGCAGAGAGCCGGGGCGCGGCTTGTTGTCGTATTGAGTGCGCGCCCGCGAGGCGAGGCCGGTGGAATAGATCCGACCCCAATCGTAGTCCTTCGACAGCGAATAGTGCAGCGAGCCGCGTGCAAAGCCGTTATCGTCGGGCTCGTGGCCCGACCAACTCGGAACGGTGAAGTCGTAGCCGCGCGTGCCAAACAGGCTGCCGCCGAAGGAATAGTCCCAACCACTTTCGCTGCGTCCCATCCTGTCAACCGCCAGCGTGCCGCCCCATGGATGCATGACGCCCGCCGTCACTGTGGTGCATGAAGGGTTGCCATTGGCGCAGGGCCCGCCCTGTCTGGTGATGATGTTGATGATGCCGCCGATGGCATCCGCGCCATATTGCGCCGAATGCGCACCCTTGGCGATCTCGACGCGCTCGATCGATTCGAGCGGGATGTTGAACAGCGCCGCCGAGGCGCTGGTGGCGGCGGCAACGCGCACGCCATTGACCAGAACCAGCGTCTGCGATTCGGTGGTGCCGCGAAGCGAGGCCCCGCCAGCCGCGCCCATGCCGCCGTTCAGACTAACCGAGACGCCGGTATGGTTCTTCAGCAATGAGGCCAGATCGGCGGCGGCGGAACGCTCGATCTCCTCCCGCGCAATGACCGTCACCGAAGAGGTGGTGCGCTCCAGCGACGAGGTTCTTCTGAGCGGCGTCGTCACCGTGATCGTATCGAGGACGGTCACGCCGCCCAAATCGGGCAGGCTCTGGGCCTGTGCCGCGCTCGTAAGGGCAAGCGCGCATGCGCCGGCTGCGAATATGGTCCTGTTCATTCTGGTCCCCTGCATCAAGGCCGCGCAGCGCACGCCCCCATGATCCGACATCAACCGCAGGCTGGTCGGGGCAACAGGCTGAAGAAACGAAGGCTCCACCCTGCGGCCGTTCCGGCACGCGGCAACATGACTTTCTCGTGTCACCGCGACGGACGACCGCGCCTGGCCAATACCCCCGTGGCCCGGCATGGGTGACTGGAAAAGGCAGGTCTCCTGACTTCCGCGTCGGCGCTTCCTTCCGCCTTCCCGGCCATGCGGCCAGTGGCGTCGTGGAAGAAAGCTCAGCGGTTACAGTTGCGGGGGCAGTCCGGCTTCGACCTTGCGGTTTACCGTGTTCCCTTTTGATCCGTAAACGGAACCATTTCCAAAAACACGGAAATCACCTGCCACATAAAATGTCAATCCCGCCGCCCCGTTCCTGCGAATGGGTGCTGCTTGCCGTGCATCCGTTCCTGTGGAGAGCAATGGACGAAACCATGCAGGCAAGCAGATGCCGGGGCGACAACTCCCGAAATCCACGGGTAGGAAGCCCGGCGCGACGCAGTGTCGCGGATCGCGTTTCTTACGACGGTGGCGCGGCTTTTCATCTGGCGTGGCTGAGCATTTCGTCTACCGCCAGATGCTTCTCCAGATGGGCGGCGAGCGCGTCGAGCGTCTCCTCAATCTGCCGGTTATAGTCGAGACCGGCGGCCTGCCCGCCGAGCCGCGCCAGCCACGCCGCGCGCTGGGCATCATTGGCGAACACCCCGTGCAGATAGGTACCCGTCACCTTGCCGCCCGGCGTGGTCGCGCCTTCCGGCCCGGCATCGTCGAGAATGGCGAAGGGCCGGGCGCGGTCTTTTCCTTGCGTGGCGCCCATATGCATCTCGTAGCCGGAGAGCGGAATACCGTCGGCGCTGCGGCCCGTCACCGCGCGCAACGTCTTTTCCTTCGACAGCACGGTCGTCACATCGAGCAGGCCAAGACCTTCGGCCATGCTTGTCGTGCCCTCGATGCCGTCAGGGTCGGCAATCGTGCGGCCGAGCATCTGGTAACCGCCACACAGGCCAAGCACATGGCCGCCGCGCCGCAGATGTGCGGCGATGTCAATGTCGAACCCGGCCGCGCGCAGGGCGGCAAGGCCGGACAGCGTCGATTTCGAGCCGGGCAGCAGCACCAGCGCCGCATCACCCGGCAGGGCCGAACCCGGCCAGACGCGCACAAGGTCAACGTCCGGCTCCGCCTCCAGCGGGTCGAGATCGTCAAAATTCGACACATGCGGCAGGATCGGAACCGCGATGCGCACGCGCCCGCCGGACACGCGCGCACCGTCCTTGCGGGTGAGGCCTAGCGCATCCTCCGCCGGGAGCTTTCGCGCGTCGGGAAAGTGCGGCACGAGACCGAAGGCCGCCCAGCCGGTGCGCCGCGCAATCTCGACCATCCCGTCCGCAAACAGCGCGGGATCGCCGCGAAAGCGATTGACGATGAAGCCTGCAATTATAGCCGCATCGTCCGGGTCGATGACCGCGCGGGTGCCGACGAGGCTGGCGATAACGCCGCCGCGGTCAATGTCGCCGATCAGCACCACCGGCACGTCGGCGGCCCGGGCAAAGCCCATATTGGCGATGTCGCCATCGCGCAAATTGATCTCGGCCGGGCTGCCCGCACCTTCGACCAGCACAATGTCGGCCTCGGCGCGCAGCCTGTCAAAGCTGTCGAGCACATGGGGCATGAGCTGCCGCTTGATGTCCTGGTAGCGGGCGGCGTCGGCATTGGCAAACACCTTGCCTTGCACCACCACCTGCGCGCCGACATCGCTTTGCGGCTTGAGCAATACGGGGTTCATGTGCACACTGGGCGCAACGCGCGCGGCCAGCGCCTGAAGCGCCTGTGCGCGACCGATCTCGCCATCCTCGGCGGTCACTGCGGCATTGTTCGACATGTTCTGCGGCTTGAAGGGCAACACCTTGAGGCCGCGCAGGGTGAGCGCACGAACGAGCCCGGCAACGATAAGCGATTTACCCACATCCGAGCCGGTGCCCTGGAACATCAGCGCCCGGGCGGTCATCAGAACTCGACGCCAGCCTGCGCTTTCACCCCAGCGGCAAAATGATGCTTGACCAGCCCCATTTCGGTAACGAGGTCGGCAGCCTCGATCAAGGCTGGCTTGGCGTTGCGGCCCGTCACCACCACATGCAGGTCGTCACGTCGCGCCGCCAGCGCCGCCACCACAGCGTCGAGATCAAGATAGTCGTAGCGCAGGGCGATGTTCAACTCATCGAGGATGATCAGCCCGAAGGCCGGATCGGCCATCATGGCGCAGGCCTTGTCCCATGCCCGGCCAGCCGCAGCGATATCGCGCGCAAGATCCTGCGTATCCCAGGTAAAACCCTCACCCATCGAATGCCATTCGACGAGGTCGCCAAAGGCTTCGAGCGCGTCCTTCTCGCCGGTATGGCGCGCACCCTTGATAAACTGGACAATTCCGACGCGCCGACCGTGGCCGAGCATGCGCAGCGCCAGTCCGAAGGCCGCCGTTGACTTGCCCTTGCCCGGGCCGGTGTTGACGATCAGCAGTCCCTTCTCGATCGTCTTTTGCGCGACCTCGGCGTCCTGAACCTGCTTGCGCCGCACCATCTTCGCCTTGTGGCGTTCGGCCGCTTCGGGCGTCACGTCCTTCATCTCGAGCCATCCTTGCTTGTTGCCGGGGTCGGAAAACGGGCCGATAATAGACCAAAGCGACAGCCCCGCAAGGTCCGCCATTATACCCGCTATCATACATTGACAGGGTCCGAACCTGCCACCTAAATATTGAAAAAATCCCAAGGGAGGCGAGTTCGCGTGGTGTTGCGTTTTTTGGAAATTCGGCGGTGACCGCGCGTGGCTTCATTGTCGGCGCGGATCGTTCCGGTGCGGGAAAGACCTGCGTCACCATCGGCCTGATGCGCGCCTTCGCCCGCGCCGGGCTCGCCGTGCGCGGGGCGAAATCCGGCCCGGATTATATCGACCCCAGCTTTCACCGGGCCGCAACGGGGCATCCCGGCGTCAACCTCGACAGTTGGGCGATGGAGCCGACCCTCATCGACAGGCTCGCGGGCCAGCAGGCGGCGGGGGCCGATCTTCTCGTCGTCGAAAGCGCCATGGGCCTGTTCGATGGCATACCGGGGGCGCAAGGCAGGACTGGCGCAGCCGCCGACCTTGCCCGCCGCCTCGGCCTGCCGGTGCTGCTCGTCCACGATGTCTCCGGCCATTCCCGGACCGCTGCTGCGATCGTGCACGGCATGGCGGCCTATGATCCGGGCGTAAAAATCGGCGGCGTGGTGTTGAACAAGGTCGGCAGCGAACGCCATGAAATCCTTGTGCGCGACGCCATCGAGAAGGCCGGCATTCCGGTTCTCGGCACGCTGCGGCGCAACTTGGAGATGGTCCTGCCGGAGCGGCATCTCGGGCTGGTGCAGGCGGGCGAACATGCCGCCCTTGATGCTTTCATCGAGCGGCTGGCCGACAGGGTCGAAAAGACGCTCGATCTTGCGGCCATAAAGGCGATGGCCGCGCCGCTTCACCTCGCCACCGGCAGCACGGCACATGCATTGCCGCCGCCGGGCCAACGCATCGCGCTCGCCCTTGATGAAGCTTTCTCCTTCGTCTACCCGCACATGCTGGATCACTGGCGCGACGAAGGGGCCGAGATCGTGCCGTTCTCGCCGCTTGCCGGCGAAGGGCCGGATCCGTCCTGCGACGCAGGCTGGCTGCCTGGCGGCTATCCCGAGCTTCATGCCGGTCGGCTGGCTGCGGCGTCAACTTTCCGCGACCGGCTCACCGCCTTTTCACGCACCCGGCCCGTCCATGGCGAGTGCGGAGGCTTCATGGTGCTGGGCAAAGAACTGGTGGACGGCGAAGGCATCACCCACCGCATGACCGGCCTGCTCGGTCACACGACGAGCTTTACGGCGCGGCACATCACTCTCGGCTACCGGCAGGCGCGGCTCATGGCGGATTGCCCGCTCGGCCGTGCCGGTGCGACGATAAACGGCCATGAATTCCACTATTCCAGCCTCATCGAAAGCGGCGGTGACGCCCCTCTCGCCGACCTGTCCGACGGAGAGGGGCGCAGCCTCGGCCCTGCCGGTGCAAGGCGCGGCAACGTCACCGGCGCCTTCTTCCACGCCATCGCGCAAGGCTGAAGACGGCACAACCGTGGCGACAATCTTGGGGACCTGTCGCATTTTCATGCCGCTCCAGGTGCTCATTTATGCCAGCTTCCGTTCGAATGCACCCGGCTTTTGCGGCCGGGCGCTGATCATGTCGGGAAGAAAATTTGCGGTCAGTGCGCCTGCATCTCCCGCACGATCTCCTTCGCATCGAGGGAGGACGGGTAATAGGTCGGCCAGTTGGTCACTTCCTCAAGCAGAGCGGCGCGATCATCGCCCCAATAGAGATGATAATGATCAGCCGCATCCGGCGCGATCCTGTGGTCGCTGAACTGGATATATTGCGGCGCACCTTCGTCTCCTTCGGTCTTTTTGAAGATGAAGCGCACGCCGCGATTGCCTTTCTCATAGGTCAGGATTTCATAGCCGTCGCTGGCATAGCGGGCCTTTAATGGCTTGCCACCCTCAAAGAATGTCACGGCATCATCCTCGATCGTGATGCGTTCAACATTGGTGCGGTAGCCGATCTCGTAATAGGCCTTGTATTCATCGGCGCTCTGGTCACCGTGTTCGGCCTTGTGGGCCATGACCGGATCGAGCGTGCCGTCCTGCAAATAGGGATAGACCGACTGCCAATCGCCAGCCCAGTCCGTCAAGGCGCGCTCCTTGACCTGATCATCCTCAAAATAGCCCTTGTAGATCTGGTCATCGCCGTGATCGTGAGCATGGTCGTGGCTGTGCGCATGATCTTCTTCACCGTCGTGAGCATGAACCTTGCCGCTGCCGCCGACAGCGACGATGTTGAACGGCTTGCCGTCAACGGCGATCTCGCCGGTGCGTTCAAAAGTTGCGGCATCGACCAGAAGCAGCTTCGCATTCAGCGGATCGGTGACGACGATGTTGCCGCCAGCAACCGCAATGCGTGGGCGCGGGTCGTTCCAGTGGCCTTCCATCGAATAGGGCCCGGTCAGCTTCAGCGACTGGGTGATCTTGCCGTCAAGCACGTCGAGTTTGTGCAATTGCCCATCCTCGGTGATCACATAGGCGAAGCGCGAGCGGATCGGATCAACGGCAAAGTGCACGCGCCTGGTTGGAAGCTGAACCAGCTGGAAGCCAGCCGCACCTTCCGAAGGATCGACAAGGATGAGGCGGTCAGGGCCGTAATTGCCAATAAAATACTGCAATCCCCTGCCGCCGATCAGCGTCGAGGCACTGCCTTCCGGCAGCGATGGGGCATAGGGCAGATGCTCAATGGTGGGCGCGTCGCCATCCTGCCTGATCAGCAGCAGGCCGGTGTCGCAGGCAAGCGCATAAAGGCTGCCCGACCCCGCCGAACCGTGCAGGCCCGGACAGGCCACATCGTCACCAACCGCATTGCCTTCAAAGTCGACCACGCGCGCACCGACCGGGCGCTTCGACGCGTCTTCCGGGTTCGGGATCGAGACGACGACATGGTTTTGATAGGGAACGCCGACGCCATGATGCGGCGTCACCACATTAGCGGTACGCACTTCCAGTTTTTCGTCGAGCGCGGCCTTTTCGGTAAAGACACGAACTTCGTCCTCACCATCGAACCATTGGGCGATGTTGCCCTGCAACTCCACGAAATGCGCTGGCTTGTCGCCGTCGATGTGGACGTGAAGCAGTTCGGCATCATCAACATCGATGTCGGCATGATCGCCATGATCATGGAATGAAATGCCGGTCGAGATGGCGTTGACCTCTCCTTGCGCCCCCTGAGCCGCGAACACCGTCTCGCCGCTCGACGAGCGGTGCAGCGCCGCCGGTCCCTTGACCGTGAAGGTTTCAAGCAGCTTGCCGTCAAGCGCATCGATGACCTTGACGACCGGTTCCGCATGGTCGGCAACGAACAGCCGCCATGCCGTGACATTCTCCTCGTCCGCAAAGGCCGCGCTCCCGCCGAAGGCGGCGGCGATTACAAGCACTGACGCCCCCAGGAATAATCGTCTCATTTGCCTCTTCTTTTTAATGTTATTACATTACATATATGGGCCGCATTGACCCTGTATTGGCAGAATGCTCAGCCGCCCTTCATGGCGGCGGTGAGCGTTTGGATGTTGTGACGCATCATCTCGACATAGGTGGGCGCCGGGCCGTCCGGCTGCGAAAGCGCGTCGGAATAGAGCGTTCCGCCAGGCGACAGGTCGGCCTCCGACGCGATCTGCTCGATCAGGCGCGCGTCAGTGATGTTTTCAGCAAAAATGGCGGACGCCCGCTTTTCCCGGATCTCGTAAATGAGCGACGCAACAGCCGCCGCAGACGCTTCCGATTCGGTGGACACGCCCTGCGGCGCAAGGAAGCTCACGCCGTAATCACGCTCGAAATAGCGGAAGGCGTTATGGGCGACCACTGCAACGCGCCGGTCGTGGGAAATAGCGGCGACTGTCCCCTTTATCTCCTCATCGAGGACCGTCAGTTCATCAAGATAGGCGTTTGCGTTTGCCTCATAGCTTGCGCAGTTCTTCGCATCGGCAGCGCAGAAAGCACGGGCGATGTTTTGAACATAGATTCGGGCGTTCGCGACAGACTGCCACGCATGGGGATCGTTGGGCGCGGCGTGGAAAATGGCCTCGCCATTGACGTAGTGATAGTGACCGCCATCCGGATCATGAAGAATGTCCGCGCCTTGCGTAAGCACAATGATCTGTGCCGAGGTTCCGCTCGCCTCGACAAGACGCTGAAGAAACCCCTCGAACGACAGCCCGTTCACCAGCACGATATCGGCACGGGCAAGCGCGATGGCGTCGGCTGGCTTCGGCTCGTAGATATGCGCATCGCTGTCAGGGCCGACGAGCGTCCTGAGTTCGATACCGTCGCCACCGACAATCCGCGCAAAATCACCGATGATGGAAAAACTCGCCACCACGGAGAGCCTGTCCGCTTCCGCCCGCGCCGGCAACGAACTGCAAGTCAGTATGATAATGATCAGGCTTACGGCAAGCTTCGTCAGTTTTGTAACCGTCATCTTGATATCTTCTCGTTGTCAGGAGGTGCGGTGCGCCGCGCGGGCTGGCGATCACCGATACGAAACAGGCCACGCAAGCCGACAGGATGATTGCCGGGCAAGATGGTGTGCGACATGGCATCGCCCGTCAGACTCATGCGGCCCTGCGCATGACAATCCCCTTACCGTCTGATCTCAACTGTCTATTGGGGAACTCTGATATGTAATAACATTACATATTGCAACCACTAAATGGCTATCATGATGAAATGCCCAGGCAGGGTCGGCGGCTTTACGTCACCGGTGCACGACACCGCAGGTCACTGCGTCTCGTCAATTATGCTGCAAACAGGATTATGGTTGCGTTCGGGAACAATCATCCAGGCGCGCCGTGGCCGGGACCGCTCAGGCAGTGCCGGCTATGCGCATCCGTCTGAGATCGTCTCTGCGATGGGATTCGCACGCTGTCATCAGCGCCATGCCAAGGACCTCGACATCGTTTGTGTAATGAGGCCGCCAGCCGCAGGGACAGGGATGGACGCCGCTATGCGCCTCGGCCATCTCGCGGTAGATCGTGCCGATTGCGCGCGTGGCCAGTCGCAAAACCGCCATTGGCGGAAGATTTGTCTTCTGCATGACCTGGCAAAGTTCATTGATGATCGTGGCGCGGATATGCGCTTCGGCCTCTTCCTGACGGCGCTCGACCTCTGACTGGGACACTCGTTACTCCATTCTTGGTGCAGGGCGCTGGCGTCGCGCCAGATTGTCAGCCCGCCCACATGGCGGGCAATGTGTTTATATTTTCTGCGATGCAGTTTGCAGCTCTTCACGGGCCTCATCCAACCGGCGCATCGCCTCAAACAACGCTTCACGATCACGCCAATGCGCTTCGTAGAGCGTCACGAAAATGATGTTGGTCGTCTCATGCGGCTGCGGCGCGTCATTGGCGCGGGCAAGACTCTCATCGGCCAGGCGCTTCGCCCTGGAGACGAGCACCGTCAGCGCCTCGACCCTGCCAGCAAGCTCGTAATGGTGGCTCGAAGCCGCGGCCCCTGCGCCATTTGCGAATGGCGCTCCATGCGTTGGTCTGAAATGCATCATGCTGCCCGTCTCCTGACAGTGACATTGTCGTCGCCCTTATGAAACCGACTGGGCCTCCCCAAGCGAAGCGACGCAACTGTAGCCTGCAAAGACGTTGGAGGGAATATCAAACTATACTATTTTTATCATATTTAAGAGCATGCAGCATGCGAAAATGGGTACGGACCGCCAGATTGCCCTCAGTCGCGGGTTTTGAGCAGTTCCATTTCCGACCTGATGGTCCCGCTCAGATAATGGCCGAGCCATTTTCGCGGCATGTTGCGCATGATGAAGTTTCGCAGATTGAATGCAAAAGCACTCTGCGGAATGAACATGGCCGCCATCTTGCGGCTGCGGGCCTGAAGCCTGCCGATGACGGGGCGCAATTTCCTGTCGTGGCGCGCCAGCGCTTCGGGCAAGTTCGCGCAGCCGGACAGCGCTTGACCAAGCATTTCCGCCGATGTCAGCGCCATTCCCGCACCCTGTCCGGACACCAGCGTGAGGCAGTGGGCGGCATCACCCAAAAGCAGCGCACGTCCGCGCGACCATTGCGGCAGATCGATCATGGTCAGGCTGTCAACCACCACGCTGCCCGCTGCCCGCTCGACAGTGCAAAGCAATTCGCGCACCTGCGGATGACTGTGTGCGCTCACGTCTTGCATAAGCCCTATCCGGTCCGGGATCTGTTCGAGCCCCGTTCGCGTGTCGCGCCATACATGCATGGCCGCCAGACGTCCGTCATGCAGGGCGTAATATTCAGCAAGATGGCCCGGCTCGGCATAGGAGAGAAAGTCCGTCTCGAAATCCTTGGGGGCATCGATATCATACACTGCGAAATAATAGCCCAGCGGTTGGAGGCAATCGCCGTCGGGACCGAACAGGCGCTGGCGGATGGCCGAACGGAATCCATCCGCGCCGATGAGCAGGTCGGCCTTGACCTCTTCTCCGGACGACAACACCACTGCGACATGATCGCCCCGGTCATCAAAACCCGTCACGGTCTGGCCGTAGCGCAGCGTTACGTTATCGGGCAGGATTTCAGCAAGCGCCCGGACCAGATCGGTCCTGCGAACCGCCAGATAGGGTAGATCGCGGATGAAATCACGATAGCGCAGGCGCAGGATCTCGCGCCCCGAGCTATCCTTGTAGACATTTTCGTTGATGTCATAGGCTACTGCCTGCAGGCGCTCATGAAGGCCCATGCGCCCGGCAGTCTCATAGCCCAATCCGGAAAGACCGAGCATATAGCCGTTCTCGCGCAGGCTCTGCCCCCGCTCGATGACCAGAGCCCGCCAGCCGGCTTTCTCCAGCCACCAGGCGGCGGCAAGCCCGGCGACGCCGGCTCCGGTGATAACAGCAAGCGGTCTGGTCATGGCAGCGTCCTTCTGGCAAGAAATCGTTCGCACAGGACCAGCCCGACCGGAGCAGCACATGCGGCCAGCAAGGCGATCATGAAAACCGCCGGGTAACCTGCCCGCGCCGCCATGACGCCACCAGCCATGCCCGCACAAGCCGCGACG
This sequence comes from Aquamicrobium segne, assembly GCF_042656785.1. Classification (NCBI taxonomy): domain Bacteria; kingdom Pseudomonadati; phylum Pseudomonadota; class Alphaproteobacteria; order Hyphomicrobiales; family Phyllobacteriaceae; genus Aquamicrobium; species Aquamicrobium segne. The sequence continues at coordinate 15,760 of NZ_JBHSLL010000009.1, forward strand.
ATGGCGCTGGCGCACTGGAAGATGGTGAAGTCAACACCCGGCTGCGCTGATGATGCGAGCGCCATCAACCGGGCGTAGCTGACAACGAAGCCCGCCGCCATCATGCCCCCTTCCAGAACAAACAGTCCGGTCAGCAGCGGCAGATTATCAATATCGAAGACGATGGCTCCGGTGAGTGCGCCCAGCGTCAGCACATGCACACAGGCGACCGCCATCATCGCTCTTGAAGCGCCCAACCGCTGGGCGGCAAAGCCGCCAGCCAGCGTGCCCGCAAGACCTGCAGCCACGCCACCGCCGCCATTCAGCAAACCGAGTGCGGCAAGAGAAAGCCCTGCATCGACAAGGAACGGCCCCGCCAGCGCTTGCGCAAGACGCCCCCCGAGTTCGAAAACGATCGCCATGACGATACCGATGCGCACTTCGGGCCGACGAAACCCTTCAGAAAGGCGCGGCGGCGGAGCTTGTGCCGGCAAAACCACTTTGGGTTCGCGGGTCAGCGCCATTGGCATGGACATGAGAACCACAAGCAGCGCAAGCACCACTGACGCGCCCGCCCAGCCGACCATAGAATAAAGAAATACAAACAGGCCGCTGCCGAAGATCAGCCCCAGATAGCCGCCGCCGACCTGCGCGATATTGCCAAGGCCGCGGCGTTCCTGCGGGAATTGCTCGATCAGATATGCATCGCAGACGATATCGACGGTTGCAGATGCAGCCGCCATGATGATCAGGAGCGAAAGGATTACGGTAAAGTCCGCCTCCGCCGCGAGCGCGAACGCGACAAGCGCCAGCGCCACCACCCCTTCACCCGCCAGCATAAGTACGCGGGAACGGCGATGGCCACCCGAACCGAGGCGCCTGCGCTCGACCGGCGCGGCCCACAAGAACTTGACGGCCCAGACCAGCATGGCGAGAGAAACCATGCCGATCTTGTCGAGAGCGACATTCTCGGCCCGCAGCACAGCCGGCACTCCAAGGAAGGTCAGACCGCCGACGAGACTTTGCGCCGTATAGATGCCGCCGGCGGCAATGAACAGCCGCGTCAACGACGGATTTGCGGATGCCATAACGGTCAGAATTCCTTGCGCAAGGTCAGCCCGAAAGTACGCCCCTTGCCCAGCGTGCCCAATTCCTCGGGGCCAGACATATAGCCGGAGGTCTTGTAGGACTTGTCGGCGATGTTCTGGACATAAAGCCGCGCGGACAGGCCGTCGGATCGTGCGAAGTCAAGCCCGGCATCGAAGGTCGCAAAACCCTTCTGGCCGGAACTGTTCGCCTCGTCGAACCAGGTTTTCGACCAGGCGTTGACGGCGGCATTCGCAGTCAACGTGCCGCCGTAAAAATCCTCACTCAGCATATAAGCGACGTTGAGATGCGCGCTTGCATCCGGCGCATAAGGCACGCGGTTTCCATTGTAGGAGACGCCTGTTAGCGGATCGGTGAAATCGGTGAATTTGGAGCGACCCAAAGCGGCGTTTCCGGTAAAGGTCAGCCGGTCTGTCGCGCGCCATGTCGCTTCAAGTTCGATGCCGGTGCTGGTTGCCTCACCGGCGTTGCGAATAAACTGCTGCCCGAGCGGCCCGACATAAATCTGCTTGTCGGAAGAGCGGATATGATAGACTGTCGCCGACAGGTCGAGGTTTCCGTCGAGCAGGGTGGACTTGACGCCAGCCTCGAAATTCCATGCAGATTCCGGGTCGTAAGGAGCAGCGTCGAGCAATGACGAAATGCTGTGGTTGAAACCGCCCGGCTTGTAGCCGCGCGAGACCACACCGAACAGGCGGGTTTCAGGATTGAGCTGATAGGCGAGCGCCAGCTTCGGCTGAAGACTGCTGAAATCGGCAGCACCTTCAAAGTCGAACCCCATACCGGTGCTGTAAGCATCCTCACGAAACGCAGAAATTTTCGAGCGATCATAAGTCGCCCGCAAGCCGCCGGTGACGTCGAAGTCGGGCGTAACGTGCCAGGTCAACTCGCCAAAGGCTGCTGTGCTATTGGTGACGACATTGTTCGTGCTCGCGCCGTACCAGGGCGCGACGGCGCTCTTGGGCGCATTGAAATCATTGTGGCTATACCAAAGGCCTGCAACGCCGCTGAACTGCTCGCTTTCATAAGCCAGCCGCAGTTCCTGCGAAAAGTTCTTGTCGTCCTGGGGCCAGGAATAGCGCGAACCGGCCCCGGCGGAAAAATCACGCTCGACATCGCTGTGCTGGTAACTGGTGATACTCGACAGCGTGAAATCGGAGAACCTGTAGTTCCACTGGCCGGAAATCGTGGTTACGTCACGTTCAAGGCGCGGAATATCACCATAAACGCCACTGCGGTAGATCCTGTCATCAACGTCGGACTGGAACGAATAGAGTTCCTCGTGAGACAACAGGCGTTCCTTCGAAAAGCTCAACGACGCATCGAAATCGCCGCCGGTCGGCGCATAGCGCAAGGTGGCGCGCCCATAGCCATTGTTGGAGGTGTTGATGTCGCTCTTGCCGGTGGTGGCGTCGTCGATATCGCCGGAGAAATGTTGGAAGTTGCCCGCAAAATCCAGATAGAGGGTATCTGGCGTCAGAATCGCGGTTCCACCGATCTCAACCGACGGCTCATCGGCACTGATGTTTCCCTGGATGTAGAAACGGTTATGGTCAGCTTTTCTGGTGATAATGTTGATTACGCCGCCATAGGCGTTGGCGCCGTAAAGCGTCCCCTGCGGCCCGCGCAGCAACTCAACCCGCTCGACATCGGTGAGCATCTGCGCAAAGCTGGACGGGACCTGCAGCACGCCGTCAACATAAACCTGAACAGTCGGGTTGAAATAATCCGGCGACGACATGCCGCGCACCGTGACATTCGAGTAAATCCGGTTGCCGCGATTACCCATGCTGACGCCGGGAAAGACCTTTTGCAGATCCTCGACTGTCTGGATGCCGCGCCGGGCGAGTTCCTCGCCGGTCACGACCGTCACAGAAGCGTCAATCTTGCCGATCTCCTGCTGGCGTTTGGAAGCGGTGATGGTGATCACATCCAGCACGGTCACGTCACCGTCCTGCGCGCCCACATGCCCGCTTCCCAGCGCCATCAGACATACCGAAGCCGATAAAACCAACCGTCCCCCACGCAGCATGTTGAACCTCTCTCAATACTGGAATAAAGTTGAGTTCTTTATTCCAGTTTAGGTTCCCGGGCTAACGTTCTGTGGGCCACAATTAGCGAAATCGGGACTAATATGGTGGAAAGAGGCAGCAGCAATCAGCTTTTCGGCGAATTTTCGCCAGATCGGGAAGCAGTCGGCGGGGACGACACTGTCGGATCCTGGAGGGAAAAGGTCGACTCGGAAATCGACAGTCTCGGCTGGCGCGAAGCGACCCGCATTGAGCAGCCAGGCGAGGATGTGACGATCTACATGATCGATGTGCTGCCGCCGCGCGATATCGTTTTCCGGCCAAAGGGACCCGCGACATTTTCGCTGTCAATCTTTCTGGATGGCGTCGGCGCACTTTGCGTCGATGGTGCGAAGCCGTTCGAGTTCCATGGCGGTTCGGCTGTTCTTTTCGCCTGTGATCGAATGACGGGCGGCGAAAATCATGTGCAAGCGGGCAAGCGGCTGCGTATTGTCGATATACGTGTCGAAAAGGCGCTTCTGGAAAGGCTGGGCGGCATCTCGCTGGCACGCCTTGGCGGTGCAGTCATCTCCGATCACAGTCTGCCCGAGCAGGATATCTACCTGATCGGGTTCAAGGCTTCACCGAAACTGCTGGGCGTTGCAAGCAGTCTTTTGAAATGCAATTTCGAAGAAGGTCCGGTCCGCCGCACCTATCTCTACAGCAAGGCGATCGAAGCACTTGGCATTGGCCTCGACACGCTGGTGCGAGCTTCCGGCGGCCCGGTGCTGCGACCACTCAAGAAGGAGGAGTTGCGCAAGCTGGAATTGGCGGTCCGACTGATTGAAGAAAGCTATAATGATGACTGGACAATAGCCCGGCTGGCCAAGACTGTCGGACTGAATGAGCGCAGGTTGAAAGAAGGCTTCCGGATCGCAATCGGCAAATCGGTCCACACCTATTTGCGCTCGACCAGAATGAATGCCGCAGCTGCCCTGCTTGCATCCGGGACTTCCGTCACCGAAACGGCGATGGCTGTCGGTTTCGACAGCCTGAGCCATTTCAGCAAGGCCTTCCGCACAGAGAAAGGCGTGCTGCCAAGCCAATATAGAGAAAGCGAACAGGCAACCGGCAGAATACGCCATTCTGGCGGATAAAATCACACGAATCAACGCCGCCTATGCGCTGCGCGAAGCCGACAATAACTCCACCAGAATACCTCTCGCCAGTTCTCCCGTCGCAAAATCCGCCCGATTCGCCAGTAAAACGATACCCAGACCCGCGCTCGGGGTGACGAGCAATAACGAGCGAAATCCGGCCCAGCCGCCGTCATGCCCGAAGACGGACCGGCCGCCGACCGTTTCAAGCTGCATGCCCGCGCCATAGGCGGTGTGCGAGCCATCGGCGAGGGTTGCCGGTGTGCAAAGCTGCAGGATCAGGTCGGCAAACAGCGAGGGCTGCATGAGTTCCAATGCCCAGCGGCCAAGATCTTCTATCGTGCTGTACACCTGGCCGTCGCCCGTCATCTCCCACATCGGCAGCACTTCGGGGCCGGTCGAGGTCTCATAGGAACACGCAACACCCGCAAGGCGCGCCGGCATCGCATCAACATAGCAGCTGTGGGTCATCCCCAGTGGCGCGAAGATGTTTTCTTGCGCAAACCGGGCGAGCGACTGCCCACTGACGCGCTCTACAATTGCCGATAAAAGCACATAGCCGCTGTTCGAATAGGAATAGCGGGTTCCGGGCCGGGTGGAAGACGGCTCCTGGGCCGCCAGAACGTCGAGCGTCTCGGCCATTCCCAGCCGATGCGCCAGCCCCCAGCCCTTCGCGTCAAACAGTTCCATATAGTCGGGCAGCGCCGACACATGGTTGAGAAGATGGCGGATAGTGACACCGGGTGCGGCCGTCCTCATTTGCGGCAACCGGTCCGCCAGCGGATCGTCGATGGACAACAGCCCCCGCCGTTCCAAGATCAGCACGCATAGCGCGGTGAACATCTTCGACACCGACGCGGTGTCGAACACCGTTTCCATCGTGATCAGCCGTCCACCCCGGATCGCGTCGCCATAGCCTTCGCAAAGGACCGGTTCCCCGTCGCGCCAGATACCGACGGCCACGCCGGGGCCGGGTGCGCTTATGCAGGCGCGGATCATGTCCCTGATCCGTGTCATCATGCTGTTTCGACCCTTTCGCGTGGACAAACCTGACGATAAATGTCATATATTCGCTCCATTCTCCGGTCGCAAGCATCCATCCTCGACAATGACACGACGACATTTCACCAGACGTGCGTTCGCCTTGAGCGGGTTGGCGCTATTTGCGCCGACAGCGACTTTCGCCGGGGGCCTTGAGGTCGCAACCGCATTCGGGCCGATGTCGATCCCGGCCGCGCCCGAAAGGATCGTCGCGCTCGACGCGGCAGCGGCGGTGGCGGCCAATTACGGCCTGAAGCCTGTCGGCGTCACGGCCGTCAGCCGCACATCGTTGACGGAGGCCGGGGCACAGACCCTCAGGGATATTCCGGTCATCGGCGCATCAACCTATGGCGGGCAGCTTCGCTATGAGGCGATATTGGCGCTGAGGCCCGATCTCATCGTTGGCATGGTGCGCGGTGGCGCCGATCATTCGGCCCTTTACCGGAAGCTGTCGGCCATCGCGCCAACGGTGCTGATCCAGTCCGAAGGAGCCGGTGCGCTGCTGGAGACTTCCGACGCGCTTGCCGCCGCGATGGGGCTGGAAGCACAGGCCCGTTCCGACCGCGATGTCTACAACGCCCGCGTCGCCGCCTGCCGCGAACGCTGGTCGGATGCGCTGCAACGCGGGCCTCTGGCGGTGATAAGCGGGCGTGATCGGCAGATCCTCATCCACAGCCCGATTTCGTGGACGGGGCGGATTTTTCGCGACATTGGCGCGGCATTGCCGCCCGTCGCCCGCACCGACGAGGCCAACGGCGTCCAGCTTTCTTACGAAGAGGTCGATGAACTGGCCGATGTGCAGGGCTTTGTCTATCCGACACTCGACGGCCAGCCTTCGCCAGAGGTCCAGCCTGTCCTCAATCTACCGGGCTTTCGCCGCCTTCCCGCCGTCAGGTTGGGTCGGCTCACCGGCCTGTCAGATATCTGGCCGGAAATGCACCTGACCGCAAACCGCTTTCTCGACGGTCTCGACACCTTGATGAACAAACTGGATGCAGGATAATGAATCAGATCGCCGTTCAGCGGTTCCCGATCACATTGCGTGAGGTCGAGGTGGTCGGTGTCGAGGATTTGTCGCCGCGCATGCGGCGCATCGTCCTTGGCGGCGAGCAACTGAGCGCGTTCAACCGGGATGGGCGCGCAATGCCCACCTTCCAGAGTCTTGGTCCCGACGATCATGTCAAGCTCTTCTTCCCCGACCCGCGAACCGCCAGCATCGCGCTGCCGCGACAGGGTGAGGGGCGGCTTGAATGGCCGGATAATCCGCCTGCAATCTCGCGCGAATACACGCCCCGCGCCTATGACCCTTCGAGCGGAACGCTGATCCTCGATTTCGTGCTGCACGATGGCGGCATTGCCGGCGGCTGGGCCGCCGGGGCACGGCCTGGCGACAGGATTCATCTTGCCGGGCCGAAGGCCTCGATGCTGCTGCCGCAAGCCGAACGCTATCTGCTGATCGGCGACGAGACAGCCCTTCCCGCCCTTGCCAACTGGCTGGAGATGCTGCCCGAAACAGCAGCGGTGACGGCGACGGTCCTGATCGAGGACGAAGCCGCGCGCATCCCGTTGAAAGTGCCGGGATCGGCCGAAATCCGCTGACTGCTGCACGATCCGAGGCGCACCCAGGTGCTTGTCGATCTGGTCCGTGACGAGAGACTGGGGCAAGGCGTCTATCTGTGGGCGGCGGCCGAGCGCAAGGCCGTGGAGGCGCTGCGCGCGCATCTCGCCTCGCGCAAGGACGAAGGCGGCAAGTTCGACGTCTCGACCTACTGGACCCTGGGCCCGGAACAGGACATGGCATGATCGTCCGCCTTGGCCTGGCCGTAGCGCTGGCTTTTTGCATTCTGTGCATCCTGGCCCTCGCCAGCCTCGCGATCGGCGCAAAATCCCTGGCCATTGGTGAGGTGTTCGCCGCGCTTGGCGGCGAGGCTTCCGCCACCGCCCACGAGATCGTCGCCATGCGCCTGCCGCGCACGCTGCTGGCCATCCTGGCCGGCATCGGCTTTGCGCTGGCCGGGGCGGTGATGCAGGCCGTCACCCGCAATGTGCTTGCCGATCCGGGCATCATGGGCGTCAATGCAGGCGCAAGCCTTGCCGTCATACTGTGCGTCACGCTCACCGGCATGGCGCAGCCCATGGCGCTGGTCTGGGTGGCGATGGGCGGCGCGTTGGCGGCTGGCGCTGTCGTGCAGATATTCAGCGTGCTCGGCGGTGCGACGGCGCTGCGCCTCGTTCTGTGTGGCGTGGCGATGAGCGCCATCGCCGGCGGAGCCGGGTGGGCGATCACGCTTTCGGACCCCGATCTTTTTCGACGGGTTCTGGTCTGGGTTGCGGGCTCACTGATCGTCACCGATTTCCAGCCGGTCCGGGCGGTCGCTCCCTTCGTGCTGGCGGGCGCATTGCTGGCGCTCGTGCTTGGCCCTCGCCTCAACGCCGTCGCGCTCGGCAACGATCTGGCGCGCGCACTCGGCGTCGGCATGGCCGGCACGCAAATGGCGGCAGCCGCCTCGGTCATCGTGCTGGCTGGCGCGGCGACCAGCGCCACCGGGCCGGTCGGCTTCGTTGGCCTGCTCGCACCGCTGGCTGCGCGCGCAATCATCGGCGTCGACCAGCGCGCGATCCTTGTTCTGACCGCGTTGCTCGGCCCGGTCCTGCTGCTAAGCGCCGACCTTCTCGCCCGGGTGGTGCTGCCGCAAGGCGAAGCGCCATTGGGCATCGTGATGGCCTTTGCCGGTGCGCCGGTGCTGATCGGGCTGGCCTACAGGATCGGAGATCTGTGAGATGAGCCTTATCATCATATCTCCCGTCGGCGGTATCGCGCTGAAGACCAGTCCGCGGCGGCTCATCACCGGCCTTGTCCTGTGTCTTGCAGGCCTTGGCATAGCCATCTGGACGCTTTCGAGCGGCGACTATCCGCTCAGTTTCACACAGGTGCTGGATGCGTTGCGCGGCAGGGGCGACGAGGCCGCGCACATGGTCGTGATGGAATGGCGGCTGCCGCGCACCGTCGTCGCCTTGGTGGCCGGTGCGATGCTCGGCCTTGCCGGTGCGCTGTTCCAGTCGGTGTTTCGCAATCCGCTCGCCAGCCCCGACGTACTGGGCTTCGACGCCGGCGCCTATTTCGGCGCCATGGTCGCGATGCTGGTCTTCGGCGGCGGGTTTCTTCTGGTGGCCGCGGGGGCCTTGTCCGGCGGCGCGCTGGCCCCGCTTGCGGTCTATCTCTTCGTGGCCCGTGGCTTGAGCGGCTTTCGGCTGATCGTGGTCGGCATCGGCGTCAGCCAACTTTTCTTCGCCGCCTCGCAATGGCTGCTGCTGCAAGCCGGCGAGGAAGCAGCGGTGGCGGTGGCGAGTTGGGGGCTTGGGTCGCTCAACGACATGGACAAGGACCGCCTCTTCTATCTTTGCGTCAGCGCCGTCCTTCTGATTCCGCCCGCTTTGTCGCTGGCCCGCTTACTGCGCCAGCTTGAACTCGGCGACGCCATCGCAAGAGGATCCGGCCTCGACCCCAACCGCACGAGGCTATCGGCGATCCTGATCGGGCTTTTTCTGTCGGCGCAGGTCACCGCTCTGGTCGGTCCAATCGGCTTCATCGCCCTGGTCGCGCCACAGATCGCAAGGCGGCTGACGGCAGACGGCGACGCGGCGCTGGTTCATACAGCACTTTCTGGCGCGGTCCTGCTTAGCGCATCGGATCTGCTGGCCCAGAAGATACCGACCGGCACGCCACTGCCGGTCGGCGTCGTCACGCTGGTTCTGGGCGGGTTGTGGTTCTTCTGGCTGTTGCTGCGTTCGGGGCGCGTCAAAACATGAATTGCCGTCTTCATCTCGATCACGTCAGCGCTGCCTATGACGGCGTTTCAGTGCTGGAAGACGTCAGCCTTTACCTGCCGGACGGGGCGTTCACCGCCATCATGGGCGCCAATGGCAGTGGCAAATCGACCTTGCTGAAGCTCTTGGGCGGGGCCATTGCGCCAACCGGAGGCAAGGTGTCGCTCGACGGCAAGCCGGTTTCCGGCCTGCGCCCCCGCCATCTTGCCCGCGACATTGCGATGCTGCCGCAATTCCCGCTTGCGCCTGAGGGCATTCGCGTCGCCGAACTGGTCATGCGCGGCCGTTTCCCGCATCAGACGGTGTTTCGGCAATGGTCGGCTGCGGATAAGGCAGCGGTGGATGCCGCCATGGCGCAGGCCGGGGTGGCCGATCTTGCCGACCGGCTGGTTTCGACCTTGTCGGGCGGGCAAAGGCAGCGCGTCTGGATCGCATTGGTACTGGCGCAGGACACGCCGATCCTGCTTCTGGACGAGCCGACCAGCTTTCTCGACATCGCCTACCAGATCGAGGTGATGGCGCTTTTGAGCGAATTGTCCGAACGCGGCCGCACAATCATTGCGGTTCTCCACGACATCAACCAGGCCAGCCGCCACGCCAGCCATCTGGTGATGCTGGGCGGCGGACAGGTGGCCGCCGCCGGCCGGCCGGACGAGGTCGTGAGCGTTACAACCGTGCGCGCCGTCTTCGGGCTGGAAAGCGTGATCGTGCCGGACCCGGTCACGCTCACGCCGATGGTGGTGCCGTCAGAATTTCGCCGAAACCGATAGGGTGCCCGTGCGGCCATAGTCGAAGCCGCAGGTCCAGACGCTGCCGCACCCGGCGACATATTTCTTGTCGAAGACGTTGTTGACCGAAAGGTTCAGCTGCCCACCGGGAATCCACTGGTCGAGCGGCGCCGAAAGCCTGAAATCGACCAAGGCATAGTCGGGGATCTTCATGCCAGCATAGCCCGACAGTGTTTCGATGTCGCCTCCCCGGCTCGAGCCGGTGTAGCGCAGGCCCGCTCCCAGCCGCCACGCCTCAAACATGCCGGCCGGTACGGTATAGTCGACCCACAGGCTCGCCTGATGGTTCGGCACAAAGAGGACGGGCTGTCCCAGTTCTTCCGGGATCTCGCTCTTTGTGACCTTGTGGTCGAGATAGGAATAGGCAGCGGTCACCGACCAGCCATTTTGCAGATCGGCCTTGAGTTCAGTTTCGAAACCACGGATGCGGACCTCGCCGGTCTGCACCTGATCGGGCCATCCATAGACGGGATCGTCGGTCAGGCGGTTGGTCTGGCGAATATCGAAGACGGAAGCCGACCACAAAAGATCGTCCGACGGCGCATAGCGGATACCGACTTCATATTGCTCGCCGGTCATCGGCTTGAAGACGTCGCCATCGGCGGTGGCACCCAGCACCGGCTGAAACGAGGTGCCGTAGCTTGCATAGGGCGCAAACCCGTTGTCGAATCGGTAGAGCAGGCCAAGCCTGCCGCTCGTCGCCTTGTCCTTCTGGTCGATCGACTCCATGTCGCGCCAGGTCTCGACATTGGATTTTCCATCGGTGAAATCCTGCCGCAGCGCGCCAAGCACCCGGAAATTGCCGATTTCCATCTGATCCTGGACATAAAGGCCGATCTGGCTCAAACGGGCGTCGATATTGCTCGACAGTTCGAAATCACCGACCGGCCCGGTCCCGTATACAGGGTCGAACATATCGATCGAAGGCGCGGTTCCCGAATAGCGGGAGGCGTCGAAGGTGCTGCGTGCAATATCTACACCGGCGACGATCTGGTGCCTGACCTGTCCCGTTTCCACCTGCCAGTTCAGCGAGGTGTCCGAAACCAGATTGTTGGCGTCACCGCTGGCATCGACGGCATAGCGGTCGATGGTGCGCCAGTCCCAGCCAGCCATCGAAGCGCCGAACATGTCGTTCTGGACCATATTGAGGGTCGACTGCACCTTCGACCAGCGCAGCGCATGGCGTAGGGTCAGATTGTCGGTGAAAACCGGCGTTTCGTAATCATAGCCGACAATATACTGGTTGCGGTCGTAACGGTTGAAATCCGGCTCTCCGGCAAAGAAGCTGCGCGAGATACGGCCATGCGGGTTGTCGTAGAGCGTGCCGTAGGCGGGAAGCCAGGAATAGTCGATGCCGCCGCGGTCGCGCTGAAGCTGCGCATAGGCGGTGAATTTTCCGTCGCCGACATCGACGCTGAAGGAAGGGGCGATGAGCAGTCGCGTGCGCTCGCCTTCCTCGACTTCGGAACCCGTCTTGCCGAACTTGCCGAGCAGCCGATAGGATACGGCGTCGTTGAGCGGGCCGGTGATATCGAAGGCCGCCGTCGGCTTGCCGAAACTGTCAATATGGCCCTCGACATGGCGGGAGGCCTCATCGCTCGGCCGCTTCGTCACCTGATTGATCATGCCGCCGGGCGGAAGCTGGCCATACATGGAAGACGACGGCCCCTTCAGGACTTCCACGCGCTCCAGCATCCAGGTGTCGATCTGGGGAATCGTCCAGTTATTGCCGCTGCCGAGGCTGGCGCCTGCCTGATAAGGCATCCCGTCCAGCCATGTGGCGTTATCCGTGTTGAAGCCGCGGATCGAGATTGAGTCGAAACGCGAATCGACGCCATCCGCCTCGACCGTCACACCCGGCGTATAGCGCAAGGTTTCGGAAAGCCGCGTCGCCGAACGGGAATCCATTTCCTCACGGCCAATGACCGAGATGGATTGAGGCACGTCAATGATCGAGGTGGCCGTCTTGGTCGCCGTCGCCGTCTTGCCGGCGAGATAGCCCTCGAAAGATCCGCGGGCGTCCTCATAGCCACCGGTGATGACGATCGGATCCAGGATTGTCGCCTGCCCGGAGACCGGCCCGACATCCTGCGCCAATGCCGCATGGCTGGCCAACGCCAGAACGATCACGCTTGCGCCCAGCTTCAGTGCCCGCACAGCCCCGCCGATCATGCCCATTATGCCTTGTCTCCAAAAAATATGTCCCCGTGTCAGGATCTCGACGCAGGGTAAACTTGACTGGAGGTCTCATGTATATGAATAGTGCCGGTGAAGTCGATTGCCGTGACCCCTGCGCAAACGGCAATTACCTGCGCGGTAACGGCATAAAGCCAATTTTCTGATGGAACACCTACGCCCCGATGTCGCATAGCCACCCGAATGCCGAGATTCCCAGCGACCTGTTCGTCGGCACGATGGACGGCGAGCCGAGTTGCACGCCCGATAACGAGATATATGACATCTGGCCGAAGCTGCTGGTGATGGTGTTCCTTCAGGGCGCACAGCATTTCGTGATCGACAACACGGCTTTTCGTATCGACGCCGGGCCGCCTGATGCGTCGACACCGCAGGTGCTGATGCTCAATATCGCACGCTATTCGAAGCTTCGTTTCGTCAATGACAGCGATTTGCCGCTGCGAAAGATCCAGATATCGGCACCGCTGCCGTGGATTGAGGAGTTGGTCGCCGCCCAGCCCGACGGGCTGCCCACCCTGCACGGATTTCTGGCCACACATCTAGCTGAATTTCGTTTCGAGCCCGACAAGCAGGCGCTCGTTCTCGCCGAGCAGATGATGGAGCCGCCGCCCTCCATAGAGGGCGAGATGCGGACCCTGTTCAAGAATGCACGCGCACTGGACCTCATCGGCCTGGCATGTTCGGCCCTGGTACGGTCGCGGGACTTGAAGAGGAAGCCCCGTCTGCAAACGCGCCAGCGATGTGAGCAGATCCGGGATTATATTCTCGCCCGCCTGGCCCAGCCGCTGTCCATAGAGCACATCGCTCGCGAGACAGGCGTCAGCGTCTCGTGGGTCCAGCGCCACTTCCGGGAGGAATTCGGCATCGGCGTCTTCGAGTTCATCCGTATCAGGCGTCTGGAGCTTGGTCGGCAGGCGCTTGAAAACGAAGGCGCCACCATTGCCCAGGCGGCTCATGCCGCGGGATATTCGGACGCCACGAATTTCACGGCTGCGTTCAAGAGGGTATTCGGATTCCCTCCCAGGAATCTGAGGCGCTGAGATGTAAGGATGGAAACGTCATCCTGGCATTACAGTTGTGTTTTCAGGTGTCTTTTTGAAGACATGAATTTCCATGACAAGGAGGCCATGGATGACTGGATTATCGATCAAGGCGATGCTGGAGCTTTGGGCGTCTTGTCTGCGCAACCGGATACCGGATTTATCCAATTTTCGGGGAAAACTGCATAGTCTGAAAAAATGCGATTCCAGGGACGATCTTGCGTTTGCGTGACAGGGAGCAAATCAGCGTGACGAATCCCGAAATGCATTTCATGGTAACGGGCCCGCAATCCACCTATAGATTTGTCGCGACCGGCATCGGTGCGGGTGGCATTCGGTTTGAGTTTCACTTTTCTGGAATGGACAGAGGGCACCCTTTGAACCGTGCTTCCTCAAGAGGCAGAACGGGGTGACCGTAGAAAATGAACCAACAACAGATTAAACCCTACCAAGAAGCCCCACCTCCCACGCGAGCAAAAGTGGCGAATGCACGCCATAACCGGGAATCCATTATCTCGCCCCAAGGGCGTCGCGATACCATAGTCGTTGGCAGTTTTCGTCTCGCCTCCGCAATTTGCATCGCAGGCACGCTTGTATCGATCGGCCACATGATCGATGGAGGCGGACGGACCGCACTTGTCTGGGCGATCATATTCACCGTCGCGGCCGGAGCGTTTGCTTTTGGCGAATTGTCCTGGGGCGGGCGCGCGGCACGCGCAGAAGAGCGTCGCCTGCGCATTTTACTGTTAAAGCGGCAGCATGCCTTGGCCACGGCTTCCAACAGCGATCCGGACGGAACGCCGCCAGCCCGGCTTGTCACCATGATGACCGACAACACCGAACGGCTGACCGAGTATCGTCAGGTCTATTTCGGCGCCACACTCGCCGCCATCATGATCCCCTTCCTCATCCTGTTTTATATCGGCATCGCGATCGATCCCGTCGTCGGCTTCGTTGTGATGATCCTGATACCGTTGATTCCACTCGGAATTCGCGGATTCATGCTCCTGTTCCGCAAGGCCTCGTCTGAATCACGCAAGCAACGCGATCAATTGTCGAATCGCTACCTCGACGCCATCCGCAATCTCAACACCATTCGGCTTTTGGGTGCGGGCAAACGGATCGAGGAAGAACTGGGCCGTCAAGGCGAAGCCAACCGCGGTGCAATCATGCGGCTCCTGGCCGGAAACCAGATCGTCATCATCGTGATGGACGGGTTGTTCTCGCTCATCCTGATCTGCCTTACTGCGGGCCTTGCCATCATGCGATCTGACTATCTCACGCCCGGAGAATCCGTCGCTGTCATGCTGTTGACGGTGTTGCTGCTCGAGCCCCTGCAACAGGTCGCCGGCTTCTTCTATATCGGCATGGGCGGACGCGCTTCGCAAAAAGCGATCGAGAGTTATCTGGCCAGCCAGACCGTTGGACCAAGCGCAGCGGTTACGCCAGATGCGGGCAGTTGGATCAATGACCGGCTCGACGTGCAACTGGAGAATGTGCATTATGATCACGGTCGTGGCGAGGTGCTCCGAGGAGTTGATCTCGAAGTGCCTCGGGGCGGGCGCGTCGCCATCGTAGGGCGCAGTGGCGCCGGCAAATCAACCTTGATGGGGATCATTCAAGGCACCCTTCCGCCACAAAACGGACATGCCGCTGTCGCTGGCCGCATTATCGATCCGCAAGCCCTGACCCTGACCAGATCCCTCAGCGCAAGCGTTGCGCAATCCACATGGATGTTTACTGGCACCATCGCCGATAACCTGCGCATTGCCAGGCAAGAGGCCACCGAAACTGAAATGTGGGACGCGCTGGAGCGTGCGCAAGTGGCCGATGAGATTGCACGCATGCCCCACCGACTCGATACACATTTGGGCGAAGGCGCCGCAGTGATTTCCGGCGGTCAGGCACAACGCATTTCACTGGCCAGGGCGCTGTTGTCGGGGCGCAGGTTGCTGCTCCTTGACGAGCCGACGAGCCACGTCGATATCGAATCTGAAGCCCGCATTATCGATGCGGTTGCCAATCTGCCGCGCGACTGGACAATCCTGATGATCACACACCGACCGTCTCTGCTCCGTATTGCAGATGCGGCTTATGAACTCAAAGAAGGAAAACTTGGACGATTGGAGCTTGCCGCATGATTACGGCCCAGCCAGATCCGCCGCTGCACGATATTGTCCGCTGGCTATTGCGCATCACCAGGCCGGTACATCCGCTGTTGCTGGTTTCATTGCTGTGCCGCATCATCAATCTTTTGCTGGATCTGGTTCTCTTCGGCCTTGCTGCCGGTGGCGTTGTCCATATGATGACGGGAGGCGGCAATCCCGGAATGCTCGCGGCCGCGTTGGTAGCGGTTGCTTTGTCCAAGGCCGCCTTTTACTACTTCGAGCAGTTCACCGGTCACTACGTTGCGTTCAAGGCTCTTGAACTCCTGCGGACCTTTGTCTACGCTAAAATATGGCCCAAGGCTCCGGCCTTCGTGACCCACTCCCGCTCCGGTGATGTGCTCACGAGCCTTACTCGCGACGTTGACCGGATCGAAGTCGTCTACGCACACACTTTCGCGCCCGTTATATCTGCATATGTTGTTGGATCGCTGGCGATTTTGATCGCCGGAATCCTGGCGGGCTGGAAACTGATCTGGGTCGTTGGACTGTGTCTGGCATTGTCACTCTTCGTGGTCCCATACATCGGCGCCCGCAGATCGTTCAACCAGACGCAAGCTACCCTGGAGGCCCGCCGGAATCTGGCACATCATATCACCGACACGGTGTTCGGTGTCGATGAGGTTATTGGATATGGGCGCGAGAGCGAACGTATTGCCGAAATGGATCAGCTCGGCGGGGAGGTATGCAGATCGGCGCGTACACCTCGCAATCTGGTTGCTTTCCGTCGCGGTGCAAACGTCACGCTTTCATTGGTTGCCACAATCTCGGTGGTATGGATCGGTATGGGCATGGCCGAGTCGCCCGTTGTCGTCGCTGCCGTGGCGGCAGCCTCGCTGCGATTGTTCAAGGGCCCGCGCGGAATTGAGGATTCCGTTGGCTATCTCGACCATTCATTGGCAGCGGCCCGTCGACTGTGGGAAATGAGCAATGCCCCTGAACGTGTGAGCGATGGCCCCGACGAACTAGCGCTTGAAGCCGCCCCGACTGTCAGTTTCCAATCGGTGCATTATGGCTATCCAGGTGCTGACGGCAGTGCGTTGCCCGACGCAATCATCGATGTTTCACTCCAGGTGCCAGCCGGCGGGCATGCGATTCTCGTTGGCCGCTCTGGATCGGGCAAGTCGACACTCATACAATTACTGCAACGTCACGATGACCCCCGTTCGGGACAGGTCGCCATCGATGGAGTTCCAGTTGACCGGTTCACTCTCGACTCGCTGCGCCGGAACGTGGTCGCCGTGTCGCAGAAAAACCAGCTATTGGCCACGACGCTTGCCGAGAATCTCCGCCTCGGCGCGCCTGACGCCACCGACGATGAGCTCTGGGAAGCACTTGCGATTGTCGGTCTTGCCGACGAAGTGCAAGCCATGCCCGAAGGTCTGGACACTCACACGGGGCAGAATGGTTCGGCCTTATCGGGGGGGCAAGCGCAACGGGTCTGCCTGGCCCGTGCTCTGCTTATGCATCCAAAAATCCTCGTGCTTGACGAGTTCACTGCGAATCTCAATATCGAGCTTGAGGATGAGATCCGCAAAGCCCTGGCCAAGTGGGATTCGGAACTGACCATTATCGAAATCACTCACCGCTTGCGCGCCACCGCGCATGCAGATGTGATTTCCGTCCTGGATCAAGGCCGAATTGTGCTTTCCGGCGGGCCGGCGGACGTAACCCCCGAAGCAATTGAAAGTCTGTTTCACGTTCGCCAGCGCTCGATTCAGGAGCACAGCGGCACCCAGGCGACAGAGGGGCGATCCAGCGCAGTTCGCTGCACCGCGGCTCGATCAATTGCTACTGGCACGAACACTTTCACATCCTGAACTTTGCAGACGCGGCCGTTCTCGATAAGCCGGTCAGGTTGTGTTGCAATGTTTTGAATACCGGCACTGTGGCAAGGAGACCCTCTGACATTATCGGAGGATTGAATGTTCAAGGGCCGCCCGTTACCCCCCCGCTATTGCTGGAGGGTTTCAATCAACGCAAGCGGAGCGTGATCGGCAAGTGGCATATCAACCGATAATCGCCCGACCGAAGTCAGATGCAGCGGTAAGATACCTTCAGTTCTTACCCGACAGGGCAGAATAAACTGCGACAGGGTCAAGAAAGGAATCATCACGCCTTGAAATGATGCGAAGAAAACAGCATTCGCAGCTGCACCGGCTTCATCGGAGATTTCTGTTCCCCAATCGCCCAGCACATAGGTGCTCGCGCCTGTTTGCCCATAACAAATTGAACCCGTTCCCAGGATCACAATCGCGCCGTCTTCACCACTATGCGCCGATAGCCAGGCAGAACGTTTTCTCCTGCAAGCCGGAGGCAATATCAAGCAGGCCGTCCTGATGGCCCACGGTTGCCACCGGGGCAAGGCAGAGATAATCATTGCCCGCAGCAGCGGCAATTTGCGCAAAGCGCTGGCCGCCGTCATGCATGGCGTTGAGGCAGATACCCACCCCAACGACTGAACGATCTACGTCGTGGCTGCGTCTTGCATGTGTTACAGTAAGAAGGACAATCAAGGAGAGGCACCATCAAGCATCGTCACATTCTACTGGTTGGAGCAAGCTTTTCCGGGGCCGTGATCGGTCGTGAACTTGCCGAGGCAGGACATCGCGTCACCGTTGCCGAGGCTCGCAGCCACGTCGCCGGCAACTGCCATACGGAACGCGACCCCGAAACCGGGGTGATGGTCCACATCTACGGTCCGCACATCTTCCACACGGACGACGTGGAAGTGTGGGCATATGTCAACAGGTTCGCGCAATTCAGGCCGTACACCAACCGCGTGAAAATCACCGCCCGGGGACAGGTCTTCTCGCTGCCTGTCAATCTGCACACGATCAATCAGTTTTTTGGTTCCACGATGCGGCCAGACGCGGCCCGCGCTTTTATCGCCGAACGCAGCGACACCTCGATTACCGATCCGCAGACCTTCGAGGAGCAGGCTCTGCGCTTCATCGGCAGGGAACTCTATGAAACGTTTTTCAAGGGCTATACGGCAAAGCAGTGGGGTCGCCATCCGCATGACCTGCCCGCCTCGATCCTGAAACGTCTGCCGGTGCGCTTCAGCTACGACGACAATTATTTCTCCCATGAGTTTCAGGGCATGCCCGCACACGGCTATACCGCGCTCGTGCAGACGATGCTTGACCACCCGAACATCGAAGTCGTCCTGAACACCACCATTGATCAAGCTGCAGCCAGTGGATACGACCACGTTTTCTACTCCGGGCCGATTGATGCCTGGTTCGGCCACGCCCTCGGGCGGCTCGCCTACCGGACGCTGGATTTTCACCGGTTTTCCTGCGAAGGCGACTATCAGGGCTGCGCGGTGATGAATTACGCGGACAAGGACATTCCCTGGACCCGCATCACCGAACACAAGCACTTGTCCCCCTGGGAGAGCCACGAGGGCTCGGTACTCTACAGGGAGCACCCGCGTGAGTGCGGCCCCGGTGACATTCCCTATTATCCGATACGGCTAGTGACCGAAAAGCAGATGCTTGCGGAATATGTCGAACGCGCCCAGGCCGTGCGTGGCATCACCTTTGTCGGGCGGCTGGGCACCTATCGCTATCTCGACATGGACGTGACCGTCCGTGAGGCGCTCGATACGGCGCGGCACTACCTCGCCTGTCTGGAAAGAGGCACAGCCATGCCTGCCTTCACGACCAGCCCACTTTAGGGTCGAAACCCAATCAGAGTATTGCGTAAATTTTTGAAATCAGATTCTGTGCATGTACAGACA
>NZ_JBHSLL010000010.1:0-134705 GCF_042656785.1 Aquamicrobium segne
CATAATCAGTCTCCTTGGGGGAGCCTGAATCACATCACAATAATCTAATCAATAGGTCCTGAGCCTAGAGCGCCGTGCGTCCTGTCGGACGCACAAAGGACGCTCTAACTCTTTGAATGAGCATCGGAATCATCCAAAAACCGATTCCACTTTTTGGTCCGATGCTCTATGATCAGGCTGTGTATTTCTGCACAGCGCCGCCTTGTTTCGACCACTGGGCATACCATGTGTCGAACAGTTCAAGCTGGGTTTCGACAAAGCCGCGCTGACTGTCGCTCAAAGCATCAGTCTCATTGAAGTGCAGCTTATATTCGGGGTTTCCTTTCAGCACCAACATATGCTTGAAATACAGCACCAGATCAGTGCCTTCATCATAGGTTGCCAGCACATGGAGCGCCTGCTCCAGTTCCAGCGCCCGCTGGCGCGCCTCAGCGTCGCCCTTGGCTGCCGCCCGGCACAGCGCCAGCAGATGCAGCACTTCGCGCGGCAACACGCAGCCAATGCCGGTAATGGCCCCGCTGGCTCCGCAATTGACAAAACCATGGAAGACGCAGGTATCCACGCCAACCATCAGCCGTATGTCATCATTGCCGCTGGTGATATGTTCAGCCGCATAGGTCATCGGCTCTGGCCCGCCAAATTCCTTGAAGCCGACGAGATTTGGATGCTCGCTGCGCAAGGCAAAAAACAGGTCCGCACGGGTGGAAAAGCCATAATGGGGGCTGTTGTAGATAACGGCTGGAAGATCGGGGGCGGCTGACAGGATCGCCTTGAAATGATTGCGCTGGGCGGCAATGGACGAACCCCGCGATAAAACCCGGGGGATCACCATCAGGCCGCTGGCGCCCACCTTTTGCGCATGGGCGGCATGGGCGGCAGCAATGGCAGAATTGATGGCGCCGGTGCCGACAATGACGGGCACGCCTGCCTTGACCAGCCGTTCTACCCCTTCCATCCGCTGTTCATCGGAAAGCAGAGGCCAGTCGCCCATCGAGCCGCAATAGATGACGGCTGACATGCCGGTGGCCATCAGTTCCTTGCCCTTGCGCACGAGCGCCTCGAAATCAGGTTTGCGGTCTTGGGTACAAGGGGTCATCAGCGCCGGCATGCAGCCGGAAAAAACTTGCGCATTCATGCAAAAACACTCCCTCGAAGCCTGATCCTGAAAAATCTACAATTTTTTGGAATCATGCGCCAGATAGTACCGTCTGGCGCATAAAATGCTTTAGCGTGGGGCACGTTTGGCGAGAATGCGTTGCAAGGTGCGGCGGTGCATATTGAGGCGGCGCGCCGTTTCAGACACATTGCGGTCGCACATTTCATAGACGCGCTGGATATGCTCCCAGCGTACACGGTCTGCCGACATCGGGTTTTCAGGTGGGGCAGCGCGTTCACCGGCAAGGCGCGTCAGGGCGGCAAATACATCATCTGCATCAGCCGGTTTGGACAGATAATCGACAGCACCAAGTTTTACGGCCGTTACCGCAGTGGCAATGTTGCCATAGCCGGTCAGGATAACGGTGCGTGCATCTTCGCGCTTTTCGCGAATGGCGGCCACCACATCAAGGCCGTTACCATCGCCCAGTCGCATATCCACCACCGCATAGGCAGGAGGGTTGGTGCGTGCTTTGGCAACTGCTTCTTCCACACTTTCGGCGGTGTCGACGGCAAAGCCGCGTGTTTCCATGGCCCGCGCCAGACGGGTGAGGAAAGGCTTGTCGTCATCCACGATCAGCAATGTGGTGTCGTCGCCGGTCACCATGCTGCCATTGCTGTCTTCGGCTGTCATGATCTTCGCCCTTGTTTTGTTGTTGCGATAAACATGTTTAAACGGAAATATATGTGTTGGGCGTCGCTGTCCAATTTTTCTGCTGTGTCAGACGCAAACGGCTGACGGCAAAATGCCCTGACCTTTTGTTTTAGCCGCATAGTGCTTGCGTCAGATGGTGCCACCTGTACTCATAAAATGCTTTAGTCACGCGGCAGGGTTGATCCTTCTTCGGCATAGACAAAATCGCTGCGCAGCCAGCGAGTCTTGACGATGGCCCCCTGACCGGGCGTGCTGGCATTACTGAAAGTGATGGTGGCGCCGGAGCGTTCAAGCAAGGTTTTGGCAATGAACAGCCCCAGTCCCAGCCCGCCGCCAGGTTCGGCTCCCTGGCGGGTGGACATATAGGGTTCACCGATCCGGTCCAGAACTTCGGCGGGAAAGCCTGACCCATCATCCATCACTGAAAGCGATACGTAATCATTGTCCCAGCTCCAGCGCACGCTGACACTGGTATGGGCAAAGTCGACAGCATTTTCGACAAGATTGCCAAGACCATAAAGCACACCCGGATTGCGCCGTCCGATCGGTTCAGGCCCGATGCACTGATCCGGCTGAAGGCGAATGATGATGCCGAAATCACGATAGGGAGCGCTCACCTCCTCCACCAGTGAGGTCAGCGGCAGGCGGGCCATTTGCGGCTCGCCTTCGGAGGACAGGCTGGTCAGACGTTTGAGGATTTCGCGACAGCGCTCGCTCTGGCTGCGCAACAGGCTGACATCGTCGCTATATCTGGAATCGGCGCCAAGGGCTTTTTCCATTTCCCTTGCCACCAGTGAAATGGTTGCAAGCGGTGTGCCCAGCTCATGGGCTGCCGCCGCCGCCAGCCCGTCCAGGGCAGAAAGATGCTGCTCGCGTTGCAGTACAAGTTCGGTGGCGGCCAATGCGTCGGAAAGCAGGCGGGCCTCTTGCGCCACCCGGAAAGCATAAAAAGCGGTAAAACCAGTGGCCGAAAGAACCGCTATCCACATGCCGGAAACATAAATGAAAGGCATGACCAGTTCAGTGCCTTCAAACCATGGCAAAGGCTGGTGAAAAAACGCCAGCAATGAAGCGCAAGCTGCCACAAGGGCAGCTTGCATGATTGTCAATCTGATTGGCAACGAGGTTGCCGAAACCACGACCGGTACAATCAGCAGCAGGGAAAAGGGATTGGTCAGCCCGCCTGTCAAATACAGCAGACCTGCAAGCTGAAGCGTGTCGAAGGTCAACAGCGCCATGGCGCCCAGCGGCTCCAGCCGCTGGGCGGCCGGATAGCGGAATGACAAAAGCAGGTTTACCCAGGCAGAGGCAATGATCAGGGCAAGGCACAAGCCGACAGGAAGCGGAAAACCGAGCCAATAGGCGACAACCAGCACCGCCATGCTCTGGCCGACAATGGCAAGCCAGCGCAGGCGTATCAGCGTGTTGAGGCGAAGTCGGTAGCTTTGGCGCAGATCTGGTGCATTGCGTCGCATTATGAAGAATATTCCGGCATATGGAGGTTCACAAACATTCAGTTCACCCCTTTGGGCACGTTTTCAGGTGGCACTGTTGCCTGAACATTCTGACGATGGAAGATGAACAGGCCAGCCAGCACCACAATGCCGCCGCCGATCAATATGCGTGGGCCGGGCACATCATTGAAGAAGAGGATGCCGAAGACCACGGCCCATAAAAGCAATGTGTAATGAAGGGGGGCAAGGGTTGAGGCAGGCGCCATTTTCAAGGCGCGCGTGATCATCAGATGCGCGACACTGGAAACTACGCCCAGTAAAAGCATGGCACCATAGTCGATGGCTGGCACATGTTGCCAGGAACCAACGGCCAGAAGGCCGCCACCAACGCCGACGCCGATTGTCTGCCAGGTGACAAGGGCCGTGTCGCTGGTGCCGCGCAAAACGCGGCTGAGCACAATGGCAATGGCAAAGGTTATCGATCCGACCAAGGCGTAGAGCGATTCAATCGTCAGGGCTGCCGATGACGGGTTGAGCATCACCAGCACACCGCAAAAGCCGAGAATAATGGCTAGCCAGCGCCGCCAGCCGACCTTCTCCTTGAGGAATATATGCGAAAGCAGCGCCACATAGATCGGGCCAGCCATGTAAAAACTCATCACATCGGCCAGCGGCAGGTAAACAACCGCTGCATAAAACAGCAGCGTATCGAGTGCGGTGGCAATGACCCGCATCACTTGCAGCCCGATACGACCCAGATGAAACAATTTGTGCGTTCCCTGCCGCACGATCAGGGGCCCGAGAATGATGAAAGCGCCAACCGAGCGCACAAACACCACCTGTCCGACTGAAAAGCTTGCAACCAGCCATTTGCCCATGGCGTCATTGAGGGCAAACATGAAATTGCCGGCGAGCATCAAAATAATGCCGCCGACAATCATGTTGCGATTTACATACCCGGACAGGCGTGACATGGCGTGTCTTTCTGGAACCTTATCAAGCTATCAGGCTCAAAGGTTTTCGTCAGGCAATTGCCGCACTGCGCCCTTGTCGGCGCTGGTGGCAAAGGCTGCATAGGCTTTGAGCGCTGTGGTGACATTGCGCTTGCGAAGCACTTCCGGTTTCCAGCCAGCCTTGTCCTGTGCGGCGCGGCGTATTTCCAGTTCTGCATCGGAAATGCGAAGGGCGATGGTGCGGCCAGGAATATCGATGTCGATCATGTCACCATTGCGCACCAGACCGATGGCCCCGCCTTGTGCGGCTTCTGGCGAGGCATGGCCGATGGACAGGCCCGAGGTGCCGCCTGAAAAACGCCCGTCGGTAAGCAGTGCACAGGACGCACCAAGCCCCTTCGATTTCAGATAGCTGGTCGGGTAGAGCATTTCCTGCATGCCTGGCCCGCCCTTGGGCCCCTCATAGCGGATGACGACGACATCGCCAGCCTTTACCTCATTGCCTAAAATACCCTTCACCGCCGCGTCCTGGCTTTCAAACACGACCGCAGGGCCGGAGAATTTCAGGATATTCTCATCAACGCCTGCCGTTTTCACCACACAGCCATCGAGCGCGATATTGCCTTTCAGCACGGCCAGGCCACCATCCTTTGAGAAGGGATGTTCAACAGAGCGGATGACACCGTTTTCGCGGTCCGTATCCAGTTCTTTCCAGCGGGCGCTTTGGCTAAAGGCGGTTTGTGTGGGCACCCCGCCGGGGGCTGCGCGGAAGAATTCGCACACGCTTTCGCTGGGGTTTCGGGTGATGTCCCAAGCGTCGATGGCATCGCCCAATGTTGGCGCATGAACGGTCGGGCTGTCGCGATGGATGAGGCCCGCGCGCTCCAGTTCTCCCAAAATACGCATGATGCCACCGGCCCGGTGCACATCTTCCATATGCACATCCGCCTTGGCAGGGGCGACCTTGGACAGGCATGGCACCTTGCGTGACAGCGCATCAATGTCGGCCAGCGTAAAATCGATTTCGCCTTCATGGGCAGCAGCCAGAATATGCAGCACCGTGTTGGTGGAGCCACCCATGGCAATGTCGAGTGACATGGCGTTTTCAAATGCCTTGCGGTTGGCCACATTGCGCGGCAACACGCTTTCATCATCCTGCTCATAATAGCGTTTGGTGATGTTGACGATCAGATGACCGGCTTCTTCAAACAGGCGCTTGCGGTCACTATGGGTGGCAAGTGTCGAGCCATTGCCGGGCAGTGACAGGCCAAGCGCTTCGGTCAGGCAGTTCATCGAATTGGCGGTAAACATGCCCGAACATGAACCGCAGGTCGGGCAGGCGGAGCGCTCAATGGCGGCCACATCCTCATCCGACATGGTATCGTCAGCTGCGGCAACCATGGCGTCAACCAGATCGAGCGCCTGGGTTTTGCCATTCAGGACAACCTTGCCAGCCTCCATCGGACCGCCGGAGACGAAGACAGCGGGAATGTTGAGGCGCATGGCAGCATTGACCATGCCGGGCGTGATCTTGTCACAGTTGGAAATGCAGACCATGGCGTCGGCACAATGGGCATTGACCATATATTCCACACTATCGGCAATGATTTCGCGGGACGGCAGCGAATAGAGCATGCCATCATGGCCCATGGCGATGCCGTCATCCACGGCAATGGTGTTGAACTCCTTGGCGACACCGCCTGCCTTTTCGATTTCGCGCGCCACCAACTGGCCCATATCCTTTAAATGGACATGGCCGGGAACGAATTGGGTAAATGAGTTGACAACGGCAATGATCGGTTTGCCGAAATCGCCGTCCTTCATGCCAGTTGCACGCCACAATCCGCGGGCTCCGGCCATATTGCGGCCATGGGTGGTTGTACGGGAGCGATAGGCAGGCATGGTAATTTCCTCAAGCAGGTTCGGACTACAGCGCAGTGCTGGCTGATTTAGA
Organism: Aquamicrobium segne; assembly: GCF_042656785.1. NCBI lineage: Bacteria > Pseudomonadati > Pseudomonadota > Alphaproteobacteria > Hyphomicrobiales > Phyllobacteriaceae > Aquamicrobium > Aquamicrobium segne. Next base: position 6,172 of record NZ_JBHSLL010000010.1, read on the forward strand.
TGAATATGGCAAGATGGGCCATTTTAATTCTGTTCAGTTGCCAAAACACAGATGGCCCGGAAAAGCCGGGCCATCTGTGTTTGGGTTCATACAGAAGCTGCTGTTTCAGGCTCGGGCGAGTCCTTGTGAGCATAGGCGGCATTGTGATCCTTGCTGGCAAGGAACGTATAAAACATCGGCACCACAAACAGCGTGAACATGGTTCCGATGAGAACGCCGGAGAAGATCACCAGACCCATGGAATAGCGGGCGGCAGCACCAGCACCTTGTGCGGTGATCAGCGGCACCACGCCCAACGCCATGGCGGCCGTGGTCATCAGGATCGGGCGCAGACGCACCTTGGCTGACGCGATAATGCCTTCGCGTCGTGACAGCCCCTGTTCAGCCCGGATCTGGTTGGCAAATTCGACCAGCAAAATACCGTGCTTGGTGATCAGCCCGATCAGCGTGATCAACCCCACCTGCGTATAGATGTTGAGTGTCCCCAGACCCAGATTGAGCGGTATGATGGCCCCGAAGATCGACAGCGGCACCGACATCATGATGATGAGCGGATCACGAAAACTTTCAAACTGGGCTGCCAGCACCAGATAAATCACCACCACAGCCAGTACAAAGGCAATCATGATGGTGTTGCCCTGCTCCTTTTCCAGGCGCGACTGGCCCGAATAGTCGATAAAGAAACCGCCAGGCAGGGCTGCCTGGGCAATTTCCTCAATCGTCTGGACACCTGTACCGGTGGTCACGCCTGGCACCGGCAATGCCGAGATAGTGGCCGAATTCAACTGGTTGAACTGGTCGATCGATGCCGGTGACGAATTGGTAGAAATTGTCACCACGCTGGAGAGCGGCACCATTTCGCCCGTGGCGGCGCGCACGAAGAACTCGCCGAGCCGTTCGGGATTGTTGCGATATTCTTTCGGCACTTGTGGAATGATGTCGTAGGAATTGGAATCGCGATCGAACTGACCCACTTCAGCGCCGCCAACCAGCAGGCCAAGTGTCTGGCCGATAGTGCTGATGGGGATATTCATCGCCGCAGCACGGTCCCGGTCAATGGTGACGGTGATTTGCGGGGCGTCAAAGGACAGGGAATTCTGAACGATGATGAACTGGCCGCTTGCCTGTGCTTCCTGTCTGATCTGTTCGGCCACTTCAAAGACCTGAGAGGCCTCACCGGTTGACTGGATGACGATGGAGATCGGCAGGCCACCGCCTGCGCCCGGTAATGAAGGCGGTGCAAACACCAGAGCCTGAACACCTGCTACCTTTTCAAGCCGCTCTTGAATATCGGCCTGAATTTCCTTTTGCGACCGGGCCCGTTCGGCCCAGTCCTTGAAGGCCCAGATGGCAAAGCCGCTATTGTTGCCGCCGCCAATACCGACCACCGAAAATGCAGCGCGCAGTTCGGGCAGATCCTCGGTCAGTTGATAGATCTGGTCGAGATAAAGCGAGGTGTAGTCAGAGGTTGCATAACGCGGTCCGGTGACCAGCGAAAACAACGCGCCGACATCTTCTTCAGGCGCCAGTTCGGAAGAGGTCTTCACGAACATGAAGCCGGTGACCGAGATCAGTGCGGCAACGATCATCAGCGTGACCGGCCGGTAATTCAGCGAGCCGGAAACCAGTCGCTCATAACGGTTGGCAATCCGGTCAAAGCTGCGGTCGATGAAGGCCGCAAAACGGCTGTGACTGCCGGATTTAAGCAGGCGCGCCGACATCATCGGGGTCACCGTCAGCGCTACCAGACCTGAAATCACCACAGCACCGGCCAGCGTGAGCGCAAACTCCCGAAACAGGGAGCCGGTCAACCCGCCGGTGAAGGCCAGCGGCGCAAACACAGCAGCCAGTGTGATCGTCATCGACACGACCGGGCCGGTAATCTCGCGCATCCCGACAAAGGCGGCGTCCATGGGACTAAGCCCCTCCTCCATATGGCGATGGATGTTTTCCACCACCACAATGGCGTCATCGACCACCAGACCGATGGCCAGAACCATGGCCAGCAGCGATAGCAGATTGATCGAATAGCCCAGCAAAAAGAGAAAGAAGCCGACACCGATCAGCGACAGCGGAATGGTGATGACCGGCATGATGACCGAGCGCAGGGAGCCGAGGAACAGCAAAATGACGAGGATGACGATAATGACGGCTTCGCCAATCGTCTTGAAAACTTCCTTGATCGAGGCGCTGATCTGTTCGGTTGCGTCATAGACCATGGTGATGGTCATATCCTGCGGCAGGCTGGCGGCAATGGCTGGCAATTCTGCCAGAACGGCAGCAGATGTGTCGAGCGGATTGGCTGCCGGTGTCGGGAAGATGCCGATGAAAGTGCCGGGCTGGCCGTTGAACACAACGCGGGTGTCGGTGCTTTCGGCGGCCAGTTCGATATCCGCCACGTCGCGCAGCCGGATGACGCCGGTCTTGTCGTCAGCCTTCAGCGGCAAGGCGCCGAAGGCTTCGGGTGTCTGCAAGGTGGAGCGCAGTGTGATCGACTGCGCCACATATTCATTCTCGGTCTTGCCTGGCGCAGCCAAAAAGTTCGAGCTGCTGATCGCGTTTAAAACATCGCTGGCGACAAGACCGCGGGCGGCAAGGCGGACCGGATCGATCCATACACGCATCGAATAATTTGCAGCCCCCAGAACCTGCACCTGCGCAACGCCTTCAATGGTTGACATGCGGGGCCGCAAGACGCGCTCAATATATTCGGTAAGCTGTTCGGCGGTCATATGCTGGTCTTGTATGGCCAGATACATGATGGCGAATTGCTGGCCGGTGCCCTTGACGATGGTCGGGTCCTTGGCTCCGCTCGGCAACAGGCTGCGCACTTCCTGCACCTTGGACATGACCTCGGTCAGCGCCGTATCGGGATTGGAGCCGAGCTTCATCTGCACGGTCACAATCGAGGAGGAGGGCATGCTTTGCGAGCTGACATAGTCGATGTTTTCGGTTGTCGCCACAGCCTCGGCAATCGGCGCGGTGATGAAGCCCTGAATCAGTTCGGGGTTGGCGCCGGGATAGATCGTTGTGATGGTGATGACGGTTTCATCGACCTTGGGATATTCACGAACCGACAGGTTGAACAGGCCCTGAAAGCCGAGCAGCAGGATCAGCAGCGCAACAACGGTGGAAAGAACCGGGCGTCGGATGAAGAGTGCAGAAAAATTCATTCGCCATCACTCCGCGCCTGTCCGGCTTTCGATGGGTCGATCGTGTTGTCGATGACAATGGGTGAGCCATTGTCGAGGCGGTTCTGGCCAGCGGTCACCACCTCGTCGCCAGCTTTGACGCCGCGGGTGATTTCGACCCGGCCATCCGAGTGGCGGCCAATATCGACAAAGGTCTGTGAAACAACCAGTGAAGGTTCGTTGTCCGCCTCGGTTCCGGTTGCCTTATTCTCGGCGGGACCAACCACATAGACATAGTCGCCATACAGGCTGCTGACGAGCGCCGTCTGCGGAATGGCGATGATATTTTCCTCGCTTGGCAGCACGATACGTACCTGTATGAACTGGCCGGGGCTCAGATGACCGTCGGGATTGGTGATTTCAGCGCGCACGGACACCAGCCGGCTTACCGGGTCGATCTTGGGGTCGATTCCGGTGATGGCGCCCTTGTAGGGCATGTCATCGCCGGTCAGCCCCAGCAAAACCTCCTGGCCGATTTTCAACTGGCCAAAGCGTTGTTCGGGAACCGTAAAGTCAACGCGCAGCGTATCCAGATCCTGCAATGTGGCGACAGGGGTGCCGGGAGCAACATACTGGCCTTCTTCGATGCGCGGAATGCCGATGGTTCCTGCAAACGGGGCCTTGAGCAGTTTCTGGTCGAGAACTGCCTGCAATTTGGCGACCTGAGAGGTTGAGGTTTGGAAACTGGCGCGCGCGGCATCCAGTGTGGCTTCCGTTCCAACGCCACGCTTTTGCAGGGCGACAGCACGCTCAAGCGCCTGCTTGTCGAGGGTGGCTTGAGTTTTTGCTACTTCCAGATCAGCTTCTTGCACGGCGTCGTCCAGCCGCACCAGTTCCTGCCCCTGCGCAATTTTTTCATTGGCCTTGAACAGAATTTCCTTGACGATACCGGTGGTTTCGACGGTCAGGTCAACACCGCTTGCCGCGGCGACCGTTCCGATGGCTTCAATGCCGGGCGACCATGTGACCGGCTCGACCTTGATTGTCGAAACAGTCAGCGGTTTGACCGGCATATTGGCGAAGAAATCTGCAATAGCCTTGTCGCGGAACATGTTGAAACCGACAATTCCGCCGCAGACAATTACGAGGAGGATGAGTGCGATGATGAAACGCTTGATCAAGATGGTTCCTCTTGGTCGCCGGTTTTGAATTGGGGCGGCGTACAGAAATTTTAGGGTATTTTATGCTACAGTATCATTCCTTGCCTGACGCTGTCGCCAGTTGCGCTGGTATATAGAAAGATGAGCTGCTTTACAATTTGCTGAATGCTGCAAAATCATGCGGGCCTTGGCGGGGGTTTTTATTCCCCGGTCTGATTGGCAAGCCCCTTGAGCAGATACAGGGCCTCCAGTGCCTCGCGCGGGGTCATTTCATCCGGATGCAGGCCGTCAAGCATTGCGCCAAGCGCATCAATATGTGGTGCGGGGTGTGGCGCAAGGTGCGGCGCGGTTTCATGACGCAGCGCGGCTGAAAACAGCGGCAGATCGTCGATCAACCGTTCCGTCTTGCCTGAAACCTCGCCTGATTCAAGCTGATGCAACACTTCTTTTGCCCGCGCCACCACGGCTTGGGGCAGACCGGCCAGTCGCGCTACCTGTACGCCATAGGAACGGTCGGCGGCCCCTTTGCCGATCTCGTGCAAAAACACCACATCGCCTTCCCACTCCTTGACCCGCATGGTGACATTGTGCAGGCGGGCAAGTTTTTCAGACAGGGCCGTCATTTCATGAAAATGGGTGGCAAAGATTGCGCGGCAGCAATTTTTCTCATGCAGATATTCAACGGCTGCCCAGGCAATGGACAGCCCGTCAAAAGTGGCGGTGCCGCGCCCGATCTCGTCCAGAATGACCAGTGAGCGGTCACCTGCCTGATTGAGGATGGCTGCTGTTTCCACCATTTCAACCATGAAGGTGGAGCGCCCGCGCGCCAGATCATCAGAAGCGCCAACACGTGAAAACAGCCGGTCAACAATGCCGATATGAGCTTTTGTCGCCGGCACGAAAGAGCCGGTCTGGGCTAAAATGGCGATCAGTGCATTCTGGCGCAGGAATGTTGATTTACCGCCCATATTGGGACCGGTCAGCAGCCAGATGGCGCCATGGCGGGCACTGCCTTCCGGCGACAGGTCACAATCATTGGCCACAAAGGGGCCTTCGCCTGCCTGGCGCAGCGCCTGTTCAACAACGGGGTGGCGTCCGCCCTCGATCTCAAAAGCAAGGCTGGCATCGACTTGTGGCCGTCGCCAGTCCTCGCGGGCGGCAAGCAGAGCCAGTGCGGCCGAGACATCCAGCATGGCCAGCGCGTCGGCGCCAGCGCGAATGGCTTGCGCTTGCGCCACCACCTCTTTGACCAGCGTATCGAAGACAGCAAGCTCGATTGCCAGCGCCCGGGCTGCGGCATTGGCAATTTTACTTTCTAGTTCAGCCAGTTGTGTGGTGGTAAAGCGCATGGCATTGGCCATGGTCTGGCGATGAATGAAGCGGGCTTTGGCCTCGTCGGTTCCGGTCATCACCGCTGCATGATTGGCCGTGACCTCGATATAATAGCCCAGCACATTATTGTGCCGGATCTTGAGCGAACGGATATTGGTTTCTTCTGAAAGATCACGTTCCATGGCGGCAATGATGCGGCGTGATTCATCGCGCAATGCCCGCATTTCATCAAGTTCTGCGTCATAACCGGCGCGCACAAAACCGCCATCACGCTTGAGCAGGGGCATTTCATCGCCAAGCGCCTGCTCCAGATGCTGCGTCAATTGCTGCGGCAATGCGGCAATGGCCTCCAGCGCCTTGCCGATTTCTGTCGGCGCCACCGTATCGGTAAAAAGACCGGCAATGGTGGTGGCGGCTGCAAGCCCTGAATGAAGCGCGCCAAGATCACGTGGGCCACCCCGGTTGAGAGCAAGGCGTGACAGGGCGCGTGGCATGTCGGCCACCCCTTTTAACGCCAGCCGTAACGCTTCACCAAGGCGCGGTTCGCTGTGGAAGAAGGAAATGGAATCCAGCCGCGCAGCAATTGCCGCCGGATCGGTCAGCGGCGCTGTCAGCCGCTCGGCCAGCAGGCGGGCCCCGCCGCCGGTAATGGTGCGGTCGATGGCTTTAAACAGCGATCCCTCGCGCTGGCCGGAAAGCGTGCGCAGCAGTTCCAGATTGGCCCGTGTTGCCGGGTCGATGAACAAGGTTGCGCTGTTTTCTTCACGCTCGGGCCGCGACAATGGCGGCCGCTCGGCTTTTTGCGTCTTTTCCACATAGGCGATGATGCCGGAAATTGCCGACAATTCGGCGCGGCCAAATGTGCCGAAACTGTCGGGTGTCGCCACCTCGAAGAAACGGGCGATGCGTGCAGGCGCAGAGGTGGAATCAAACAGGCTGGAAGGTTGCGGGCTGGCTACGCGCCCGAGCATGTCAAATACGGGTTTCAGTTCAGGCGCATGAAAGACCGGCTCGGCCACGATCAGTTCGCGTGGATCGACGCGCAATATATCGGCCAGCAGCCGGTCCTGTGCGGTTTCCGTGACCTTGAAGGTGCCGGTTGAGATATCGATCCAGGCCAGCGCATAAGACGGATCTGCGGCTCCCTTCATGCGGCCCAGCGCCATCAGGAAATTTGAGTCTGCCGGCGCCAGCAGCTTGTCTTCGGTAATGGTGCCGGGTGTGACCAGCCGGATCACTTCGCGGCGCACAACCGCCTTGGAGCCGCGTTTTTTTGCTTCGGCCGGATCTTCGGTCTGTTCGCATACGGCAACGCGAAAGCCCAGCGCAATCAGCTTTTGCAGATAATCATCGGCGGCATGGACCGGCACGCCGCACATGGGAATATCATGGCCCTGATGCTTGCCGCGCTTTGTTAAAACAATGCCCAGTGCCTGTGCCGCCACCTCGGCGTCATCAAAGAACAATTCATAGAAATCGCCCATACGGTAAAACAAAAGCGAATCGGGATTGACCGCCTTGATTTCCAGATATTGCTCCATCATTGGCGTGGGAGGCGCAAAAGCTGGCTGGGCAGGGCTTTGTGTGTGTGATTGTGTCTCGCGGTTCACGAAACTCTTTCCAAAATTTTCATATATACGGCTTGGCGCTTTACGGTGGTTAAGTGTAGCCTTAATCGCCAACACTCCACAACAACAAGCCGCAGCCAGAGCAAGAGCGGCCCCGGTGAGGAAATCTCCAGCACATGCCCAGCACAAACGAGAATGCGACGTCTTCCGTCAGCCCAGAAGAGGCGCTGGAATTTCACATGCGCGGGCGTCCCGGAAAACTGGAGATCATGCCAACCAAGCCGATGGCGACGCAGCGCGACCTGTCGCTTGCCTATTCGCCAGGTGTTGCGGTTCCGGTCAAGGCGATTGCCGAAGATCCCAGCCGTGCCTTCGACTATACCACCCGTGGCAATATGGTGGCCGTCATCACCAATGGAACCGCCATTTTGGGTCTTGGCAATCTGGGTGCATTGGCGTCCAAGCCGGTGATGGAAGGCAAGGCGGTATTGTTCAAGCGCTTTGCCGATGTCGATGCTGTCGATCTGGAGCTTGATACCGAGGATGCGGATGAGTTCATCAATTGCGTAAAGTTTCTTGGTCCTTCCTTTGGCGGCATCAATCTGGAGGACATCAAGGCCCCGGAATGTTTTATCATTGAGCAGCGTTTGCGCGAGTTGATGGATATTCCCGTTTTCCATGATGACCAGCATGGCACGGCCATCATTGCTGCTGCCGGTCTTATCAATGCGCTGGAAATCACCGGACGCGATATCAAGACCACGAAACTGGTGTGCAATGGCGCAGGCTCGGCCGGTATTGCCTGTATCGAACTGGTCAAGGCCATGGGGATGCCGCCAGAAAATGCCATTTTGTGCGACACCAAGGGGGTCATTTATCAAGGCCGGGAAGAGGGCATGAATCAATGGAAGTCAGCCCACGCGGTCCAGACTGAAAAGCGTACGCTGGCTGAGGCCATGGAAGGTGCGGATGTGTTTTTCGGGCTGTCCGCCAAGGGCGCGCTGACCCGTGCCATGGTGCAGTCCATGGCCAAAAATCCCGTCATCTTCGCCATGGCCAATCCCGACCCGGAAATCACGCCGCAGGAAGTAGCGGAAATCCGTACCGATGCGATCATGGCAACGGGTCGTTCGGATTACCCCAATCAGGTCAATAATGTGCTGGGCTTTCCTTACATCTTCCGCGGCGCGCTGGATGTGCAGGCCACCACCATCAATGAGCAGATGAAAATTGCGGCTGCCCATGCGCTGGCCGATCTGGCGCGCAAGGATGTGCCAGACGATGTGGCTGCCGCCTATCAGGGCAACCGACCCAAATTCGGCCCCAACTACATCATTCCCGTGCCGTTTGATCCGCGTCTGATCTCTGCCATTCCTTCAGCCGTGGCCAGGGCTGCAATGGAAACCGGCGTCGCGCGCCGTCCGATTATCGATATGGGGCGTTACGAGCAGGAGCTTTCGGCGCGCCGCGATCCGATTGCCTCCACGCTTCAGCGTATTTTTGATCGTGTGCGCCGCCAGCCCAGACGCATTGTCTTTGCCGAGGGTGAGGAAGAGCAGGTCATGCGCGCTGCCGTTTCTTACGTCAATCAGGGGCTGGGCACGGCTCTTTTGCTGGGCCGCGACGATATTATCAAGGAAAATGCCCGTCAGGCCGGTGTTGATCTGAACAAGCCCGGCCTTGAAATCATCAATGCGCGCCTGTCGCGTCGCAATGCGGTTTATACCGACTATCTTTATGAGCGGATGCAGCGCAAGGGCTATTTGTTTCGCGACAGCCAGCGCCTGATCAACAATGACCGCAACCATTTTGCCGCCTGCATGGTGGCGCTGGGCGATGCTGACGGTATCGTCACCGGGGTGACCCGCAACTATTCGATTGCGCTTGAAGATGTGCGCCGGGTCATCGATGACAGGCCCGGCCATTGTGTGATTGGGGCGTCCATCGTCCTGTCGCGTGGCCGCACGGTCATTGTTGCCGATACGGCTGTTCACGATATGCCAAATGCCGAGCAGATTGCCGACATTGCCGAAGAAGCAGCAAGTTTTGCCCGTCGCATGGGTTATGAGCCGCGTGTGGCCTTGCTTGCCTATTCAACCTTCGGTCATCCGCAAGGAGAACGTTCGGAGCGGATTCAAGAGGCGGTCAACATCCTCGACAAGCGCCGGGTGGATTTTGAATATGATGGTGAAATGGCTGCCGATGTGGCGCTTAACCCGACCGCCATGCAGCAATATCCGTTCATGCGTCTGAACGGCCCGGCCAATGTGCTGGTGATGCCTGCCTATCATTCGGCTTCAATTGCCACCAAGATGCTTCAGGAACTGGGCGGCGCCACCGTGATCGGCCCGCTGCTGGTCGGTCTTAACAAGCCGGTGCAGATTGTATCGCTCAACGCCAAGGATTCCGACATCGTCAATATGGCCGCCATTGCTGCTTTTTCTGCGGGCGGCTGACCGCTTTTTTTAAGCGGCCTCATCATGAGGCCGCTTCCTAAAACCCATGCGGCATTGTGCCGAATAATATATATTCCATATATATCTTTTATTTGCCAGATTGGTGAGTATCAGCAGGCAGGCCTTTGAAACGGGCCAGACAGGAAAGGAATACGGCATGGCTGAAACCTGGCTTTTCTCACTTAAAACGGCAACACCGCAGGAGGGTTTTGATCTGGCCACCAAGCTGGCCCGCGTCGGCGTCAAGGTGACCCAGCCCTCGGCAGAAATGCGCGACAAGCTGCGCGCTGCCTATGAACAGGATACCGCCCAGTTGATTGCCTCGTCTCAGGTGATTGCCACGCATTTCCAGACGGTCGCAGCAGCCAATAATTATTGGCGTGATTGAGACAGACGGCTTTGGATCAGTTGGCAGCAAACCGCCGACTTGTTTCTGGCAAGGCGGAACGGGCCGATAAAGTCTTATCAGGCCGGGAAAGGAACCGGGTATGAATCAGCCATTCGTCATCACAGCACATGATATTGAAAAAGCAGCCAGCCGTATTGATGGCCATGTGTTGCGCACACCGCTGGTTGAGGCTCCCCGGCTTTCCGAACTGACAGGCGCGCAGGTGCTGGTCAAGCATGAGAATATGCAGGCCACAGCCTCCTTCAAGGAGCGCGGGGCAGTTAACAAGCTGTCCTTGCTAACCCAGGAGGAGAAAAAACGCGGTGTTATCGCCATGTCGGCTGGCAATCATGCCCAGGCTGTTGCCTATCATGCCAGGCGCTTTGATATTCCTGCCACCATCGTCATGCCGGAAACAACGCCATTGGTGAAGGTTGAAAATACCCGCAGGCAGGGGGCGCGCATCGTTTTATATGGCGAAACCCTTTATGAATCCGGCGATAAGGCACGTGAAATTGCTGCTGCGGAAGGGCTGGTTCTGATCCATCCTTATGATGATCCGGCCATCATGGCCGGGCAGGGAACTGTGGCGCTGGAGATGCTGGCCGACAGGCCTGATCTTGATGTGCTGATCATCCCGGTCGGTGGTGGCGGGTTGATGGCGGGCAATGCCATTGCCGCCAGGGTAATCAACCCGGACATTGAATTGATTGGCGTTGAAGCTGAACTGTTTCCGTCTTTCCTGAATGTGTTGAACAACACGTCTCAGCCGGTTGGCGGGCCAACGCTGGCAGAAGGCATTGCCGTCAAGGCGGTCGGGGAACTGACCTTGCCGGTCATCCGCAGCCTTGTGCGTGATATTGTGCCGGTCAGCGAAGCGCTGATCGAACGCGCCGTCAATGCCTATGCCAGCCTGCATCATACATTGGCGGAAGGGGCTGGCGCTGCCGGGCTGGCGGCGATGCTGAAAGAGCCCGCGCGCTATGCCGGGCGCAAGGTCGGGCTGGTTTTATGCGGTGGTAATATCGACACCCGCATGCTGGCGGGGGTCATGATCCGCGAACTGGAGCGTGAGAGGCGCATCGTTTCGCTGCGCCTGACCAGCGATGACCGGCCCGGCCTGCTGGGCAAGGTGGCAAGCCTGCTCGGCGCGGAAGGGGCAAATATTCTGGAAGTCAGCCATAGCCGCCGGTTTCTGGATGTACCGGCCAAGGGTGTGTCGATTGAAGTGACGATCGAGACGCGCAATGCCGAGCATTCACAGATGATTGAGGAAAAACTGGCGCAAAACGGTTTTGCCTTGCACCGCCTCGTTGCGTAATTTGTGCTTGCGCGCTTTTAGAGCATTTCTTGTTTTCACGGAAACGGATGAAATGCTCTAAGCTCTCGTTTTAGCCGCATTTATGCGACGCCAGATGATTCCATCTGACTGCAAAATGCTTTAGCTCGCAATCTGGATTGCGACCTCGGCTGTCTGCAGCGCTTTTACCAGATCATCGGGCGGAGCCCGGTTGACGATCAATTCGTCAATTTCAGACAGGCCGCAAACCTGAACCAGACCCTTTTGACCGAATTTTGAGGCGTCGGCCACCACAACGCGGCGTCGCCCGCGTACCAGCACGGCCTGACCGAACTGCGCCTCTTCCAGATTGTAATCCATCACACCGGTTGAGGCGCTGATCCCGCCTGCTGAAATGATGGCATGATCGACGCTGAAGCGATTGACAAATTCAATGGCGGAAAAGCCAAGGGCTGCCCCGCTGTCGCTGCGCAACTCGCCGCCTGCCATATAGACCTTGTTGCCGTTTACCGTCGCCAGAGTGCGGGCAATATCGGAAGAGTTGGTCACCACTGTCAGCCGCCGGTGATTAAGCAGCGCGCGCGCCAGAATGCTGGTTGTGGCGCCTGTATCGAACATGACCGATTCACCATCGCGAATGGTTGAGGCGGCAAGCCTGGCAATCATCTCCTTGGCGGGTCGGTTTTCACGCATGCGGCGCTCAAACGGTGCTTCATTAACCCCTGAAGGCAGGCCGATCTCGCCATGCCTGCGCACAATGTCACCACGCCCGGAAAGCGTTCTGATGTCACGGCGCACGGTTTCAACCGAAACCTCAAGGCGTTGGGCGAGGTCACCAACCCCGATTGTGCCCTTCTCCGCCAGAAGAGCGAGAATGCGGCTGTGGCGGGAGGAATAATGCATCATGCCTGTCCCTGCTGTTCATGACCGATTGTTCCATATTTTGCCCGCTTATGCGCCTAAAATTATCCCAAACGGTCATAAGCCCACATTTTCCTGTTGACATAAAGCCTTGCCGAACCGATCCTCCCGGCAAAAGAGCCGACAAGGCAAGAGGAGGAAGAATGGGAAAGCTCCCGGAAATCACAGCGGAACGCTTTGATCAGATTGCAGCTTTGCCTGTCTGGCAAGGACCGATCGAGATCGAGCCCTTGATAGGCGGCATCAGCAATGAAAGCTGGCTGGTCAGTGATTCCAGCGGTGGTCATGTGGTGCGCTTTGGCGTTGACTATCCTTTTCATCATGTCTTGCGCGACCGTGAATTGATGACAGCGCGTGCCGCTGAAGAAGCAGGCTTTGCGCCCGCCGTTGAATATGCGGCTTCCGGAGTCATGGTCTCGCGCCATTTGCGCGCCAAAACCTTTGCCGAGGCAGATATTCGCGCCAATATTGAAGTGATTGCCGCGCTCATGCGCAGCTTTCATGAAAAAATGCCGCATCATGTTTCGGGACCGGGTTTCATGTTCTGGCCCTTTCATGTGGTACGCGATTATGCGCAAACCCTGTCCAGGGCTGGCAGCCGCATGATACCGCAACTGCCCGCCTATCTGGCTATGGCGGATGAGCTGGAAGCGGCACAGGTGCCGCTGCCCATCATCTTTGGCCACAATGATCTTTTGCCCGCCAATCTGCTTGATGATGGCAAGCGCCTGTGGCTGATCGATTTTGAATATGCCGGTTTTTCAACCGCCATGTTCGACCTTGCCGGTCTGTCTTCCAATGCCGGTTTTTCACAAGATGAGTCGGAAGTACTGCTGAGCGCCTATTTTGGCCACGCGCCTGACGAGGCGCTGCGGCGTTCACTGGCAGCCATGCAATGCGCCTCATTACTGCGTGAAGCTATGTGGAGCATGGTTTCAGAACTTTATCTGGATGCGCCCGGAACCGATTATGTTGCCTATACGGCGGAAAACCTGCGTCGTCTCGATGTCGCGCTTGATGCCTATCACACCCAATATGGACACAGAAGATGACCAGCTCCCTGCCCTCTCATGCCCAGATCATCGTCATTGGCGGCGGCATTATCGGCTGTTCGACAGCCTATCATCTGGCCCGCGACCATAAGGCCGATGTGGTCCTGCTGGAACAGGGCAAGCTCACCTCCGGCTCGACCTGGCATGCGGCTGGTCTTGTCGGGCAGTTGCGCTCGTCAGCCTCGATCACCCGTGTCTTGAAATACTCGGTTGATCTGTACAAGCGCTTGCATGAGGAAACCGGGCTGGAAACCGGCTGGAAGATGACCGGCTGTTTGCGGCTGGCCACCAATGAGGATCGCTGGACCGAATACAGGCGGCTGGCCACCACGGCGCGCAGCTTTGGCATGGACATGCATCTGGTCAGCCCTGAAGAGGTCAAGCGCATGTGGCCCTTGATGGACACATCCGACCTGATCGGCGCTTCATGGCTGCCAACCGACGGGCAGGCCAGTCCGTCTGACATTACCCAGTCACTGGCCAAGGGTGCGCGTATGCATGGCGCAAAAATCTTTGAAAATGTGCGCGTGACCGGCTTTGTCATGGATGATGGCCGCATCACCGCCGTGGAAACCGATCAGGGTCGCATCGCTTGCGAAACCGTGGTCAATTGCGGCGGCCAGTGGGCGCGCCAGATTGGCGCCATGGCCGGTGTTTCGGTGCCGCTTCAGCCGGTCAAGCACCAATATATCGTGACCGAGAAAATCGACGGCTTGAGCGCCGATACACCAACTGTGCGCGATCCCGACCGGCGCATCTATTTCAAGGAGGAAGTGGGCGGTCTGGTCATGGGCGGCTATGAGCCAAACCCGCAAAGCTGGGCCACCGGCCTTCCCGGCGGCGATGTGCCCGACCAATGGGAATTTCAGCTTTTTGATGATGATTATGATCATTTTGAACAGCATATGACGCAGGCCGTCATCCGCGTGCCAGTGCTGGAAAATACCGGCGTCAAGCAGATGATCAATGGCCCGGAAAGTTTTACCCCCGACGGCAATTTCATCCTTGGCCGTGCACCTGAATGCGCCAATATGTTTGTCGGTGCGGGGTTCAACGCCTTTGGCATTGCCTCTGGCGGCGGTGCTGGCTGGGTTTTAGCCGAATGGGTGGTGCGCGGCGAAGCGCCGCTTGATTTATGGGTGGTTGATATCAGCCGTTTCTCCGGCCTGCATCGTGACCGCAAATGGGTCGAGGAACGCACGCTGGAAGCCTATGGCAAGCATTACACCGTGGCGTTCCCGCATGAGGAATATGAAAGCGGACGCCCCCGTATCGTCTCACCGCTTTATGAGCGGCTGAAACAGCACCGTGGCGTATTCGGCTCCAAGCTTGGCTGGGAGCGGCCAAACTGGTTTGCGCCACAAGGGGTGGAAGCTTACGACATTTATTCGATGGGCAGGCAGAACTGGTTTGGCCCGGTCGGCGAAGAACATGCCCATGTGCGCGAAAAGGTCGGCCTGTTTGATCAGTCCTCCTTTGCCAAATATGAACTGACGGGCCGCGATGCGGCAGCAGCCCTTGAGCAGATCTGCGCCAACCATGTTGCCAAGGCGCCGGGGCGGCTGACCTACACGCAGATTTTGAACACACGCGGCGGCATTGAATGTGACCTGACTGTCGCCCGCCTTGCCGAGGACCGTTTTTATATTGTCACCGGCACTGGCTCGCGCACCCATGATTTTTCCTGGATTGCCGACCATCTGCCGGAAAATGCCAATCTGCATTTTGCCGATGTGACTGAAGATTACGGGACATTGTCACTGATGGGGCCGCTGGCCCGCCATGTTCTGGCAGCGGTAACAGATAGTGATGTTTCCAATGCCGCCTTCCCGTTCGGCCATGTCCGTGAGGTTAAGATTGCCGACCACAAGGTGCAGGCGCTGCGCGTCACCTATGTGGGCGAACTGGGCTGGGAACTGCATGTGCCGATTGCTGGCACAGGCGATGTCTTTGATGCGCTGATGCTGGCTGGCAAGGTGCATGACATTCGCCCCACCGGCTACCGCGCCATTGAATCGCTGCGGCTGGAAAAAGGCTACCGCGCCTGGGGGTCGGATATTACCCCTAACGACAACCCCTTTGAGGCAGGGCTTGGCTGGGCAGTCAAGCTGAAGCAGGACACCGGCTTTATCGGGCGTGCGGCCTGTGTGGCCGCTGCAGGTGGGCCGCTGACCAAAAGGCTGGCCGGTTTTACCACCACAGACCCCGATGTCGTGCTTTTGGGGCGTGAGACGATCCTGCGCAATGGTCAGCCGGTTGGTTATCTGACCAGCGGTGGTTATGGCTATACGGCAGGCAAACCTGTTGGATACGGGTATGTGCGTGAACAGGCCGGTGTGGACGATGCGTTTTTATCGTCTGGCCGATATGAACTTGTCGTGGCCAATGAACTTGTTGACGCCACGATCCACATGGCGCCGATCTATGATCCGCGAGGGGAGCGCGTAAAAGCCTGATCGGGAATAATGAATAACGATAAATATGCCGGCGCAGTCAGCGCCTCTGGGAGGGAAACCAATGGCTTCTATCGGTACTTATGTCATTTATATCATCATGATTTGCGCCGTTGCCGGGGCAATTGCTTCAATTCGAGACTCTGAAACAGGTCTCGGCAAGGAATTCATCGAGGGCCTGCATTCCATCGGCCCGATCTTCATTCCGGTGGCCGGTATCATGGCCTCCATACCCTATCTGTCAGAGTTTATCCGGGTCGCCATCGGCCCGCTGTTTGCCGCGATTGGCGCCGATCCATCCATTGCCGCAACAACGGTGATTGCCGTTGATATGGGCGGCTATCAGCTTGCCGATGCGCTGGCCGGTTCACGCGATGCGTGGATGATTGCCACCATTGTCGGCTTCACATCAGGCGCCACCATCATCTTTTCCATTCCGGTGGGGCTGGCAATGCTGGCCAAGGCGGATCACAAATATATGGCGCTTGGCATCATGTCGGGCATTTTGAGCGTTCCAATCGGTGTGTTCATCGCCTGTGCCATTATTGCCGTTGCGGGCCTCGACATCAGGCCCGACGTTTCAACGACCGCCGAGGCAACCCATCAGGTCCTGCTTTCAATGGGTGAGATCTTGCGCAATCTGTTGCCGCTGATCGTCTTCTGCGTCGCCATTGCGCTGGGCTTGCGGCTTGTGCCGGACGCCATGATCAAGGGTTTTTTGTGGTTTGGCCGTCTTATGTATGCGGGCATCACTCTGGTTCTGGTGGCTTCCATCGTCGAATATTTCACCGGCTTCTTCAGCTCGGTCTTCGGCGCCTGGGGCTTTGATCCGATCATTGCCGATGAGGCAGACCAGTTCCGCGCGCTGGAGATTGCCGGCTATATCGGCATCATGCTGGCTGGCGCTTTCCCCATGGTTTACCTGCTGACCAAATATCTGGCAGGTCCGATGGAGGCCATTGGCTCGCGCATCGGGGTTTCACCGGAAGGAACGGCCGGATTGCTGGCGGCAAGCGCCAATATCCTTGCCATGTATCGTCTGGTCGGCATGATGAAGCCACGCGACAAGGTCCTGGCAATTGCCTTTGCCGTCTGTGCGGCCTTCACCTTTGGCGACCATCTGGCCTTTGCGGCCAATTTCCAGCCATCCATGATCTTGCCGCTGATGCTGGGCAAGCTGCTTGGCGGTGCTGCCGGGTTCATGCTGGCAATGTGGCTGTCGGTTCCCAAGGCTGAGGAACTGGAGCGACAGGAAATGAGCGCATCGGCAAAGCTGGCCCCGGCTGAATAAATAGTCGGATAAAGACTGTCTCCCGAAACAGGTTTTTAAGTTTGGGAGACAGTTTTTCAAACATTTCTTGTTTTCCCGAAAACGGATGAAATGCTCTAAATGTTTGTTTTACGCATGATTTTATCCAAAAAGTCTGCAACTTTTCGGAATCATGCTCTAATAAAACCCAATTGGAAAATAACGCAGATACAATTCAGAAAAAACATTTTTTGCCGATATGTCCTGCAAGGCATGGTCAAAGGCGGCGGCAAGTGATGCGTCCTCGATACGGGTTGCAATCGCCATTCCGGTGCCCAGATATTCGGGCGCAATATAAGGGCCGCCGGCAAAAGCGCAGCATTGCTCCGATTCGGTATCTGCCAGCCAAAATGACAGGCGCATGCCATCGGCAAAGGCCGCCTCGATCTTGCCGGATTTCAATTGAGCATAAAGCTCGGCCTCATCGGCTACAGAGACAATGCGTAGCTTGTTGAAATAATCGCGCAACATGCGCTCATGGGCGGTGCCGGTGATCACGCCAACCGGCTTGTCCTGTAATTTTGTATCAAGCGGTTCGGTCAGAAGCTGTGATTTGCGCATGACAAAACGTGCTGGAAATTGCAGATAAGGTCGTGAAAATGCGTAAGCAGTCCGTGTCTGGGCGGTAACCGCCAAGCCCGCAATAATGGCTTCTCCCTCGCCTTTTTCCAGCGCGTCTTGCAATTCATCCCATGGCAGGGCCTGAATCTGGCATTTGTCGGCAAGGGCAAGCCCGTCGCAAATGGCTCGCGCCAGATCGATGTGAAAGCCAGACAAGCGCCCCTGATCATCAAGGAAATTGAAGGGAGGAAAATCTGTTGCAGTCAAGAACCGCAAGCGTGTGAGTGCGGACAGATCAGGTCGGGTGGGGCGTTCCTGCAAATCCCATAATAGCGGTATGTCCAGTGCTTGCGCATCGGCGCTCTTTCCCGGCAGAGGCAACAGACCGGCCAGTAAAAAGATCGAGGCAACAGCAATCCGAAAAGACACGTTTCATGATCCTCGTGACAGGAGCCTGTATGGGGTTTCTAGAGCATTTTGCAGCCAGATGGAATCATCTGACGCAAGCACAAATGCGGCTAAAACAAGAGCATTGATATGTTGATCCTCTCCATGAAACCCGGACATGATCCCTGAAAATGACTTTGCGACAGGTTTTGCAATAATAATTCATGTCCGTTGCATAGATGCCATAATTTGCTTTCATATGACGGCAGGCAAAGAAGCTGCTTCTGGAGATGGCAAAGTGCAAGGTCTTCCGGGTTTTGGAAAACCGCGACGGCTGCGGTCGGTGCAATATGGCTATAGTGCGCCTTCTGTGCATTGGCGCCGTCTCCAAAGTCATTCCCATCTTGTTATCGCCGGGTTTGGTAGTCTGGCTTTTGTTGTCATTGCACTGACTGCTTTCTGGCATGCACGTCCCCAAAGCGATCAATTGGTCACTGTTAAAAGTATCCCGCAGGAAATAGTGACCGGGCAAGCCGATATTCAGCCCCAAACAACAATGGCGTCCGGGCTTGCGGCAAGGCCAAATGCTGCATCCATACCTGCGCCCGTGCCTGAGCCTGTGCCCGATCCCATAATCGAGCCGCTGGCGCTGATGCCGGAAGCGCCAGCGCCCGCAATTGATCCGCAGGCAGCGGCGGCAATCATTGTGCCCGATAGTGAAATGGAGGCCGGCGCACTGATGCCTGATCTGAGCGGTCCAACAACCGCTGCCATTCCCGCACCACGACCAAAACCGCCATCCACATCTAAAACCGATATGGCGACCGGCACATCGCCAGCAGGTGGAAATGGACGCATCACCAGCAGCGTCACCTTTCGTTCTGCTCCCGGCGGTTCAGCCATTGGCACCATTTCTGGCGGCACGCAGGTGAAAGTGATTTCCTGCGATCTGTGGTGTGAAATCATCCACAATGACCGAAAAGGTTTTGTCTATAAAACCTTTCTCGCCCGGTAATTAGAGTATGATCCTAAAGCAGGTCGCTTTTCTTCCAGATTCACGCTGACCGCTTTAAGACTTTGTTTTTACGTATGTATTTACCTTAAAACTGGTTCTTAAGTTCGAGAAGCAGGCCTTAGATACTGCCGCCGCCATCCACTTCCAGCGCCACTCCGGTGACAAAAGCAGCTTCGTCGGAAACCAGCCATAAGGCTGCATTGGCAATGTCCATTGGCGTGGACAGCCGCCCCAGAGGAACAGAAGCGCGCAGCTTTTCGCGCAGTTCAGGCGTATTTGCACCCATAAAACGCTCCAGCGTGGCGGTATCACCAGCCATCGGGCACAGGCAGTTCACCCTGATATGTTCACCAGCCAGTTCGGCCGCCATCGACTTGGTAGCGGTGATGATCCAGCCCTTGGAGGCATTATACCATGTCAGCCCCGGTTGCGGCCTCATTCCGGCTGTTGAGGCCGTATTGAGGATCGTGCCATTGCCCTGCTTGCGCATGATCGGCACTACGGCTTGTGTGCTGTAATAGATTGCTTTCATATTTACAGCGGTGACGAGATCAAAGGTTGATTCATCCACTTCCAGCAAATCACCCTTGCGATGGGTGAAGCCGGCATTATTGACGACAATGTCGATCCGGCCAAAACTGCTCATGGCGGCAGAAACCATGTGATCAATATCGGCGCGCTGGGAAACATCGGTGGTGACGGCAATGGCGTCATTGCCGATTTCTGTGGCCAGTTCCGCCACACCGCGGGCATTAAGATCGGCGACTACGACTTTTGCCCCTTCCTGTGCAAAGCGTCTGGCAATGCCTTCACCAAATCCTGCCGCAGCACCCGTGACGATCGCAACCTTGTCCTTCAATCTCATAGTCTGCTCTTTTACCTTTTTATTGCCGGCCAAATGACCTCACAGCATTCTGATCAAATTAACAGCCCTTGATCCTAGAGCAACGGGTGTTTTGACGAACGCAGCTTCCACTGCTCCAGGCTTTTGTTTTAGCCGCATTTGTGCTTGCGCCAGATGGTGTCATCTGCACTCACAAAATGCTTTAAAGCGTGTTGCAATCTTTCAGATTCACTTCCTGTACTTTAAGTCCCTGTTCTTGTCTGTGTCTTATCCCCCAAAACGGGTCCCCGGTTCGGGAGACAGGTTTTAGAACATTGTGTCTGCCAAGACGCACAAGCTGCAGCCGTCTGGTCTGGCTGCTCGCTCAGCCTTGTGCCTGCCTGGCCAGCTCCTGTTCGTGGCGACGGCTGCGTCGCTCGGTATTGTTCAGGATTGTCTGCAAGGTCACCGATTGAAGTGTTGCCGCAGAAAGCCGATCGATTTCATTCATGACCCGCATAAGTTCTGACGAAACTCCGGTCGGCATTTCGTTCGGTGTCGGCGCTGTGGTCCACCAGTCCGGTTCAAAGAGCTGGATGATCTGATAGAGCGAAACCTTGCGCGGGTCAGCCATCAGGCTGCAACCGCCACCGACGCCGCGGATTGATTCGACCAGTCCGGCGCGTGACAGCGTCCGCAGCACCTTTGCCAGATGATGCTGTGATATGCTGTAGATCTCTGCAATTTCGCTTGTGGCTATCTGTTCGTCCGGACGCGATGCCATGTGCAAAAGTGCAAGTATGGCGCAGCGCGTGGCCTGCTGAAGTTTCATTGCAGCACTCCTTGGAACAACTGGCGGCCCATCCACTCAGTCTGTCTGCATTTCCAGTTCGATATATGGACCGGCCATCATTCCCTGCATGCGAAAGAAGGAAATGAGTTCGTGAGCATCGATATGCACCATGGTCCGGATGGTGGTAATCCCGCTATTGTGAAAATTAGCGACTGCCGCATCGAACAGCCTTGAGGCCACCAGCCCCTTGCGATGATGTGGTGACACGGTGATCGCCTCGACCCATCCGCATGGGTAAGATCCAAATTCCCAGGCCTTGATGGAGCCCAGAACAAAGCCGATGACCTGGCCCTGATTCCGGCCAACAAGCAAAGTAACGGATGAATCTTCCTTCTGCTGGACATAGCGCCCATACCAGAAGTCGGTTTTCTTTTCTCCCGTGACTTCAGCGTCAATCTGAACAATTGCTTCGACATCCTCAAGACTGGCGGGTGAAATTGTCAGTTCAATCGCAGTGTTTGATTCTTTTGCCATATCCGTCAGAGATCTTTCACTAGGGCCAGGACCTGCTAATTTGTTTAGAATGGTGTGAGGTCATTTGGTTGGATACGAGAAGAAAAGGCGCAGGAAATGTGAACATTTTCAAGGCTTTCGACGCTGTTGCCGACCAAATGAACCACATCCCCAAATGAACCACATCCAAAGGACGCTGAAACGACTTCAAACTGCCACGTCGAAGCCCTCGGTCGATGGAAACACATCGACCATTGGACTTCTCCTTGCATTTTCTTGTCGTTTCAAGCGCCATTCTGATCAAATGAACAGGTCCTGACCCTACGCCACTAGTCTGACTGGCCGATTTCATGTCTATCCATATCCCAACTGGCGCCGGAAAACAGCCCTGGATATTTCTTGTTTCTACGCATGTTTTTATCCCAAAACCGGTTCTTGAGTTTAGGAGACAGGTTTTATCATCAGAGGATATATATGGTGGTTTAGGGTCCTTCTATAATTAAATTGGTAATCGAGTACGAAAATTCGCTTTACAATCATGTCGGGCTGATGTTAGGCATCTCCCCATATCGAGTCCCTGTGGTTAGAGGAATGTGTTTCAGTCGTTATTTTGAAAATACATTTTAAGTATCAAATAGTTACATTTAGATCACGTAGGGTTCTAAATTATGTATGAGGATACCACTATCAAAGCCCGTCCTGCTGGTGGGTGGGTGGGACGGAGTGTGGAGCGCAAGGAAGACGCTGCCCTGCTGACCGGCCGGGGTCGGTTCGCCGATGATGTGCCGGTGGCCGCGACCACGCTTCATGCCGCCATTGTGCGCTCATCCCATGCCCATGCGCGTATCACAAATATCGATGTCTCCCGGGCGCTCGCCCTTCCCGGTGTCCGCAAGGTTCTGACCGGTGAGGATATTCGTGCGATTTCCGATCCGTTCCTGATCGTGCTCAAAAAGCCTATCGATCAGTGGGCGCTCGCGGTCGAGCGGGTGCGCTATGTCGGCGAGGCTGTGGCTATTGTGCTTGCCGATGACCGTTATGTCGCCGAGGATGGTGTCGATCTTGTCGAGGTCGAATATGAGCCGCTGCCCGTGGTGGTTGATCCGCGCGAGGCGGTGAAAGAAGACGCAGTTCTGCTTCATCCGGATGCCGGTGGTAACGAGCTTTCTGTCAGACGTTTCGTTTATGGTGAGCCGGACCAGGCCTTTGCGCAGGCTGCGCACACGGTCGCGCTCGATGTTGACTATCCGCGCAGCACCTTCACCCCGATGGAATGTTTTGTGGTCGTTGCGGAATATCTTCCGGCTTCCGGTTCCTATGATGTGCTTGCCAATTTTCAGGGGCCGTTTTCTGCTCATCCGGTAATGGCCAGAGCGCTGCGGATACCGGGCAGCAAGCTGCGGCTGCGCATTCCTGCCGACAGCGGAGGCAGTTTCGGCATCAAGCTGTCGGTCTTTCCCTATATCGTCCTGATGGCGCTGGCCTCGCGGCTTACTGGCCGTCCGGTCAAATGGGTCGAAGACAGGTTTGAACATCTGCAGGCGGCAAGTTCGGCTCCCAATCGGCTGACCCGCATCGAGGCTGCCGTTGAGGCGGATGGCAAGGTTACCGCATTCAGATTCGACAATCTGGAAGATTATGGCGCCTATCTGCGGGCGCCGATGCCCGGCCCTCTCTATCGTATGCACGGTGCGACGACCGGTGCCTATGACATTGCCAATCTTGAACTCGTCAACCGTGTTGTGGTTACGAACAAGATGCCGGCAGGATTGATCCGCGGTTTTGGCGGCCCGCAGCTTTATCTGGCGATCGAGCGTCTGATGCAGCGGATTGCGGCAGAGCTTGGTCTCGACCCGCTTGATGTGATCCGGCGCAACCTGATCCCCTCTTCAGCTTTCCCCTACCGCACCTGCGCTGGTGCGCTGTATGATTCGGGCGATTACCAGCAGGCCATCGACATTGCCACTGGCGAGGGGCGTCTGGAGGATCTCCTGCGTCGTCGTGATGAGGCGCGCAAGGCCGGTCGTATTTATGGCATCGGCTATGCCGCCATCGTTGAGCCCGGCATGTCGAATATGGGCTATCTCAGCACGATCCTGACCAAGGAGCAGCGGGAGCGGCAGGGCCCGAAAAATGGCGCCGTGTCGATGGTCACGATCAATGTAGATGCCGTCGGTTCGGTTTCCATGACCGCTGATGTGACCGTTCAGGGGCAGGGGCATGCGACCGCCCTGTCGCAAATTGTGGCCGACCAGCTTGGCCTGACCCCCGATGACATCATCGTCAATCTCGAAATAGACACGCAAAAGGATGCCTGGTCAATCGCTGCCGGTTCCTATTCCTGCCGTTTTTCGCCGGGAACGGCGGTAGCAGCCCATCTGGCCGCCAGGCAGATTCGTGAAAAGATCGCCCGTATTGCGGCTTCGCTTTTCAACACCTTGCCCGACGACATTGATTTTGCCAATGGCCGGGTTTTTTCGGGCATGAATCCTGAAAATTCCATGCCTTTTGCGCGGGCGGCAGGCACTGCCCACTGGTCGCCGGTACTGGTTCCTGAAAACGATTCGGCCGGTCTGAGCGAAACCGGCATATGGGCGCCACCGGAATTGTCTGCGCCCACTTCCGCTGACGAGATCAACACGTCGCTTACCTATGGCTTTGTCTTTGACATGTGTGGCGTCGAGATCGACCCGATCAGCATGCAGGTGCGCGTCGATCGCTATGTATCGATGCATGATGCCGGAACGCTCATCAACCCACTGTTGGCGGAAGGGCAGATTCGCGGTGCATTCGTTCAGGGTCTTGCCACGGCTTTATATGAGGAGATCATTTACGACAGCACCGGCGCGTTGAAGACCGGCACATTTGCCGAATATCTGCCGCCCACAGCTTCCGAAGTGCCGGCGCTCGAAATATTGCACATGGAAAGCCCGTCGCCGCTGACGCCGCTTGGCGCCAAGGGGCTGGCAGAAGGCAATTGCATGAGCACGCCGGTCTGTATTGCCAATGCTGTGGCAGATGCGCTTTCGCTGCGCGATGTGCCGCTGCCGATTACGCTTGATCGTCTCAATGCACTGATGGCCGGGCCGGAATCGCCGCCACCTGCCGGAAAAGAAATACCAGCCGGAGAAATGGCTGCATCTGCCGCCGGTTCGGCTGAACAAGACAGCGCTGGCGGTATTACCGGAAATGGTAGCACTTTTGTGCCGGGCGAGGCTGCTGCCGTCTGGAATGCCTTGCTGGATCCACAAAGTCTCAAGCGCATCATTCCGGGCTGTCACACGGTTGAGGCGATCCAGCCTGACCATTTCCGGGCCGAGGTCTCGCTCGGTGTCGGGCCGATACGTGGCCGCTTCTTTGCCGATGTGAGGTTAAGCGAGCTTGAGCCGTATGAGCGCGCCCGCCTGAGCGGTACGTTGACCGGCCCTCTGGGCAAGGCGGAAGGCTCAGGGCGTATCAATATGGTGGCACAAAACGGTGGCACCCGCATTGATTACACCTATTCGGTCGATGTTGGCGGCAAGGTGGCCTCGGTTGGCGGGCGCATGATTGGCCGTGCCGCCGATATGGTCATTGGCCAGTTTTTCGAGCGGCTTGCAAAAGTTTCTGCGGGTGAGGATACGGCTCCGGCTTCTGTCGTGGGGTGGGGCCGTGCCAGTGGCTTGTTTGCCTGGTTGCGTGCACTGCTTGGGAAGCGTTGATGAAACCTGTTCCGTTCACCTACATTCAGCCCCGATCGGTACAGCATATCCTTGATGCGCTGGCCGAATATGGGTCTGACGCCAGGATCATGGCCGGTGGCCAGTCGCTGATGGCAATGCTCAATCTGCGGCTGGTTGAGCCGAAGGTGCTGATCGACATTTCACGCCTTGAAGAACTGCGCAACATACGTATCGATGACAATTTTATCGAGGTCGGCGCGGCTGTGACCCAGGCAGAATTTCTAAGCTGGCCACATCTGGAGCAGGAAGCCCCTTTCATCGCCCGTGCCTTGCCGTGGGTTGGTCACTTCCAGACCCGCAATCGTGGAACGGTGTGCGGGTCCATCTGCCATGCCGATCCGAGTTCGGAAATACCTCTGGCGCTAGCGCTTTTGCAGGGCGAGGTTGTCTTGCGCTCGAAGCGGGGTGAGCGCCGCCTCAAGGCTGCGCAATTCCAGACCGGCATGCTTCAGACAGCCCGGGGCGATGATGAGCTGGTGGTGGCTGTGCGGTTCCCGCGAGGGGTCGGCACCAAGGGTGTTGCATTCCGCGAAGTAGCCCGCCGCCATGGCGATTTCGCCATCGTTTCCGTCGGCATAGTCGATACGGGTGCGGGGATGCTGAGAATAGCTGTTGGCGGTGTTGCTGACCGTCCCTCCTGTATCGAGGTGCCCCGGACCATTTCCAGCAGCGATCTGGCTGCCATTGTCGAAACGTTTGCCTGGGACCTCGGCGGCTTTGACGACCTGCATGCCAGTGCACGTTTCCGGCGGGATCTCGTGCGTCGCCTCGTGCCCAGTCTTGTTGTGGAGACCCTTCAATGCGCCGCCTGAAACATGACGAGAATGTTGCTGTTACCGTTCAGTTCAACGGTGAAAACAGGACTGGCATAGCCAGCACCCGCACCCTGCTGTCGGATTTCATTCGCTATTCGCTTGGCGCAACCGGCACGCATGTCGGCTGTGAGCACGGCGCCTGCGGCTGCTGCACGGTCAGGATCGACGGCGTTGCCGCCCGTTCCTGCCTGATGCTTGCGGTGCAGGCTGAGGGACGGGTGATCGACACAGTCGAGGGCATGGCAGACAGTATTGACGAGCTTTCGCCGCTGCAACGGGCGTTTCGCCGTCGGCACGCGCTTCAGTGCGGGTTTTGCACGCCCGGCATTTTGATGTCGTTTTCGGATTTTCTGGAACGTGTTCCTGATCCGAGCGAGGATCAGGTGCGCGAGGTCCTCAGCGGTCATATCTGTCGCTGCACCGGCTATGCCGGGTTGATTGCCGCCATCATGGAAGCCGCAGCCGAGATGCGGGGTGAGCCGGTCCCTGATGCAGAGGTAGCATCATGACGGCTTCTATTGGTGAAGTGATGCAAGACTGCGTCGTTGATGAGGTGGCGCCGGGGATTTTCCGGCTTGATGTTCCCGTGCCTTTTTCCGGTCTCAGACAGATCAATTTGTGGCTGTTGCGTGACGGTGACGGTTTTACAATGATCGATTGCGGCTTTGCCGATGCCCAGACCCGCCAGCGTATTGAGGCCATGTGGAAGGTCGTCTTGAACGGCAGGCCGGTCACCAGGCTTTTGATTACCCATTTTCATCCCGATCATGCTGGAAATTGCCGTTTCATCTGTGAGCGCTGGGGATTGCGCCCGCAACTGACCCAGCTTGAGTGGATGGCGGCCAATGTTGCGTTGAAATCGCTCTACAGCGACGATCCTCAACTGGCGCCCAGATTTTACCGACAAAATGGCGCAACAGACGATCTGATCGACCTCTATCATGCCGATACGATCCTTTATGATACCGGCGTTGAGCTGACCGATGATCATGAACGCCTGAATGCCGGCGACCGGCTTGTGATCGGCGAGCGTGAATGGGTGGTCATGACCGGTCAGGGGCATTCGCCGGAGATGGCGATGCTGTATTGTGCCGATGACGACATATTGATTGCCGGTGATCAGATTCTACCCAAAATCTCACCCAATATCAGCGTCTGGCCGTGGGAACCGCTGGCCAATCCGCTGCGTGAATTTCTTGTGTCGCTGGAACAGCTTGATACCAGGGTAACTTCAAACACCCTGGTGCTGCCTTCACATCGCGCTCCGTTCCATGATGCGAAATCGCGTATTGCATCCTTGCGTGAGCATCATGAAGAGCGGCTCGCCTTGCTTGCCAGGCTGATGAAAGAGCGGGGTGAGATAACGGC
Organism: Aquamicrobium segne; assembly: GCF_042656785.1. Taxonomy (NCBI): domain Bacteria; kingdom Pseudomonadati; phylum Pseudomonadota; class Alphaproteobacteria; order Hyphomicrobiales; family Phyllobacteriaceae; genus Aquamicrobium; species Aquamicrobium segne. Next base: position 33,239 of record NZ_JBHSLL010000010.1, read on the forward strand.
AACGGATTTGTTGCAGCCGCTGTTCAACCGGCGTCTTGATGGCCACCAGCTCAATTTCGCCATGGGTGAGGTCATCGCCCATCTCAACTACATGATGTTTGAGGGAACGGTCAGGCGCATGGTCGACCGCGACGCAAATATCCGCTTTTCACTCTGTTAACCCCCTGGCCCTTTATGAGGAGAGCTTCAATGTCCAGAACAATGCCCACGAGAGAAGTCATCACCGTCGATGGGAAGAATATCGTCCTGCAACGCGATGCCTCGCCGATGATCAATGGCGGGGTCCTGGAGCTTGCCGAGGCGCTGCGCGTCATCAATATTTTCGACGACAAGTTCCAGCCTTCCAATTACGGCCTTGCAGATGGCAAGCCGCTGCGTCTTTACGATGGCCCGACCGTCAAGGTCGATCTTTCCAAGCGCAGCAAGGAAGATATGGGTTTTTGGCACCGCAATTCCGATGCGCATGAGATTATCTTCTGCGTCAAGGGTTCGCTGCGCTGGGAAACTGAAATGGGTGTCCGTGTCCTGCGCCCCGGCGACATGATGTTCATCCCCAGGGGGATCGCGCATCGTTCGACGCTTGGCGAGGAGTCTGAAGCAGAAAACGTTCTGGTTGAACTGAAGATTTCAGGAGAACTCAACTACGTCGCCGAAGACTAGAGCATTTTGCAGTCAGACGGAATCGTCTGGCGTCGCAGAAATGCGGCTAAAACAAGAGATTAGAGCATTTCATCCGTTTCCATAAAAACAAGAAATGCTCTAAATCCAGTTTCCTGAACCTGGCGCATTTTACGGCGTCAGACGGTTACGTCTGACGTCGCAAAATACGGCTAAACCGAGATAAAAAATTCTCTGAAACAAGTACTTGGAGAATTTCATTTGTTCTCAAAGAAACAAGAAATCCTCTAAGCAATAATGGTCCGCACAATCGGAAAAGGTCAGAACATGCTGATAAAATCTAATGGCGCGAGTTTCAATTGCGTTGTGGAAGGGCCGGAAGGCGCGCCATGGATCACGCTGTCGCATGCGCTCGCCAACAATCTGAGCCTGTGGGATGAAGTTGCTGCCGAACTTGGCAGCAATTTTCGAGTTTTGCGTTATGACCAGCGCGGTCATGGCAAGAGCGAGGCCGTGGCCGGTCCTTACGATTTTCCGATGCTGGTCAATGATGTGATTGGCATCTGGGATGCGTTGGGCATCAAGCAAAGCCACTGGGTTGGCCTCTCAATCGGCGGGATGATCGGCTATGGTCTTGGCATCCATCATCCCGACAGATTGCAGACAATCGTTGCCTGCGATTCACGTCCCGACGCTCCGCCAGAATATGCCGCCTATTTCCAGTCGCGCATCGATAAGGCCCGTGAGAAGGGAATGGAAGGTGTGGTTGAATCCACCATCGAGCGCTGGTTTACCCCCGAGACGCTGGCCAAGAAATCGCCGGTTCTGGATCGGGTGCGCGAAATGATCCGCACCACTGATCCTGTCGGGCATGAAGGCTGCTGCGAGGCTCTAAAAACGCTTTCTTATGGCCCGGACCTGCACAGGATTACCGTACCGAGCCTGCTCCTGGGCGGTGCCAAAGACAAGGGCGCCCCGCCAGACAAGCTTGCCGAAGCCGCGGCAAAAATTCCGCAAGGCGAGCATGTTGTGATTCCCGATGCCGGTCATATTGCCGTGCTGGAGAATGCACCGGCTTCGCTGGCAACCTTGCGGTCGTGGTTTTCACGGCACGGCTGATCATGATGACAGATGGTGGCCAGGGTTCATCCATGGCCGTCATTTTCCTGAAACTTCAAATCCCGAGCCTGAGAATAGGGTCCTGCTCATGAAGCCTGAAACGTTTACTTTGGAAATGAATGATGGCGCGTCCATTATTGCGCGTCACTATTCCAAACCGGGTGCGCTGCGTCTGTTCATTACCCATGGAAACGGCTTTGCCGTCGATGGTTACAGGATATTCTGGGAACCTTTGCTGGCAGATTTCGATGTCGTGCTTTATGACATGCGCAATCATGGCCTCAACCCTTCAGCCGGTGGCGACGGGCATCATTACCGTCAGTTCTCGCAAGACATCACGACGATTTATGAGGGTGTTACCCAGCGCATCGGCAAGGCCGAGAGCATTGGCATATTCCATTCGATGTCATCGCGTTCCGCCATGAAAAATGCAGTGGAACTGGGCTCGCCTTTCGATAAGCTGGTTCTGTTTGATCCGCCCAGCGTCCCGCCACGCGGCCATGCGCTTTATGAGGCGATGCAATCATTTGAGATCAAACTCATCAATTGGGCAACATCGCGCCGCGACCGATTTGCCTCGCCCGATGAACTTGAAGCAGAATACAGTGCGGCCCGGGCAAGCTCCAAATGGCTTCCTCAGGCGCGTGCGGATATGGCCAAAGCGGTTTTGCAGCCGGACCCGGAAGGCGGTTTCAGGCTTTCCTGTCAGCGCGAACTTGAGGCTGTGATCTATCTGCAGGCCCTGTCACTTGATCTTTGGCCCAGCGCAGAACAGCTCAAGGTTCCCGCCCTTCTGGTTGGCGCCGACCCCGATGGCGATGGCGCGCCGCCGACCGGGCCGGCAAACCGGGCGCTCGCGCAAGAGGGTGGCTATACCTATCACGGCATGAAGGGTACCGGCCATTTGTTGCAGATCGAGCAGCCTGAGCGCTGCCGTGACGTGCTTTACGATTTCATCGCCGGACGCTGAACGGATCACCATGCACGGGCCGGTATTTTTGGCCCATGTGCAAGCAATTCAAGCCATGGGGGGTGGTGACTGATGTGTGCGTGCCTGACAGATGATCTTTTGATTCAAGATGTCGCCAGACGTTTTGCCGAGGCTGAGGTTGCGCCGGGTGCAGCAAAGCGTGACCGCACCGGCGAAGCGCCGCGAGATCTTCTTCGCCAGCTTGGCGAACTGGGCATGCTGTCGATCGCTGTGCCGCAAGAAGCAGGTGGCGCAGGCGCCAGCTATCGGGCATTATGCATGGCGATTGAAGAAATCTCCCGTGCGGATGCTTCGCTTGGTGTGGTGATGTCTACCCATCATTCGCTTGCCTGCCTGCCGCTGGCCGAGCATGGCACTGCCGAGCAAAAGCAGCGCTATCTGCCAGCATTGCTGAAAGGTGAGATGATCGGTGCGGTTTCGATCACGGAAAGCCATGCAGGCTCGAACGCTGCCGATATCCGCTTGCAAGCCAGGGCCCGCAACGGCGCCTATGTGCTGTCGGGCGAAAAGCAACTGATCACGGCCGGGGCTTTTGCGGATCTGTTCATACTGCTTGCCAGTACCGATCCCGATGCGGGTCCCAAAGGGCTTACATGTTTTCTTCTGCCACGGACCGCCAGGGGGGTGCACATTGGCCGGGTCGAGGACAAGCTTGGCCTGACCTCGTCAGGCACCGCGCAACTCGTTCTCGACGAGGTGGAACTGACCGATCATGACATACTGGGCGGCAAGGGAAACGGCTATCGCATCCTGCTGGCCCTCTTGTCGAAGAGCAGGCTCGGTATCGCCTCCCAGGCAAACGGCATAGCCCGGGCTGCGCTTGATGCGGCCCTGGCCTATGCCAAAGAGCGCATCTCGTTCGGTCAGCCGATCATTCGCCACCAGGCGGTTGGTTTCCGTCTGGCCGATATGGCCACTGAAATCGAAGCTTCGCGGCATCTTACGCTTCATGCCGCCTCGCTCATTGATGCGGGACTGTCATTTCATCGTGAAAGCTCGATGGCCAAGCTTTATGCCGGTGAAATGGTCGAGCGTGTCTGCTCGAAGGGTTTGCAGACCCTGGGGGGCAACGGCTATCTGCGCGACTATCCGCTGGAACGTTATTTCCGCGATGCGCGTGTTTGCCAGATCTATGAGGGAACAAGTGATATTCAGCGCATGATCATCGCGCGTTCGCTGGAGGAATGAGGGGGGTGATTGCGGTTTCTGCAAATGCTGATTGGCATATTTGTCAGAACCAAGGGGCAGTATTCCGGAAATGTCTTGACAAGGAAATGCAACTAAGAACAGATGTGTTTTCTTAAATAAGTAAAAGCGCACCAATTTACGCTGTTTAGGCTTTTGCCATTACGGGAACCAGTTTTAGGGAGTGAAACATGAAATTTCGTAGATATGCCGGTCTGCTCGCCATGCTTGGCATGCTGGGCTATAGCGCCAATGGCAGTCTCGCCCAGGAGAAGGTCGTAAAGATTGGACTTCTGACCGATTTCAGCGGCGTTTTTGCTCAATTGGCCAAGGACATCGAGGATGCCTGGATGCTTGCCTATGACGAGCGCGGGGGTATGATCGCGGGTCATAAGATCGAGATTATTCGCGAAGATGCCGAAAACTCTCCGCAAGTTGCCGTCCAGAAAGCCAACAAGCTCATCAAGTCCGATGGCGTCGCGGTTTTTGGCGGTTTGATCTCTTCAGGTGGTGGAATTGCACTTGCCGGTCTTGCGGATCAGGAAAAGGTGCCCTTCGTTGCCGGTTTTGCCGTTGCTGACGAGCTGACCGGGAAATATTGCAGCCCCTATGTGGCCCGCACCTCCTTTGCCGCGAATGCGCTCCAGTCTGCTGCTGGTGCCTATTGGGCCAGTGAGGGTGCGAAGACGGCTGTCTTTATGGGGCCTGATTATGCCGCCGGTCATGCGATGCGCGATGGCTTCCGTCGTGGATTTGAAGGCGGTGGCGGCGAGGTCGTGCTTGAAATTATGACGCCGCTTGGTTCGACCCGTGATTGGGGGCCGTCATTGCTGCGCGCCCAGCAGAGCAATGCCGAGATGATCTATTCTTTCTATGCCGGTTCCGAAGCTGTCCAGGTTGTCAAGCAGCACTCTGATTTTGCAATGAAGCAAAGCATGCCGCTGCGCGGCGATATGTGGCTTTATGACGAAGCGCTCTGGAGCGCGATGGGTGGCGCCCAGCTCGATGCGGTCCAGATCACGGTCTATACGAATGCGCTGGAGACGGAAGCATCGGAGCGCTTCAAGGAGGCCTTCAAGAAGAAGTACGACCGCCTGCCGGTCGCCTCCAACGCAATGGGCTATACGAACGCCAATGCGATCTTTGACGCGCTTGCTGTCGCCATTGAGGAAAATAATGGTGAACTGCCTGAAGACGGCGCGAAGATCATCACGGCCCTGAGCAATCTTGAGCTGGATGATCCGCGCGGCCCGGTGCGTTTCAATGCGTCCAATAATGCGGTGCAGGACGAGCTTTACATGATCCGGATCGTCGAGGGGCCCGAAGGGCTCCATCACGAACTGATCGCGCACACCCCTTACGGGGAAGACCTGCCCGGCTGCGATATGTAGCAGGGCAGCTCGTGAGCCAGATTTCTTTCATCCTCAATTGGCAGCGAATGGTCGGATAATTTCGTGTGATGTCTTTCTTTCTGTTCAATCTGCTGAATGGTCTTCAGCTTTCCATGCTGCTCTTCCTGATGGCGATCGGCTTGACCGTCATCTTCGGGTTGATGGATATCCTGAATCTGGCTCACGGGGCTTTCTATATGGTGGGCGCATATTTCGGATATGTGCTCTACCAGCTTACCGGGAGTTTCTGGTTCGCCCTGGCTTTCGGGCCGCTTCTGCCGATGTTGCTGGGCTTTATCCTGCAGCTATTCGTGCTTCAACCCCTGATTGACCGGGGGCGAAGTGCTCATCTGGACATGGCGCTGCTCACATTCGGTATCCTGTTCTTCATAATCGGGCTGATTGATCTCATCTTCTTTGAAACATTCGGTCTTACCTTCATCAGCATCGAAAAGCCCGACTTGCTGCGCGGCGCCATTTATGTCGGCACCTTCTATCCGGCCTACCGGCTGCTTATCATTGCGCTCGGTCTGATTGTCGGTCTTCTGGTCTGGGTTCTTCTCGACCGCACTGTTATCGGCGCCGTGGTGCGGGCCGGGGTGGATGATCGTGAAATGGTCCGCGCCATGGGCATTGATATCTACAAGGTGTTTGCTCTGGTCTTTGCGCTTGGCTGTGGTCTTGCCGGATTGGCGGGGGTTGTTGCTGGAGCCGAGCTGTCGATTGACGTCAATATGGGCGTGCAGATCCTGATCCCGACGCTTGTGGTTGTCATTTTAGGGGGGCTGGGCTCGGTCAAGGGCTGCTTTATTGGCGCCCTGATTGTGGGAATGGCTGACACCATGACCCAGGCCTATCTGCCGGCACTGTCGATGTTCACGACATATATCTTCCTGGCTGTGATGCTGATGGTTCGTCCGCAAGGCTTCTTTGGCCGCGCTCCCAAAGTTCTATAGCGCGAGGTAAATGCGTTTTCATGCAAAACCGAAACAGCCCCATGGCTGAAGTTCAACAAGCTGATCCGCAGACAAGCGCGGTTGCGATGGCTGCCGATCGGGCTGAATCCAGAACCTTCTGGATTGTTGCCGTGCCTGGTCTTGCGGTCCTGACCATCGCGCCTTTACTGAGCGGCGCCTATTTTGTGGCGCTGCTGACCGAGATTCTGATTTTTGCGATCCTGACATCCGGCCTCAACCTTCTTGTCGGCTATACCGGGCTGGTTTCGCTTGGTCATGCCGCTTTTCTGGGCGTCGGAGCTTATGTCACCGCCATCATCAGCCTGCTGTGGGGCTATCCTGTCTGGCTGGCCATGATTGCGGCGGTTGCAGCAGGTCTGGTGATTTCCTGCCTTATCGGTGTTTTGAGTGTGCGCACCCGCGGTGTGCAGTTTCTGCTCATCACCCTTGCCTTCGGTCAGCTCTTTCACGCCGTCGCCGAAAAATCGCGCTATACAGGCGGCGATGATGGCATGACCCGGATTCCGCGCATCAATCTTGAATTTATCGGATTGGACAGTAGCGATGCGCAGGTCTTCTATTTCTTCGTGCTTGCCTGCTTCGTTGTCGCGCTGTTTTTCCTGCGCATTGTCGTGCGCAGCCCGTTTGGGCGTGTATTGATCGGCATTCGCGAGAATGAAAAACGTGTTCAGGCTGTCGGCTACCGGATCAGTCCCTACAAGAGCCTTGCATTTGCTTTTTCGGGAATGCTTGCCGGACTGTCGGGCAGCCTTTGGGTGCAGCATACCTATTTCATCAATCCGCATCTCATGACGTGGCAGATGTCGGGTGAAGCACTGCTGATGGTCATCATCGGCGGCTCACAGGCATTTTTCGGGCCCTTGCTGGGATCAGCGTTTTACGTCCTTCTCAAGAGCTATTTGTCAACGATTACCGATGCTTACCTCGTCATTTTCGGGCTGATGTTCGTGTTCGTGGTTGCTTTCTTTAACGGTGGCATTGCCGGTTTCACGTCCAGTATGGCGGCACGGGTCCTGGCGTTCTGGAGGCGGCGTTGACACAACAACTTCAGATAAACAACGTTACGAAACGTTTTGGCGGGCTTCGCATTATTGAAGGCTTTGACCTGGAGTTACAGGCCGGAGCAAGACATGCAATCATCGGCCCCAATGGCGCAGGCAAGACCACACTCTTCAATATGATTTCGGGCTGGCTTGTTCCGACATCGGGCAACATTTCCATCGATGGCAAAAACATCGCTGGCATGAGCCCGGAAAAGGTGACGGAAGCTGGTCTGGCCAGATCATTCCAGAAGAACACGCTTTTTGAGGGCCTGAGCGTGCTGGAAAGTCTGCGGCTGTCCATCCAGGCGCGCAGCCGCGCCCGCTTTAATTTTCTTGCCGCTGCCAGCAGCTTCAAGGACATCATCGAGCAGGCCTGTATTGCTGCCGAGAAGATGAACCTTCAGGACGTTCTGGACCGGCAAGTCAAAACGCTTTCCTATGGCCAGAAGCGCCAGCTTGAAGTTGCCATGGCCCTGGCTTGTTCACCAAAAATCCTGCTGCTGGACGAACCGGCGGCCGGAACGTCTCCGGCCGAGCGCACCTTGTTGATGCAGTTGTTGAACGAGTTGCCTAAGGAGATGACGTTGCTTCTTGTCGAGCATGACATGGATGTGGTGTTTGGCGTCTGCAGCCAGATTACCGTTCTCAATTATGGACGGGCCGTTGTTACCGGCACACCAGAAGAAATTCGCCAGAATGAAGATGTAAGGGCTGCATATCTGGGAAAAAGCCTGGATCAGGATGGAGGCCGCCATGAGTGAGCCGGACAAGGGCACAAATGGGTCGATCCTCGCAGTCTCTGACATTCATACCTATTATGGCGATAGCCATATTCTGCAAGGCGTTTCTCTTGAGGTCAGGCGGGGCGAATGCACAGCGCTGCTCGGTCGCAATGGGGCAGGCAAGACCACCACGCTGCGCTCGATTGTTGGTCTTACCCCTGCAAGATCAGGACGGATCGTTTTTGCAAATCAGGATATTTCCGGATGGACAACTCATAGGATCGTCAGGCTGGGGCTTGGTTATGTTCCGGAGAATCGGGGGATTTTCAGCAATTTGACCGTACGCGAGCATCTGATGGTGGCAGTATGGGCAAGTGGTGTCTCCAGTCAGCGCCTGGATCAGGTGCTGGCCATTTTCCCGCGTATTTCGGAACGGATGGACAATCTTGGACAGCAGCTTTCGGGCGGTGAACAGCAGATGCTGTCGATCGCGCGCGCTTTGCTGGGTGAGCCTGATCTTCTGGTTCTGGATGAACCGTCGGAGGGGCTTGCGCCCATCATTGTCAACGAGGTGAGTGACACGCTGGCCCGGATCAAGGAAACCGGAACCTCGATCCTGCTGGTCGAACAGAATGCCGAAATGGCGCTGTCGCTTGCAGATTCTGTCACCATCCTGTCGCAAGGTCGCGTGCAATTTTCCGGCACGCCGAAGGAGCTGGAGGAGGCGCCACGGATCAGCGAGGCCTATCTCGGCGTTTCCGTCTAGAGCATTTGTGCGGCGTCAGATGTTTATATTCGACGTCGCAAAATGCAGTTAAACAAAGACTTAGAGAATTTCGGCCGCTTCCGGCGAGACAAGAAATACTCTGGCTGGGCGGAGCGATTGAAAGGAAATATATTCAGGTGAGGAAATTACGGTATGAATTCGCTTATTTATAGCGAGGCGTGGCGGGAATGGTCAGATCCGGAAATTCCGGACTATATCAGCCCGACGCAACTGATGCTCGACAGGCATATCGACAATGGTCTGCAAGACAAGACTGCAATAATCGTCGATGGCGTGCGGGTGAGCTATGGTGAACTGCTGGCGGAAACCTGTCGCGTCGCCAACAGCTTGATTGGTCTTGGACTTCCCCGTGAAAGCCGGGTTCTCGTCTCTGCCAATGACAGCCTGCAAACCATCGCCATCTGGCTTGGCGCGATACGGGCAGGGCTCATTCCTGTCAGTATTTCTGACCTCTACAAGCCCGATATGTTTCTCTATTTTATCGAGGATACGGGAGCCAGGGCGGTCTATATCGATCCGGCACAGTTGCCCAAGCTTCGCGCCTTGCAGGAAAGGCTGCCGGTAACGCTGGAGAAGGTCATCGTCAATGGCGCCACCGATGATGCCGGACCTATCGGCGCTGTCGAGGTTTTGAGCTATCCGGATCTGGTGGCGGGGCATTTTCCGCAAATGCGCTCTGTAGAACTCCACGCCAATGACATGGCGTATATGTTTTATTCAGGAGGAACGACCGGAACCCCGAAAGGTATTGTTCATCTGGCGCATGACTTCATACTGGTTCCCGAGCGCCATGGTTTCTGGTGGTACTATAATCAGGACGATGTGGTCTTTGCGACCTCAAAGAAATACTTCACCCATGGTCTGTGGCCGGGCGTCCTGATTCCGCTTTATTTTGGTGCAACCATTATATTGTCGAGCGGGCCAGCCACGCCGGCAGTGGTGACAGAGCTGATCGAAACTTTCCGCCCGACCAAGCTCATCACCGTGCCTACCATCATCAAGCTGCTGCTTGCCTATTTTGATGAAATCGGCCTGTCTCCTGATTTTTCCTCATTGCAGGCAGTCTATACGGCTTCCGAAAAAATGCCTCCGGAGATCTTTGAGAAGTGGCATGCGCGTTTTGGTCATGAATTGATGGACAGTATCGGCTCGTCCGAGGTTACTTATGAGTGGATTGCAAACCGTCCATCGGACTTTCGCCGCGGTTCGCTTGGCCGACCTTTGGTGGGCGTGGAAATCCGGCTTGTAGACGATAATGGCAAGGATATAACCCAGCCTGATACACCCGGTGAATGTCTGGTCAAATCCCGTACGGCCTGCCTTTTCTACTGGCGCAAATTCGACCAGACCAAGGCGATTTTTCAGGGCGAATGGGTTCATACCGGAGACCAGCTTCAGTTCGACAGCGATGGCTATTTCTGGTTTGCCGGACGCTCCAATGATGTTTTTAAGGTCAAAGGCATGTGGGTTTCGCCTATCGAGATCGAGGCGGCCATTACCAGTGACCATCGCGTTCAGGAAGCAGCGGCGATATGCGTCGAGGATGGTGAGGGTTTTTCTCGCGTCAAGGCGTTTGTTGTCCTGCGAAAGGACGTCGGCGGCGATGAGAAACTCGTTGCCGAGTTGAAGGCGCGTGTTCGTGCGGATGCTGGCGGTTACAAGGTTCCGGACACGATTGAGTTCGTGGCCGAATTGCCCCGGACCCCGTTGCAGAAGATCGACCGCAAGACGCTTCGTGAAATGGAGGCTGGTGCCAGACGCCAGTAAGCGACTGGATCATTTTTATCTTGTCGGAAACAGATAGAATGCTCTAAGCTGTTGTTATAACTGCATTTGTATGACACCAGATGATTCCATCTGTATTTACAAAATGCTCCAGCTTTCTGTTTCATGTATGATCTTATCACTGTCAGTGCTGTATCAAGGCTGGTACTATAATCTTGTGACACAGGCATGTTAAATCGATTAGATGGCGGTAACAGCGCCATTTGCGAGAGAAAACAAGCTGCAACAGCGCACAGAAGGCCACCACGGACACGCTATGACCAGTCAGATCATTCCTGTTGACCCTTTTGATTTCATCATTTTTGGCGGCACCGGCGATCTGTCGGAACGCAAGCTGTTGCCTTCGCTTTACCACCGGCAGCGTGATCATCAGTTTTGTGAACCGACACGCATTATCGGCACGTCGCGGACACAAATGAGCAAAGACGAGTTTCGTGCCTTTGCCCGCAAGGCAATCGAAGAGCATGTTGACGCCGACTATATCGACCCGGCCGAAATCGACAGGTTTCTTGCCCGTCTCTTTTATGTCCCTGCCGATGCCGTCAGTGGCGAGGGTTTTGAAGACCTAAAGGCGATGATCGCTGACAGCACCAGCATCCGCGCTTTTTATCTGGCGGTCGCGCCTGCCTTGTTTGACGACATATCACGCAATTTGAAAGCGCATGATCTGATTACGCCAACAGCCCGCATCGTGCTGGAAAAGCCGCTTGGGCGAGATCTGGCTTCAGCCCGCGAACTGAATGATCTGGTGGGCCGGAATTTTCATGAAAGCCAGATTTTTCGCATCGATCATTATCTGGGCAAGGAAACGGTGCAGAACCTGATGGCGCTGCGCTTTGCCAATGCGCTTTATGAGCCGTTGTGGAATTCCGCTCATATTGATCATGTGCAGATTACCGTTGCTGAAACGGTGGGGCTGGAAGATCGCCTGACCTATTATGACAAGGCCGGTGCGCTGCGCGATATGGTGCAAAATCACCTGCTCCAGCTTTTATGCCTTGTTGCCATGGAAGCTCCCGCCTCCATGGATGCCGATGAGGTGCGCGACGAAAAGCTTAAAGTGTTGCGTGCGCTCAAGCGGATCCATGACAATGAAGCGCCTCGCCGCACGGTGCGCGGGCAATATCGTGCTGGCGCCTCCGCCGATGGTCCGGTCAAGGGCTATGTCGAGGAACTGGGCAAGGAAAGCGGCACCGAAACCTTTGTTGCCATCCGCGCTGAAATTGAAAACTGGCGCTGGGCAAATGTGCCCTTTTATCTGCGCACCGGCAAACGGATGGCCACACGGGTTTCAGAAATCGTCATTGAGTTCAAACCCATTCCGCACTCGATTTTCGGTGAAAATGCCGGGCCGATTTTTGCCAACCAGCTTGTCATTCGCCTGCAACCTGATGAGGGGGTCAAGCAGTTCATCATGATTAAGGACCCCGGTCCGGGAGGAATGCGGCTGCGCCAGATTCCGCTTGATATGACTTTTGCTGAATCTTTTCGCGAGCGGGCGCCCGATGCCTATGAGCGTCTCATCATGGATGTGGTGCGCGGCAACCAGACCCTGTTCATGCGCCGTGATGAGGTTGAGGCTGCCTGGAGCTGGATTGATCCCATTCAGGACGCCTGGGAAAATGCCCGGCAGGAAGCACAAGGCTATACATCCGGCACCTGGGGACCATCGGCGTCCATCGCTCTGATTGAGCGTGACGGGCGCACCTGGCATGAAAGTACGTGATGATGTCGGTAAAAACCTGTGAATGGCTTGAATTTTCAACACGCAAAGCACTGGCCACCGCTTTGGCGGACACTGTTGCACAAAGACTGACAGCCGCTATTGAATCGCGGGGTGGGGCCCTGCTTGCTGTTTCAGGTGGCACAACACCGGCGCTGTTTTTTGAAACGCTTTCAACCCGCGCCATTGCATGGAGTAAAGTGACGGTGATGCTGGTGGATGAGCGTTTTGTGCCGTCCTCCTCCCCTCGCTCCAATGCGGCTTTGGTCAGCGAAAAACTTTTGCGCAACAAAGCAGCCGTCGCCCGCTTTCTGCCACTCTATCATCCGGCGCAAAATGTTGCGGCAGCAGCAAGCCGGGCTGAGGCAGAGCTTTTGGGCCTTGACTGGCCGCTTGATGTTGTCGTGCTTGGCATGGGCACAGATGGCCACACAGCTTCCTTTTTTCCTGATGCCAGCACGCTTGACCTGTTGCTTGATCCGGCCAGCTCGCAGGTCGTTTTGCCGGTTGATGCAGTCAGCGCAGGTGAACCACGCCTGACGCTTTCAATGCCGCGCCTGATCAGTGCCGGTTTTCTGGCGCTGCATATTGAGGGGCAGGAAAAGCGCGCTGTTTTTGAAGCGGCTATGGAAGGAAATGCGGTCACGCCGATCCGGGCGGTGATTGAGGCATCACCGCAACCGGTAAAGGTGTTTTGGGCAGCTTGACTGCCAATTAGAGCGCCGTGCGTCCTATCGGACGCACAAAGGACGCTCTAACTCTTTGAATGAGCATCGGAATTATCCAAAAACCGATTCCACTTTTTGGTCCGATGCTCTAAAAACGGGGGCGGGCAAGTCCGGCCGCCAGATAGGCGGAGACAATTGTGTTGGCCATCAGCATGGCGATGGTCATGGGGCCAACACCACCCGGAACCGGGGTGATTGCACCTGCCACGCTTGCCGCTTCCTGATAGGCGACATCCCCAACCAGTCGTGTTTTGCCCTCGCCCTTTTCGGGGGCGGCAATGCGGTTGATGCCGACATCAATGACCGTTGCGCCCGGTTTTACCCAGTCACCTTTCACCATTTCCGGCCGTCCCACCGCTGCCACCAATATATCGGCTGTGCGCGCCAGAGCTGGCAGGTCTTTTGTGCGGGAATGGGCAATGGTGACGGTGCAATTGGCTTCAAGCAGCAGACTGGCCATGGGTTTGCCGACAATATTGGAGCGGCCGATCACCACGGCATTCAGCCCGGAAAGATCTTGCCCGCGCACCCGCTCGATCAGCAACATGGAACCAGCCGGTGTGCAGGGCACGAAAGCTGTTTGCATTTCGCCGGTGCCCAGCTTGCCGACATTGGCGAATGTGAAACCATCGACATCTTTTTCCGGTGCGATCGCCTGAATGACCTTGCCGCTGTCAATATGACCGGGAAGCGGAAGCTGCACCAATATGCCATGGATGGAAGAATCGGCATTCAGTTCGCCAATCAGTTCCAGCAGTTTTTCCTCGCTCGTCTCGGCGGAAAGCGTGTGCTGCACGGAATGGAAGCCGCATTCTTTTGCGGTACGCGACTTGCTGGCGACATAAACCTGACTTGCCGGGTCTTCACCGACGATCACGACAGCAAGACCGGGGGCAGCATGGCCTTTTGCCGCCAGATCCGCGACCAGCGCCTTTACATTCTCAATCACTTCGGCTGCTGTTTTCTTGCCGTCGATTATTTTGCTCATACTGTTCTCCCATTGGACTGTCAGACATATATGACGCGGATTTGCCCATTATAGTCTCCTCGATGCGCCACCCTGTGATTTAATCGGGTAAGACGGATCTGGAAAAGAAGCAAATCAGCGCGGGGTGCGTGAGCGGGCGAGGTCTTGTGTGGCTGCTCGAAACTGGCGCAGGCTGGCGCGAATTTCATCCGTTGTGGGGGGATGGCCAAGCGCCACAGGGTTGGGCTGTTCGACCTGCTCATGCAGGTCATGCGCAATTGCTGTATCAGCGCCTGTGGTTGATTGTGGGTTTACCACAATTTTTGACTGAAACAACGCAGCGACAAGACCCGCGCCAAGCCCTGAAAGCAAACCCGCAAACGGCAGGAATGCAGCAATTGCGCCATAGGGTTTCCACAACAACAAAGCGGCTGCGATGCCTGTCAATGCACCCAGCAATGTGAGACGCATGATCAGCGGCCGTGAGGTTGCTATGCCCGGCCTGACCAGCGCCGCTGCTTCCGGCGTGTTTTTTTCAGTTGGCAATTCGTTGAGCGGTTCAGTCATAGATTCATTTGCAGAATCCACAAAAGCCAGTGGCGCTTCAAACTGCTCTTCTTTTGCTTCCTCTGCAAGCGTGATGGAAGGTGTCAGTGGCAGTTTTGGCGACTGCAAAGTCGTATCAGCAGCATCTGACGGCACACTGTCAAAGGTTTCCGACTTGTCTTGATATTCAGACAGTTCCTTTTCACGTGCTTCAGCTCGCAAAATGGCTTCATGTTTTTGCCAGATGTCTTTTGAAGACGATGGCGTGGTTTTCTCAAGTGGTGGGGCGGTGATTTCTGCCGCAGATGATCCGGGAGCAGTTTTTTGCCTGGCGGGCAAATTTCCGGGTGCGTCTTCGTCGTCACCGCGCATAGCGCGCGCAAGCGCTGCAAGAGCACGTTCGCGTCTCCAGTCTTCGGGGCTTTGTTGATCGCTCATATATGCTGCCAGTTAACGCCTGATCGTAATCCTGTGGCCTGAGTTAATCCAGATTAACCAAGTATGGGTTGGAAGGATAGGCCGCCTTCCAAATTCTAAAAATCCTGTCTCTTGAGTTTAAAGCGTGTCGTGATCTGTCAGATTTGCTCCTTGCGCTTGAGTGTATCGAAAAAGCTCGTTGACAGGACCGTTTTGCCCGCTTACATGAGCGCCATCAGCCCAGGTGGCGGAATTGGTAGACGCGCACGGTTCAGGTCCGTGTGCCGCAAGGTGTGGAGGTTCGAGTCCTCTCCTGGGCACCATTCTTTTTTGATCCCCGCCAGATCAAATATTTCAGCTTTTTAAAATGATTGCGCTTGCCTTACTGTCGCCAAAGCCGCGGCATTGGTTTTGAAGCTTTTTGCAGACAGGTGGTTAAATGCTTGCCTGTCTCTCGAGACTTGAGAATCAGTTATCGAGATAAAGACATGCGTAAAAACAAAAGCTTAAATCAGCCCGCGTGAATTTGAAAGAAAAGCGACCCGCTATAAAAGATTATGTACCAGACGCATGAACACTTTTGATCCGATTGCAATCAGATCATCGGGAAAATCATAATCAGGGTTGTGTAATGCCGGATGCTGCTCGCCTGCACCAAGGAAGAACATGGCCGATGCCGCAGTACCTTGGCCAAATATACCAAAATCTTCAGAGGCGCGCATTGGCAAATTGTCTTCTGTGTGCAGGATGCCTTCATCATCGAGCGCCTGTTGCAGATGCGCTACTGCTTCCGCTGCATTGACGCTGGCGAGGAAGATTTCCTGATAGTCATATAAAAGCGACAGGCCGTGTTCACCGGCAATGTCTGCGGCCAGTGCTTCTGCAGAAGCACACAGATTGGCCATGCGATCATCGCGCCGGGTGCGCAAAGTTGCCCACACTTCGGCGCGACCGGGTGCAATACCAAACACCGCTTCGCCCATCGAGACATGTGTGACGGTGAGCATGCCGAAATCATCATCGGCAAATGTCCCGGTTCCCAGCAAGGGGAGTGCCGGCAGCAGTTTGCTCACGGCCAGCATTGGCGAAATGCCGGTTTCGGGCATGGATGAATGGGCGGTCTTGCCTTCCAGTATGATGCGCATGCCGCGTGAAGCGCAGTTGACCACACCGGTTTTGAGCCGCACCTGGCCGAATGGCACACCCGGCAGATTGTGGAGCGAGAACACAAAATTGGCTGCGATCTCGCCAAAATGTGGGTCGGCGACGACATCGGCTGCACCATTGCCGGTTTCTTCCGCTGGCTGAAACATCAAAACGACCCGGCCTTGAGCGGGCCTTGAGCGGCCAAGCTGGCGGCCAAGAGCAGCAAGGATTGCCATATGCCCGTCATGGCCACACATATGCGACTTGCCGGGAATGAGCGATGAATGGGCAACCCCCGATATTTCCTGGATGGGCAGTGCGTCAAGCTCCGACCGGAACATGAGCGTTGGCCCTGCTTTGCCGCTGTCGTAGATTGCCGCCACGCCATGTCCGCCAAGCCCCGTCAGCAGTTTGTCTGGCCGGGTATCTGCAAGGAAGTCGACAACGGCTTTTGCCGTCATCTTTTCTTCATTCGATATTTCCGGATATTGGTGCAACTTGCGCCGCCATGCGGTTAATTCGATCAGGTCGCGATTGGACAAGGTCACGGCTCATCTCCGTTTGCACTGCATTTGACCCATATATAATCAGACGCTGACGGTATAGTATTTCATGTTTTCATGAAAAACGGATGAAATGTTTCAAAATAATAAAAGCGCCGTGCGTCCAGCAGGATGCACGGCGCTTTTAAAAATTAACGATCAGGAAAGCAGAAGCTATGCCAGCGGGTGATGGATGGCGATGTTCTTGATCTGCTGGTAAGCGCTGAGCGCCTCAAGCCCCTTTTCGCGGCCAAAGCCCGAAAGCTTATAACCGCCAAACGGGAATTCCACATCAAGGCCGACGCCAAAGGAATTGACCCAGACCTGCCCGACCCGCAGCTTTTCACCAACGCCGAGCGCTTTGTTGATATTGGTCGTATGAATGCCCGCAACCAGACCGAAAGGTGAGTCATTTGCACCCATGATTGCCTCTTCTGCCGTATCGAACGGGATGACGGTTAAAATCGGCCCAAAAATCTCCTCACGTGCGATTTGTGTCGTGTTGTCAGCCCCAACAACCAGTCCCGGACGCACGAAGGCGCCATTGGCCAGGGCTGGCGCTGTTGGCAATTCGGCGCCAAGAAGAAGTTCGCCTTCCTTGCGTGCGACCTCGTAATAACGCTCGACGTCTGACTTGTGCGTCTTGCTGATAAGCGGTCCCATATCGGGATCGTCAACGCCTGCCCCCAGGGTCATGGCCTTGATGCGGCTATGCAGCTTCTCCACAATATCGTCATGGATCGAGCGCTCGACAAACAGACGGGTGCCTGCATTGCACACCTGACCGCAATGGGTGAGGAAGCCACCGGCAATGATCGGCAGCGACTTGTCCAGATCGGCATCGGCAAACAGGATCTGGGGCGACTTGCCGCCAAGTTCCATATTGCAAGGAATGGCATGTGAGGCGGCAGCAACCAGAACCCGCTCGCCGGTCGGTACCGAGCCGGTAAATGTGATCTGATCAACGCCCTTGTGTCTGGCCAGCATGTCACCGGCAACAGAGCCACGGCCATTGACAAGATTGACCAGCCCGTCGGGCAGGCCCGCTTCTTGGCAGATTTTGACAAACTCATAGGCTGTGACCGGCGTATCGGCTGACGGTTTGATGATGACAGCGCAACCGGCGGCAAGGGCTGGCGCTACGCCGCGGGCAATGAGCTGAAACGGGTAGTTCCACGGAATGATATGCAGGCTGACGCCAACCGGCTCCTTGACGGTCCAGTCCGACCAGTTGGGCCCAAGCGGGATCGAAGCGCCGTGGAGCTTGTCTGCTGCGCCGCCATAAAATTCGAAAAACCGGGCCGAACAGTCAACTTCCCAATAAGAATCGCGCAGCGGCTTGCCGCTGTCCATGCTCTCCATGCGTGCGATCTCGTCGCGCTTTTGAAGCATCAATTCGCCGATGCGGTGCAAGATCCGGCCCCGCTCGAAGGGGCGCATGCGCTGCCATGGGCCATCATCAAAAGCTTTGCGTGCGGCAGCCACCGCCATCTCGACTTCGGCAGCCCCGGCACGTGCAAATTCCGCCACCACCTGACCGGTGGCAGGATTGATGGACTGGCCCACACCGTCCGAGCCTTCATACAAGACCTTGTTGCCGACGACGATGGGAATAAGGGGATGTTGACTCACGACTTTAGTCTCCGGTGGTTGAGGCATTTGATACGATGTGACATTGCTAATCATTCATTATTGTATGCAAATCAAAAAAAATTGTCTACACAAATTGACAATATGCCCGCACATTGGTAGCGAGAATAAGTCTTAGAGTGGGGAGTATTTGCCAGATGGAACTTGGCTTGACGGGTCGACGCGCACTTGTGACTGCAGCGTCACGTGGTTTGGGGCGGGCTTCTGCTCTTGCGCTTGCTGGCGAAGGCGCGCGCGTGGCTGTTGCCGGTCGCGATACGGCGGCGATGCAGGAACTCCTGAGCGAGTTGAAACAGGCTGGTGCTGCCGATGCCATTGCCGTGAAAATGGATCTGAGCGATCGCTCCACACTCAACTCGGCAGTGGACGAGGTGGTGGAAAACTTTGGCGGGCTGGATATTTTTGTCGGCAATACCGGCGGCCCGGCGGCTGGCCCTTTCCTGAGCGTTCCCCGCGAAGGCTGGGAGCAGGCGCTCAATGAAAGCCTGCTGCCGCTGGTTGATCTTTCACATGCTGTGCTGCCACACATGCAGGCCGGAAAATGGGGCCGCATCATCTTCGTCACCACGGTTGGGGTGAAGGTCGTTCAGCCCAATATGGTGCTGTCGGATTCGGTGCGTCTTGCCGTTGTGGGTCTGGCAAAGTCGCTGTCGATTGAGTTTGCGCATGAAGGGATCATGGTCAACTGCCTGTGTCCGGGGCCGTTTGCGACCGATCGCATGGAATATCTTGTTCAATCCAGCATGGAAATTGAAGGCCTCGACCGTGCCGCCGCTGAGGCGCTGTGGCTTGAGGAAGTGCCTGCTGGAAAGTTTGGTAACCCAGATGATTTTGGCGCAATGGTTGCCATGCTCGCATCCGAGCGTGCCGGTTTCATAACCGGAACGGCCATCGCCCTCGACGGAGGAAAGTCTCGTGCATACTGATAACAAGCCCCTTAAAAATGATGGCATGGATGGCGGAGCAGCCATTGTTTCCTGGCTGAAGAGTGCCGGTGTCGAGAATGTGTTTTCAGTCTCTGGCGGCCCGATCAACTCGATTTATCGCGCCTGTGCGCTTCAGGGTTTGCCGCTGATTCATGCCCGCCATGAGTCGGCCGCCTGTTTCATGGCAGAGGCGCAATCGCGTGTGACCGGCAAGGCGGGCGCTGCTGTTGTCACATTGGGACCGGGCGTCACCAATACGGTAACGCCGGGACTGGTTTCCAGCCTGGCTGGCACACCCGTCATCATTATTGGCGCACAGGCAGGAACAAGTTCGGCTGAGCGCGGCGCCGGCATGGCCTATGATGTGCTGCCGATCATGAAGAATGTAACCAAATGGGCGGCGCGCTGTACCGATCCGAACCGGTTGCAGGAATATCTCGATATGGCCTGGCGCAATATGTGGGCGGGCCGTCCGGGACCGGTGTTTCTGGAGGTGCCAACCGATATATTGTCGAAGCTGCTGGACAATGAGACCATTGCCACCTGCCCGCCGCTGCCGGGTGCGCCGGGCATAATGGCTGCCGATGCAGATCAGGCGCGCCAGTTGCTGGCGCAGTCGAGGAAGCCGCTGCTGATCCTTGGCGATGAACTGTTCTTCAATCGTTCGCAGCGTCTGGTTGAGGCGATCGAGAAGCATGATCTGGCCTTTGCCACGCTGCGTCTGGCGCGCGGCATTGTCGATGAGCATCATCCGCGCTGGATGGGACCAGCCTATGCGCCGTGCAACGCCACCTTGCGGCGCGCCATGGATGAAGCGGATTGCATTCTGCTTCTGGGTCATCATTTCGAGTTCGATCTGGAATTCGGTGATACGGTCGGCGCAGATACACGCATTGTTCAGGTGTGTTCGGATCAGGAGTTATTGCATCGCAACAAGCGCGCAGACCTTGCCATTAACGCCACCCCTTCAGCATTTGTCGAATTGCTGGCTGAACTGCCGGTTCTGAACACGGACAAGGTCTGGAGCGACGGGCTTGTTGCAGACTGGAGCAAGGAGTGGACCGCCCAGCTTGGTGAGGGCGATGCCGCCGGACTGCATCCAATCGCGGCTGTTGATGCGGTCAGCAATGCTGCCCCGGACAATACCATCTACGTGACCTCGCATGGCAATATCGACTTCTGGGCAGATGCACGTTTGCGTATTTCTGCACCGGGTCGCTATCTGCGCGCGGGCCAGTCGGGTGCGCTTGGTGCTGAGGTGCCTTATGGTGCAGGCGCCAGTTTTGCCGATCATCAAGCCCCTGTGGTTGTTTTTGTCGGTGATGGTGGCGTGGGCTTCCATGTTGCTGAACTCGATACTGCCGAGCGCTATGGCCGCGCTTTCATCGTCGTCGTGCTCGACGATGAGATGTGGGGGGCAATCGCCCTGCCACAGGAGCGCAGCTTTGGTGAAACCTATGAGATGAACCTGCCGCGCCGGGACTGGACGAAGGTTGCGGAAGGGCTGGGGGGGCGCGGCTATTTTGCCCGTGATGCCAAAGAGATCGAGACGGCGCTGAGCGATGCGATTGCCAGTGGCAAACCGGCAATCATTCAGGTGCCGGTGCGCAGCGTTATCAGCCCTTATATGGAATATATTTCCTAACGCATTTGGGCTGTGTCGGATGAAATATCTGGGGCAGCCCGATATTGTTCAAGCAATAGAAAGTGCATTGCGTCTGTTTCCATGAAAGCAAGACAGGCACTGACAGGTAAATTCAAGGATATAACATGAATATCTGGAAGAATGGCGACGCCACCGGGATCACACCACCAGCCCATTTTGGTGGTCTTAACGTGCTTGACATTGTGCCGTTTGCCGGTAGCAATTTTTCTGTGCAAGTGTCGAAGGCGCCGGTTGGCGGCGGTGGCGAGCTTCATCATCATGATGACTGGTCGCAGGTGTTTTATGTGTTAGAGGGACAGATGACCTTCGATACCGGTACGGAGCGCTTTACCCTGATAAAGGGTGAGGCGGTCTTGTTTGAGCCGGGTGATCCCCATTACACGATCAATGAGGGCAAAGAACAAAGCATGTGTCTGGTGATAACCGTCAAACAGTAATCATTGACGCAACGCTTGCAACAAGCCTGACACCGGGATGCAGACAATCTGAGAGATGGCAATAGCAGTGAGCGGAATTATGGATAGTGTAAAAGAGCCGAGGCTGTCTGCTGACAGCCTGATCAGGCTTTTGGAAAGCGACATTCTAAACAGCGTGCTCAAGCCGGGCGAGCGGCTTGACGAGCAGTCGCTGGCCCGCCGCTTCGATGTCTCGCGCACTCCGGTTCGCGAGGCGCTGCGCCATCTTGCATCGAGTGGCCTGATTGATATCCGTAAAAATCAGGGTGCGACGGTGAAGTCCCTGACGACGACCGAACTGATCCAGATGTTTCAGGTGATGGCAGAATATGAAGGGCTTTCAGCCAGGCTTTCAGCCAGGCGCATGACGACAGCCGAGATTGCTGAAATGCGGAGCTGGAATGCGGAATGTGAAATGCGGGCAGAGGCGGAGGACTATGACGGGTTCTATGCCGCCAACACCAGGTTTCACGACATGATCTTTCAGGGCGCCCGTAATGAATTCCTTCAGGAGGAAAGCCGCAAGCTGCGTAACCGGCTTAATGCTTATCGTCGCCACATCACCACTCAGCCGCGGCGGATGCAGAAATCGGTTGGTGAACACAACCGCATCACGGATGCAATTACCGCAGGCGATGAAGATACGGCCCATAGCCTGATGCGCCAGCATGTTGACCTGCTGGCTGGAACCGCTGCCGATGTCCTGCTGGCGCTGGAGAGCGAGATTCTGGAATAGATTTTTTATCTGATTACAAAATGCTCTTGCGAGATTCATAAACTAGAGCATCGGACCAAAAAGTGGAATCGGTTTTTGGATAATTCCGATGCTCATTCAAAGAGTTAGAGCGTCCTTTGTGCGTCCGACAGGACGCACGGCGCTCTAAAAAACCGGCAAAGATTTTTTATCTTTGCCGGTTTTTTTAAAGCCTGTCTCTCGAGATTTGAGAACCAGTTATCGAGATAAAGACATGCGTAAAAACAAAGGCTTAAAGCGGGTTACGTGAATCTGAAAGATCGCAACACGCTTTAGAAAAAAGAGTTTATTCTGCCTTGCGGATATGTTCAGACAGTTTCCACAGGGCATTGCTGTTGAGCGGTGTTTCGGCCACGCCAACGCCAAGCGCATTGGCTACAGCATTGGCAATGGCTGCTGCCGGACCGATTGCGCCACCTTCACCAAGCCCCTTGGCGCCAAGCGGTGTCAGTGTGGTTGGTGTTTCAATGTGGTGGACCTCGATATTCGGGATTTCCGGCGCCAGCGGCATCAGATAATCGGCAAAATTGGTGGTCAGGGGCTGGCACTCGCTATCATAGATGAAATGCTCCAGCATGGCCGAACCAATGCCCTGAACCACACCGCCGCGCACCTGACCGTCCACCACCAATGGATTGAGAATGGTGCCGCAATCCTCGACGACAACAAAGCGCCGCAATTTCATCTTGCAGGTCAGGATGTCGATTTCGACCACTGCGGCATGAACGGCATTGGCATAGGTGCCATCGCGTGGTCCATCGACGCTGGCATGGGCTTCCAGGCCCGGCGTCATTCCTTCCGGCATCTGCTCGACATTGCGCTGTGCAATGCGGGCAAGCTTGCTGATCTCGATGAAGTTGCCGGGATTGCCCTGAACCGAAGCCCGCCCGTCGGCCAGTTCGATCTGCTCAGGTTTGGCTTGCAGCAGATGAGCGGCAATCAAGCGCAATTTGTCGGCAATCTGAGTGGCGGCCACATGTACTGCTCCACCACCAAGTGCGCCGCCGCGGCTGCCCCAGGTGCCGACGGAATAAGGGGTGGTCATGGTGTCGCCATGGCGGACATAGACATTTTCCGGCCTGATGCCGAGCGCGTCGGCAGCGACCTGCGCCATGGTTGTTTCAAGGCCCTGTCCATGGTTTTGCAGGCCCAGATCAATCGTGACTTCCCCGTCTGGCGACATATCGAGCCGTGCGGCTATATAGCCGGTCTCGATGGGGGTGCGGCGGCGCGTGAAATCGGGTGTACCATGTGCTGTCTGCTCGATGAAACAGGCAATGCCGACGCCGATACGTTTGGTAGAGGAGTTGTGTGAAGCGGCTGCCTGAGCAATGTCATCGACCAGCAGCGCCTGCATCTGTTCCAGCGATTGGGCATAAGAGCCTTCATCATAGCTGAAGCCAAGAACATTCTTGTAGGGAAATGTGCGGATAATGTTTTTGAGCCGGAATTCAAAGGGGTCCATTCCCAGTTCCACGGCAATGTCATCCATCAGCCGCTCTTGCGAGAATACGGCAGAGGGCCGTGCGACACCGCGATAGGTTCCAATGGCGCATTTATTGGTCGCCACCGCCCGGAATGTCGCCTCATAGGCCTGAAAATCATAAGGGCCGGGAAGAACTTTTCCGACCATGCCAGGTTCACCCGCAGAGGTGAAAGGATAGGTGGAATAGGCGCCATTATCGACCGTAATGTCAGCCTTCAGCCCAAGCAGGCGGCCATCTGCAGAAACATAGGCCTCCAGCGTATGCTCGTGGTCACGGGCATGGATGGAAGCGATCAGATGTTCGCGTCGATCCTCAATCCATTTAATCGGGCGGCCGGTCTTCATGGCCAGCCATGCAATCAGGATCTCGTCGGCATAGACTTGACCCTTGACCCCAAAACCGCCGCCGACATCAGGCGCAACCACGCGGATCCGGGATTCGGGCAGACCGAGTTCCTCGGAAATATAGGTGCGCA
Organism: Aquamicrobium segne; assembly: GCF_042656785.1. Taxonomy (NCBI): domain Bacteria; kingdom Pseudomonadati; phylum Pseudomonadota; class Alphaproteobacteria; order Hyphomicrobiales; family Phyllobacteriaceae; genus Aquamicrobium; species Aquamicrobium segne. The sequence continues at coordinate 57,339 of NZ_JBHSLL010000010.1, forward strand.
CCAGATGCGGCATCTGGGTTGACGACCAGACGGTCAAAACCCGGTCGGCAGGATTGTAGTTGGCGACGACGCCGCGCCCTTCCATCGGCACGCCTGCCTGACGCTGCGTTCTGTAGGTGCGCTTGATGATATGGGCGGCCGCTTGCCTGGCGGCTTCCAGATCGCCACCCTTCATCTGGCGCTCGACGATGACATTCCCGTTCCAGCCATCAAACAAGGTTGGCAGCGATGGATCGCGGGCTTGCTCCATGGTTCCGATGACGGGCAGCATGTCATAATCGACAAAAACCAGTTCGGCAGCATCCTCGGCCTTGTAGGCGTCCTCGGCCAGAACAACGGCCACGGGTTCGCCAACAAATCTTACCTTGCCTTCAGCCAGAAAGGGCTGTTCGGAATATTGCATCTCAGGAACGTCCTGATGCGCTTTCATCGACAGTCCGGCTGTGTCCTTGCCGGTGAATACCCATGTCGGATAATCAAGATCAGCCAGCGCCGAACTGTCGATTTCAAGAATATCGGCATGTGCGGTTTCAGCTCGCACAAAATTCAGATGCAGCATGTTGGGCAGGCTGATGTCAGCAATGTAACGGGCTGTACCCGAAAGCAGCCTTATGTCTTCAAAGCGCTGGATGCGTGCGCCGATAAATTTGGGTCGATCCGCCTTCATTTCATGCCGCTCCCGCTTCAAGCTCGACAGTAACCGCCTTGCGAACGGCGGCAACAATGCCATGATAGCCGGTGCAACGGCAGATATTGCCGCTCATCGCCTCCCTGATTTCCCCGTCGTCGGGCACGCGCTTTTGCTCAACCATTTCGGCAACGAAAGGCGCCAATGTCATCAGGAAGCCGGGGGTGCAGTAGCCGCATTGCAGACCATGTTCACTCTTGAAGGCCTGTTGCAGAACATGATCAGCGCCCGTTCCGCCAAGAGCTTCGACGGTGCGGATGGAGCTGCCGTCACATTGCACGGCAAAGGTGAGGCAAGACAGGCGCGGCGTACCGTCAAGATGGACTGTGCAGCAGCCGCAGGCCCCATGGGCGCAGCCAATATGCACCCCGGACATGCCAAAATCCTGACGCAGGACATCGGCCAGCAATTTCCGGGGCTCAACGCTGAGCGTCTTGCTCACGCCATTCACTTCAAGGGTAATGTCGATCATGATTTGTCCAGCGCCCTCGTGCAGGCCGCCTCGATGGCGCGGCGTGTGAGTTCAGCAATCAGCCCGCGGCGATAGCTGGCTGAAACGATATGGTCATCAGCCGGATCTATGGATGCAGCAAATTGCTGTCCGGCCTCAGCCGCCGCAGGATCGGCAAGCGCCCTGCCGGTGAGAAAGGCCTCGATCTCGGGGGCGCGGATTGGAAACAGATCGGCGCCGGAGCAGACCATGGCGGCTTTGCTGATCTTTCCGCCGGCAAATTCCAGCGTGACGCCGATCGAGGCGGTGCCGAAATCGCCGCTGCGCTCGCTTTGTTCGATAAAACTGCCGGTGGAGGCGGAAGGTGGCAGCGGCAATTCGATCGCCACGACCATTTCGCCCGGTTCAAGTGCCGTGACATAGGCGCTGAGGAAGAACTCGGTGGCCTTGATCGCACGCGTGCCTTCAAGCGAGCGCACGATGATATCGGCATCATGCAGCACCGCAACGGCGGGCAATTCGGCTGTGGGATCTGCATGTGAGATGCTGCCGCCGATGGAGCCGTTCTGGCGGATGGTTGGGTGGCCGATATAATGTACGGCATCGAGGAAGGCCGGGAAATGCCGGGCGATCAGCGGATTGTCGAAATAAGCGATGTGCCGGGTCAGCGCGCCAATACGCAAAACCGGCCCGTCGATTTCGATCCCGCTCAGGGGCAGCCGGTTGATGTCGATCAGATGGGCGGGGCGGGCCAGCCGGAAATTCATCATCGGCACCAGGCTCTGCCCGCCAGCGATGGGGCGGCCATCTTCGCCGAACTCGTGGAGAAGCTCAAGCGCATGATCAAGCGATGTTGCGCGGTGGTAGTCGAATGATGTTGGTCTCATCAGTTCCTCTTAATCGAAGGCGAATACCTAAAATTGTCCAGAACTGTCCAAATTTTCCAGAACTGTCGAAATTTTATTGTCGCGCTCGACCTGATCACACGAATGTGGTCGTCACTATAAATAATCTAGTCATATCCATGTTTGTATGCAATAGAAAAAAAATTGTAGACAAATGAGGTTGCTCCACATTAGATGATGTATCATGAGGTGTAAAAGCTGGATTGATCACCTGGCTATCAAAAAAACCATGGTGCGGATGATGGTTTGATGTGGTCGATGACAAGAAGGATGTCTGGCACGATGTAGCATAAAACATTTCTTGTTTCTGCAGAAACGATGGAATGATCTAAAGCCTGTCTCTCGAGACTTGAGAACCAGTTTCGAGATAAAGACATGTGTAAAAATAAAGATTTAAAGCGGGTCGCGTGAATCTGAAAGAAAAGCGACACGCTTTAGTGGAATGAATTTGACATTCGACATCCGCTTGATGTCGGCCTCGAGATCGAATGTCAAATTTAGAAATTCCACTAGGCTCTGGTTTTGCAATGTCAGACGGCATTGCCTGACTGCAAAATGCTCTAGCGACTTGATTTAACGGAGTTGAATGATGACGACGCAACGCCAGGCCATTCTGGACATGATCGACAACAATCGGGACAAGGCCATCGAGTTCTTGCAAAAAATGGTGTCGATTCCGAGCGTGACTGGTGATGAGGCCGCCATTCAGGCTTTTGTCGCTGACTATATGAAGGGCATCGGGCTTGATGTCGACATGTGGGAGACGGATTGGGAGGAGTTGAAAAAACATCCCGGTTATCGCCCGGTGGATCGCGGCTATGAGGGCCGCCCCAACATTGTGGGTATCAATAAGGGGACGGGTGGCGGTCGCTCGCTCCTGCTTAACGGTCATACCGATGTAATTCCGGTCGGCAATGGTGAAGGCTGGAGCGATGATCCATGGTCGGCCAAGATCGAGAATGGCCGCATCTATGGCCGTGGCTCCTGCGATATGAAAAGCGGTGTTGCCAGCCATATTCTGGCGGTCGAGTTCCTCAGGCAGGCAGGCGTCAAGCTCAAGGGTGACGTCTATATCAATGTCGTCATCGACGAGGAGGTCTCCGGCCACGGTACGCTTGATACGGTTATTCGCGGCTACAAGGCCGATGCCGGCATTTCAGGCGAGACCAGTGATTTGCATGTGCAACCGGCCTGCATTGGCCGCATCTGGTTTCAGATCGACGTTCAGGGCAAGCCCGCCGGTATCCAGCAGCGCTATCTTGGCATCAGCGCCATTGACCTTGGCAACAAGGTCGTCAAGGCCGTTCAGGAACTGGAAGACCACCGTGTCGCCACGGTCAAGCATCCGCTTTATCCGAATGCGCTGGACTCGCTGCCCTGCATTATCGGCAGTTTTCAGGCTGGCAATTATCCAAGCGCCTTCCCGGCAAGCGCTGTGCTCAAGGGATCGATCGGTACGGTGCCGGGCGAAGACCATGAGGGTGTCAAGCAGAGCCTGGTCGACAAGATCGCTGAAATGGCGGCCAAGGACGAATGGATGAAGGATCATCCGCCGGTGGTGCGCTTTGTCGGCTATGATGCCGAGGCTTCGGAGATCCCGAGCGATCATCCGATCGTCGAACTGCTGTCGCAGACATATACCGAACTGACCAACAAGCAACCGGTCATCAGCGGCCGTCAGGGAGCAGCCGATACGCGCTTCCTCAACAGCTATGGTGAGACGCCGACCGTGATTTTCGGCCCCGGTTCGACAGCGGTCATGCATGCTGATGACGAGTATGTATCGATTGACGATTATCTTACGGCCATCAAGGTCATGGCGCTTTGCATCTATGACTGGTGCGGCGCCGAGGAGTAGAAAGCACAGGGTGCGAGCGCCAGCCGCACCCTGTTTCCAGTTGGAAGGAACAATAAAATGCCACAACTCAAGCAAGTTTTTACCGTCAACCATCCACCTGCGCTGGTGTGGTCGCAATTTCAGGATCTGCCCAACATTGTGCAGTGCATTCCAGGTGCGGCCCTGACGGAACAGGCTTCGCCAACACAGGCGAAGGGCCGGATGACGGTCAAGCTTGGGCCGGTCAAGGCCGATTTTGGCGGCGAGGTTGAAATTGAGGCCGATGAGAGCGCTCATACTGGAAAAATCATTGGCAGCGGCATCGACAAGAGCCACAATTCACGTGCCAAGGGAAATGTTGTCTACCGGCTGGAGGAGGCAAAGGGCGGTGCAGCAACGGTGGTCAATGTCGATGTTGACTATACGCTGTCAGGGTCGCTGGCGCAGTTTGCACGTGGCGGTATCGTTGATGCAGTGGCCGAGCAGATATGCAAGGAATTTGCCCTCAATCTGGAACAGCAGCTCAACGCATCCCCATCCCCATCCACAGCCTCATCAGACACTGCTTCAGATAAGGTTGCCGATGCTGCTCCGGCCGCCGCCCATGTTGCAAACAAGCCAAATGAGCTGAATGCCTTGAAATTGATCATGGCCATCATCCGCTCAAAACTAAAAGGTCTTTTTGGCCGCAAATCAGCATAATAAAGATCGCTGCGATCTTTCAGATTTGCTTTTGAATTTATCTTCATCTGGTTTTGGGAAGAAATAAAACACCGTGCATCCTGTTGGATGCACGGTGTTTTTTAACAGCCGGCCGGATGTCCGGGATTATGCAGAAGCCTTTGCAGCGATCGCTTCCGGGGTTGCCCCAACCAGTGTTTCATAGAGTTTCGGGTCGGTTGCGCCTTCCGTATTGATCAGGAACACACGTGAGTGGCTGTCAAGGCCAAGCTGCTCGCGCATTTTCGTGTCTGAAGCGGCCTTGATCAGAGCTGCCAGCCCCACCCCGCCGCTCTCGCCTGCCACCACCGCCGGGTCAGAGCCTTCCGGGTTTGCAAGCTTTTTCATTGCGCTCACAGCGTCCTCATCTTCCACTGTCATGAAAGCGTCAGCCGTGCGGGCCAAAATCCGCCATGCGACCAGTGAAGGCTCATAGCATTCAAGCATGGCCATGACCGTGCTTTGGCTGTGGTCGACTTTCACTGCATGTCCAAGCCGGGCGCTTTCAAACAGGCAGGCTGCGCGTGAGGGGTCAACCACCACGAAAAACGGGCGTTTATCACCAAACAGAATATCGAAGTGCCCGGCAACGGTTGCTGCGATGCCGCCCACGCCTGCTTGTATGAAGACATGTGTCGGCGGTTCGCCCATCTGCTGCAAGGCTTCACCCAGAAGCGCTGTGTACCCTTGCATGACCAGACCGGGGATCCGCTCATAGCCCGGCCAGGATGTATCGGAGACGGTGAGCCAGTTGTTTTCTGCGGCCACGCGCGTGGCTTCGGCAACCGAATCGTCATAATTGCCTTCCACACGGATCATGTTGGCCCCGAAATGGGCAATGGCGGCAATGCGCTCATCGCTGACACCGGAGTGAACGAAGATTGCGCATTTGGCGCCCACCAATTGAGCGCCCATGGCAACCGAGCGCCCGTGATTGCCATCGGTTGCGCAAGATACGGTCATCTGCGAGGCGATCTGTTTGACCTCGTCTGACTGAAGCTCCTGAATATCAACAGCCCGACCGAGGCGATTGGAGGCTTCTTCAAGCACCAGCCGGATCACAGCATAAGAGCCACCCAGCGCCTTGAAGCTGCCAAGGCCAAGCCGCTGGCTTTCATCCTTTATCTGGATCGTGCCGATGTCCAGCTTGCGTGAAAGCTCTGGGAGGGAAACGAGCGGGGTGACCTTGTGACCCGCACGGTGCTGGAGGAAATGCTGGACCGTTTTGGCCTCCTTCACACTCAAGACCTCGGCATCAGCCGCTTCGAGGCTCTTGCGATGATCAGCAAGTTCGTTGATGAGAAGCATGGCGCATATCCTTGAATTTTTGACAACGCGCTGATAATTACTTCATTTCCTATGATAAATCTGCTGTTTTTTCAGTAGTTATTTGCAACATTTACTCGCAGATGCCGTATTTATGCATTTAGAGCGCCGTGCGTCCTATCGGACGCACAAAGGACGCTCTAACTCTTTGAAGAAGCATCGGAATTATCCAAAAACCGATTCCACTTTTTGGTCCGATGCTCTAAACCCGGTGCAGCTTGAGGAGTCTGCATGACTGACAGGAACAGGGATGACGCCAGCGGGCTTGATGGTTTTGATCTGGCAATACTCGACATTTTGCAAAAGGATAACAAAACGCCCCAAAGGCTGATTGCCGAAACCATCGGCTTGTCAGCGCCTGCCGTGCAGCGCCGGATCAAGCGGATGGAAGAAACCGGCACGATCATGGCCAATGTCGCCATTGTTAATCCGTCCCACGTTCACCACGAGATCACCATTGTGGTTGAGGTCGAGATGTGCAGTGAGTTTGGCGAGACGCATGATGCGACCCGCAACGCATTTGCCGACGCTCCTGAGGTCCAGCAGTGCTATTATGTAACCGGAGAGGTTGATTTTATTCTGCTGGTCGTCGTCCAGACCATGAGTGACTATGAGGCCATGACCAGAAGGCTGTTTTTTTCAAACAAGAACGTGAAACGATTCCGCAGTTTTGTCGCTATGGACAGGGTGAAGGTTGGCCTGAATCTGGAGCTCAATCCAAAACGGCGCTAGAATAACGGGCGTTCTAACGAACGCAGTTTCCGCTGCTCCAGCTTCTTTTTTAGCCGCATTATTGCGACGTCAGACGATTCCATCTGTGCTCACAAAATGCTTTAGAGTTAGCTTGCGGCCTGTTTGGCTCTTAGCAACATGCCAAACAGATCGCGTGGCTCGTCGGGATCGGCCAGCAGGTCAAGCTCCTCGTAAAAACCGGTTCTCGGCAACTGGTCATAGACATAGCGCAGGGCTGAAAAATCTTCCGTGGCAAAGCCGACCGAGTCAAACAGTGTAATCTGTTTGCTGTTTTTGCGCCCGCTCGCCTTGCCCGCCATTACCTGCCATAATTCTGTGACCGGATGATCATCGGCAAGCTGTTGAATCTCGCCTTCAATACGGGTTTGCGGCGGGTATTCGACAAAAATATCAGATCGCAACAGAATGTCGCGATGCAGTTCCACCTTGCCGGGGCAATCACCGCCAACCGCATTGATGTGGATACCCGACCCAACCATATTATCGGTCAAGATCGTGGCGTATTTCTTGTCGGCGGTGACGGTGGTGATGATTTCAGCGCCTTCCACCGCCTCTTGCCCGCTGGCGCAAATGGTGATGTCAAAGCCCATATTCGCCAGGTTTGCAGCGCATTTATGCGAAGCCGTGCTGTCGATGTCGTAAAGCCGCAACCGGTCAATGCCCAGCAGCGCCTTGAAGGCAAGCGCCTGAAATTCAGATTGTGCGCCATTGCCGATAATGGCCATGGTGCGGGCATTTTTGGGGGCTAGATATTTTGCCGCCAGCGCTGAGGTGACAGCCGTGCGTAAAGCTGTCAAGATCGTCATTTCAGTCAGCAGCACAGGATAGCCGGAATCGACTTCGGCCAGCACACCAAACGCGGTGACGGTTTGCAGCCCTTCAAGCATGTTTTTTGGATGACCATTGACATATTTGAAGCCGTACATCTTGCCATCGCTGGCGGGCATCAGTTCAATCACCCCTTCGGTCGAATGCGATGCAACGCGCGCTGTCTTGTCAAAACTCTCCCAGCGCAGAAAATCTTCTTCCACATAGCGGGCCAGTTCGGTCAGAAATTGCTCGATGCCAATGGCCAGCACCAGTTTCATCATTGAATCGACGCTGACAAACGGGACGATATTGAGTTTGGTGGTGATGTTCATTTCAATGGCTCCCGGAATAGCTGTGGGTTGGACGATCCATGATGCGGCGTCCCATCAGGCTGGCTGTCAGATCCACCATCAAACTCGCGGTCCGGCCGCGTTCATCCAGAAACGGGTTTAATTCAACCAGATCAAGGCTTGTCACCAGTCCGCTGTCACACAGCATTTCCATGGCCAAATGGGCTTCGCGAAATGTAGCGCCGCCGGGCACTGTGGTGCCGACACCCGGTGCAATGGATGGTTCAAGAAAATCGACATCAAGGCTGACATGCAGCATGCCATTGGCATTGGCGACACGCTCAATGAAGCCACGCAGCAAAGGGGCGATGCCATATTCATCAATGGCGCGCATGTCATGAATGGTAACGCCGGTTTCGTTTAAAGCACGCCGCTCGGCCGGATCAATGCTGCGTAAGCCTAAAGTGCAGACATGCAAGGGATCAATAGCAACTGGAAGATCAGGAAAACAGCCGGAAAAGCCCGGCAATCCGCAGGCATAGGCCAGCGGAACGCCATGCAGATTGCCGCTGGCTGTTGTCTCCAGCGTGTGGAAATCAGGGTGCGCATCCAGCCACAGCACAAAGAGCGGGCGCGCCATTTCGGCAGCCCGCCGCGCAACGCCCGATAATGTGCCAGCCGAAATCGAATGATCCCCACCGAGAAAAATCGGCATGGCCTCATGGCTGGCCTCATAGGCTTTGCTGGCGATTGCTGCGATCCAGGCACTGATTTCGGGCAGGGCTTTCAAAGCCGTATTGCTATGGGATTGTGGCTGCACAATACCGCGCTGTACCTGACCACAATCTTCAACGGTGTGACCCAGCGCTTCAAGCGTGGCAACAAGACCGGCAGCGCGCAGCGCACTTGGCCCCATATCGCATCCCATGCGCCCGGCGCCATCCTGTACCGGAACCCCTACAATTTTGCAGCGCAATGCCTTCCTCCAGATCAAACCCATAAGCCCATTGAAGTGCCAGGCGGTGGCGATGTGAATGCTTTAAATTGGCAAATTAAATGATATTACTTGCCAATCTGATATGCCAATCTGACGAAATGATAAAATGGATGATCTCGACAAAAGCCTGGTCACACTTCTGCGCCATGACGCCCGGCGTTCAATTTCTGATCTTGCAATGGATTTGGGGGTGTCACGGGCAACAATTCGCACCCGCATCCTGCGGCTGGAACAACAGGATGAAATCATCGGCTATACCGTCATTTTGCGGGCGGATGCTTTTGATCAATCGGTGCGTGGCATCATGATGATTGATGTCGAAGGTCAGGCCGCAGACAAGGTGGTGCGCGCCCTTGGCGGATTTTCTGAGGTTTCAGCCATTCATACCACCAATGGCCGCTGGGATCTGGTGGTTGAGCTTGCCACCAGCACACTCACCAGTTTTGATGAGGTTTTACGCCGTATCCGATTGATTCCGGGTATTACCGGCAGCGAAACCAGCCTGTTGCTGGCAACCCCTCGCAGCACCCGTGCAAGATTATGAGCCAGGCTGAAAAATATTTACTCTTGTTATTGCTGCATTTGTACGACACCAGATAAAACTGTCTGGCTGAAAAATATTTACTCTTGTTATTGCCGCATTTATGCGACGCCAGATAAGACTATCTGGCTGTAAAATGCTTAAAACAAAGCCTTCAATTCATCCAGCTTGTCATTGACCAGCCAGCCATAATAATTTTCCTGCGGCAACAGCAGCGGTGTCCGGGTCGCCGCACGCTTCGCATTTTCGGCCTTCAACACCTGTGCCCGCGCTTCCGGGTTTCCGACATTGTAAAGAGTGGCGGTAATGCCCGGATTGCCGGAAATATCAAAATCTGCAATTTTCTTATAGGCGGCAATCGAATTGCGCAGTGTTGCGGCCACATAAGGAAGGGTCAGGTCAGGATCCATGATGGTTTTGTAAACCTGATTGGGATTGCGCGCATCAAGTTTGGGCAGGTTGGAAATCTTGTTGACCATGTCGCTCATTTGCAGGGCAGTCAGCGGGTTTAACTGACCAAGGCCAAAGGTCTGACCGGCATAGAGCGGCTGGAAGAAGGTTGCGCCGAAACGATCATCGGGAAAGCGGGTTGTGCCTACCGTCTTGCCACGAAAGGAGCGATTCCAGACCTGTTCGCGGCATTGCCACAACTCATAGCTGCTGGTTTTTTCTTTACAGGATGAAAATTCCGGGCGCTCGACAAAGTCGGAAACATTTTCGCCCTGATAGGAAAAGGTGAGGCGGCTGGAGAGATAGGAAACGGCTTTGACATAATAGGTCTGCAGCCGGTCATAGGCATCGACATTATAGGTATGCTCACCAACAATGGCGCCAACCATATGGATCGGGTCAATGCCATAGGTTGCAGACACCTGCTGGATTTTGCTGCGCAAGGCGGCGTCATTTTTCAGCAAGGCGTAGATTTTACGATATTTGGCCTGATATGTGGTGTTCATGGCCTGAGTGCGCCGGGCAGAGGCGCCCGGAACCGGCGGTTGTTCAATGGAACGATTGCCCGGTGGCACCAGAGTTGCAGCCCGCACCGGCAAGGCAGTGGCGGCCGCCAGCAGGGCGATTGCAAGAAGAATAAGCTTTTTCATAAGTGCCGCCAGTAAACAGATGCGGTCCAAATTATAAAAATGGACTGTTAGGGTCAGGACCTGCTAATTTGTTTAGAATGGTGTGAGGTTATTTGGTTGGATACAAGAAGAAAAGGCGCAGGAAATGTGAACATTTTCAAGGCTTTTCGACGCTGTTGCCGACCAAATGAACCACATCCAAAGGACGCTGAAACGGCTTCAAACTGCCACGTCGAAGCCCTCGGTCGATAAAAACATATCGACCATTGGACTTCTCCTTGCATTTTCTTGCCGTTTCAAGCGCCATTCTGATCAAATTAACAGGTCCTGACCCTAAGTCGAGGCCCTGTGGGCCGTATGAGCACACAAGGCTGCCGGCGTTGCATAAAAGCAGCAAATCAGCAGGTTCCGGCTCTGGATCCTTTTGTGAGTACAGATGGTCCCGCCTGCACGCACAAAGTGCTCTGGAACCGGGATTTGAAAAAATTATTCAAACACGATTGATGGCCCGCTGCCGCTTTTTTCTTCCTGAAGGCGTGTCCAGACTTTTGCAGCAATATCGCGATAGATGCGCGCTTCCTGTCCCTCCGGGTGGCTGACCGTGACCGGCTGCCCGCCATCGGAGCTTTCGCGAATACCCATTTCCAGCGGCACTTCGCCAAGGAAGGGAACGCCAAGCCGTTCAGCTTCACGCTTTGCACCGCCATGACCAAAAATATCGTAGCGGTTGCCCGTATCCGGGGCGATGAAATAGCTCATATTTTCAATAATACCAAGAAGCGGCACATCGACCTTCTTGAACATGTTAAGGCCCTTGCGGGCGTCGATCAGGGCAAGGTCCTGCGGCGTGGAGACGATGACCGCACCTGCCAGCGGCACTTGCTGGGCCATGGTCAACTGGGCATCACCAGTGCCGGGCGGCATGTCCACCACCAGCACATCAAGATGGCCCCAGTCGACTTCGCGCAGCATCTGGGTCAGTGCCGAGACCACCATGGGGCCGCGCCAGATCATCGGTGTTTCCTCATCGACCAGAAACCCCATCGACATGACTTTGAGACCATAGCTTTGCAAGGGGCGCAGCGTCTTGCCGTCAGTGGTTTCCGGTCGGGCTTTCAGGCCGAGCAGCCTTGGCATGGAAGGGCCATATATATCGGCATCCAGAATGCCGACTTTCAGCCCGTTGGCGGCAAGGCCGAGCGCCAGATTGACCGAGGTGGTTGATTTGCCAACGCCACCCTTGCCGGAGGCAACTGCAATAATGGCGTCGATGCCGGGAACGCCGCGCTTGCCTGAGCTTTGCGAGGCTGGCGCAGGCTGGCGACGGGGCGGAGGGGAATGGCGCGCCGGTTGCGGTGCTGCGGAGTGGACAGTTGTGGAGCGGGGCGGGGCGGGGCGCGGCGGAGCCGCCGTTTCCATGCCGCCGCCCTTCTTTTCAGCGGTGAGCGAAACCACGGCCCCGGTCACGCCGGGAATGGCCTTGACCACCCGTTCGGCTGCCGCCCGCATCGGCTCCATATGGTCGGCGCGTTCGGCCGGAACGGTGATCGAAAAAAACACCTTGTCATTGGCGATGAAAATTTCGGAGACCATGCCTAGATCGACAATATTGCCGGAAAAATCCGGCCCGCTGATGCTTTTTAATTGCTCGGTGACAACTTCCTTGGTGACGGACATAGATCATACCTCATGCCTGGGCCTGCTACCGGTAGCCTGTCTGGAATACTGCAAAAATTGCTTTGCTCCAAGCGCCCGTGCCTGCGTCATCATGCCGGTGGTGTCTTGTTCAAGCCTGTTACCGGTTGAAATGTAGAGCCAGAGCCATGACTTGCATGGTCAAATAAAATTTCCGAATTTGGGCCATAACCCTGAAAAATGACAGGCTTTTGGGACAAGATTTTGAGATAAGATAAAGTCAGATTAGCTGCACAGACCCGGATCACATGATCGACAAGCTGGAATTCTTCATTGCCCTTGCCCGCGAAGAGCATTTTGGTCGCGCTGCCGAAGTGTGCGGTGTTACCCAGCCCACGCTTTCGGCAGCAATCAAGCAGCTTGAGGATCAGCTTGGCGTGATGCTGGTCAAGCGCGGCTCGCGCTTTCAGGGGTTGACCCTGGAAGGTGAGCAGGTTTTAGGCTGGGCGCGGCGTATTGTGGGCGACGCTCACGCCATGCGTGAAGAAATGCGCGCTGCCCGTCATGGCCTGTCGGGCCGCATCCGCATTGCCGCCATCCCCACAGCGCTGGCCATGATGCCGCGTCTGACCACGCCGTTTCGCCAAAAACACCCCGGCGTCACCTTCTCGATCCTGTCGCGCACTTCAATCGAGATTCTGTCATTGCTCGGCAATTTTGAAATTGATGCGGGCATTACCTATCTCGACAATGAGCCGTTGGGGCGCGTGACCAGCGTGCCGCTTTATCAGGAACGCTATCAACTGATCACCTCCAGCGATAATGAACTGGCTGGTCGTGACACGGTGACCTGGGAAGATGTCAGCCGTCAACCCTTGTGCCTGCTGACCCCTGACATGCAAAACCGGCGCATCATCGATCAGCATCTGGCGCAGGCCGGTGTCCAATTGCGCCCGACGCTGGAAAGCAATTCCATGATTGTGCTGTTTTCGCATATCCGCACCGGAAAATGGTCATCAATCATGCCGGTTACGCTTATCGAGGCTTTTGGTTTTGCCGAGCCGATCCGCGCCGTTCCGATCATCGAGCCGGATGCCAGCCATGCGGTCGGTCTTGTAGCCGGACCGCATATGCCGCACACGCCGCTGGTTTCGGCGCTACTGGACGAGGCAATGACGCTGGCAAGAGATTTTGGCGCCTGATCGGGATGATAATATTAAAGCTGCAACTGGCTTGATAGAAATATTCTATCGTTTCACGGAAGTGCTTTATTGATCAAAGCGTTATTCTCTGGTTGCATAGCGTTTTAGCGAGAGATCGCGTTTGTTTGAGGAGGGCGCTGCATGGCTGTGCAGGGCGCAAATACAGAAACCGAGGCGCATATCGTCTCGATTATTGATGACATGAAGGGCATGGAAGGTCCGCTGCTGCCTATTTTGCATGCGGTGCAGCGAGAGTTTGGCCATGTGCCGCAGGACGTGCTGCCCATTATTGCCAATGCCCTCAACCTGTCGCGCGCTGAAGTGTATGGCGTTGTTTCCTTCTATCATGATTTTCGCAAGGAACCGGCGGGCAGGCATGTCTTGAAGGTCTGTCTGGCGGAATCGTGCCAGTCCATGGGTTCTGATGCCGTTGCTGCCGGATTAAAGCAGGCGCTGGGCATTGATTTTCACCAGACAACGCCAGACGGACGTGTGACATTGGAGCCGGTCTATTGCCTTGGCATGTGCGCCTGTTCGCCTGCCGCCATGCTTGACGGCGAGGTCATTGGCCGTGTCGATGCCGAGGCCATTGCAGAAATCGTTGCAGAGGTGCGGGCATGACCACCATCATCTATATCCCCGGCGATTCAGGCGCGCTGGCGCTGGGCGCTGACAAGGTGGCGCTGGCGATGGCTGGCGAATTGGCGGCACGCGGCGTGGACGCAAAAATCGTGCGCAACGGTTCGCGCGGCGCCTATTTCCTTGAACCAATGGTTGAGGTTGAAAGTAAAACAGGCCGCCTGGCCTATGGCCCGGTAAAGGCGTCGCAGGTCAAAAGCCTGTTTGAGGCCGATTTCCTTTCCGGTGGCGCGCATGAACTGGCGCTGGGTGATCCGGAAAAAATTCCTTTTTTGGCCCGTCAGACCCGCCTGACCTTTGCCCGTTGCGGCATTATCGACCCGCTTTCGCTGAAAGATTATGAGCGCCATGGCGGGCTTGCCGGTTTGCGCAAGGCCATTGGCCTGACACCGGACGAAGTAGTGGCGCAGGTAACTGAATCGGGCTTGCGTGGGCGCGGCGGGGCAGGTTTTCCCACCGGCATCAAATGGAAGACCGTTCTCGACACAAATGATGCGCAAAAATATATTGTCTGCAATGCCGATGAGGGCGATTCAGGCACATTTGCCGACCGCATGATCATGGAAGGCGACCCCTTCGTGCTGGTTGAGGGCATGATAATCGCCGGTCTGGCGACCGGGGCCACCAAGGGCTACATCTACACCCGCTCGGAATATCCACATGCGATTGCCATCATGCGCCGGGCGCTGGAAATTGCGCGCAAGGCCGGGATATTGGGGGCGGATGTGCTTGGCTCCGGCCGTGCCTTCGACATGGAGGTGCGTGAGGGTGCGGGTGCCTATGTCTGCGGTGAGGAAACCGCCTTGCTCGACAGTCTGGAAGGCAAGCGTGGCCAGGTTCGCGCCAAGCCGCCATTGCCTGCCCATAAGGGCCTGTTTGGCAAGCCCACCGTGATCAACAATGTTATCAGCCTGGCCTCGGTGCCGGTTATTCTTGACAAGGGCGCCGCCTATTACAAGGATTTCGGCATGGGCCGCTCACGTGGCACCATTCCCATCCAGATTGCCGGAAATATCCGCTATGGCGGCCTGTTTGAGGCAGGCTTTGGCCTGACGCTGGGTGAAATTGTTGATGAGATTGGCGGCGGTACATTAACCGGTCGCCCGGTCAAGGCTGTGCAGGTCGGCGGCCCGCTGGGCGCCTATTTCCCGCGCGCCCTGTTTGATACGCCCTTTGATTATGAGGCCTTTGCGGCCAAGGACGGGCTGATTGGCCATGCCGGGATTGTTGTTTTCGATGACAGCGCCGACATGCTGAAACAGGCGCGCTTTGCCATGGAGTTCTGCGCCATTGAAAGCTGTGGCAAGTGCACGCCCTGCCGTGTCGGCTCCACCCGCGGTGTCGAGGTTCTTGACAGGCTGATTGCTGGCGATGCACCGGAGGCGCAAATTGATCTGGTGACCGATCTTTGCCAGACGATGAAGTTTGGTTCGCTGTGTGCGCTGGGTGGCTTTACCCCCTATCCGGTGATGAGCGCGCTGACTCATTTCCCCGAAGATTTCAGGCCCGCACCAATGCGGGAAGCGGCGGAATAAATGTATATTCGTTTTGATGAGCGCGCCATTTTTGAGCGCATGTTTGACGGTTTGGGAGGTTGAGCCATGGGTCTGATTCACGAAATCGACTACGGCACGCCGGAATCAAAGGCTGAAAAGCAGGTTACGCTGATTGTCGATGGCAAGCCGGTCAGTGTGCCGGAAGGCACTTCGATCATGCGTGCTTCGATGGAAGCCGGTATTGAAATTCCAAAATTATGCGCCACCGACATGCTGGATTCATTCGGCTCCTGCCGTGTCTGTCTGGTGGAGATCGAGGGCCGCAATGGCACGCCTGCCTCCTGCACCACGCCGGTTGGCGAGGGCATGGTCGTCCACACCCGCACCGAGCGGCTTGATACGCTGCGCAAAGGGGTGATGGAGCTTTATGTTTCCGATCATCCAAGCGGCTGGGACGAGGTGCGCGGCACGGGTCAGGCCGAGTTTGACAAGGTGGCGGCCCAAGTGGGTTTGCAGGAAAACCGCTACGGGCTTGAAGGTCGCAACCATGTTGCGCCGGGCAATGGCTCGCTCAATATCGACTATCTGGTCCGTGACGATTCCAACCCCTATTTCACCTATGACCCTTCACAATGTATCGTATGCTCACGTTGTGTGCGCGCCTGCGAGGATGTGCAGGGCACCTTTGCGCTGGCCGTTGAGGGCAGGGGCTTTGAATCGCGCATCGTGGCCAGCATGAATGAAAGCTTCCTTGAATCGGAATGCGTGTCATGCGGCGCCTGTGTGCAGGCCTGCCCGACCGATGCCTTGCGTGAAAAGACGGTGCTGGAACACGGCATGCCCGAACGCTCAATCGTCACGACCTGCGCCTATTGCGGTGTTGGCTGCTCCTTCAAGGCCGAGATGAAGGGGGATCAGGTGGTGCGCATGATGCCCTACAAGGCAGGCGACGCCAATCATGGCCATAGCTGCGTCAAGGGTCGCTTTGCCTATGGTTATGCCACACACAAGGACCGCATTCTCAATCCGATGATCCGTGAGCGCGTCAGCGATCCGTGGCGCGAGGTGACATGGGAAGAAGCACTGGCCCACACGGCCAGCGAGTTTCGCCGCATTCAGGAAAAATATGGGCGCAGCTCTGTTGGCGGCATCACCTCTTCGCGCTGCACCAATGAGGAAACCTATCTCGTTCAGAAACTGGTGCGGCAGGGTTTTGGCAATAACAATGTCGATACCTGTGCGCGTGTCTGCCATTCGCCGACCGGCTATGGGCTTGGCCAGGCCTATGGCACCTCGGCAGGCACACAGAATTTCGATTCCATCGAGGAAACCGATGTCATCCTTGTCATGGGCGCCAATCCGACTGACGCCCATCCCGTGTTCGGCTCGCGCATGAAGCAGCGCATCCGTGAAGGCGCACGGCTGATCGTCATCGATCCACGCCGCATTGATCTGGTCAAAAGCCCGCATGTAAAAGCCGATTATCACCTGCCGCTCCGGCCCGGCACCAACGTCGCCATGCTGACCGCACTTGCCCATGTCATTGTCACCGAAGGGCTGGTCAATGAGAAATTCGTGCGTGAACGCTGTGAATGGGACGCTTTTCAGGACTGGGCTGAATTTGTTTCCGACGAGGCCCACAGCCCTGAGGCGGTGGCCGACTATATTGGCGTACCGGCAGAAGGCATTCGCGGGGCTGCCCGCCTTTACGCTACTGGCGGCAACAGCGCGATCTATTACGGCCTTGGCGTGACCGAGCACAGTCAGGGGTCAACGGCTGTCATGGGCATTGCCAATCTGGCCATGGTCACCGGCAATATCGGCCGCCCCGGTGTTGGGGTAAATCCGCTGCGCGGGCAAAACAATGTGCAGGGTTCTTGCGATATGGGCTCCTTCCCGCATGAATTGCCGGGCTATCGCCATATTTCCGGAGATGCCACCCGCGCCATTTTTGAAGAATTATGGGGCGTGAAGCTGGACGAAGAGCCGGGCCTGCGCATTCCCAATATGCTGGATGCTGCCGTCGATGGCACTTTCAAGGGTCTTTACGTCCAGGGCGAGGACATTCTCCAGTCGGACCCTGACACCCACCATGTTGCGGCTGGTCTTGCCGCCATGGAATGTGTGGTCGTGCATGACCTGTTTCTCAACGAGACAGCCAATTATGCCCATATTTTCCTGCCCGGTTCCACTTTCATGGAAAAAGACGGCACCTTCACCAATGCCGAACGGCGCATCAACCGGGTGCGCAAGCTGATGGAGCCAAAGGCGCGCTATGCCGACTGGGAAGCGACCCAGGAACTGGCCCGGGCGCTTGGTCTTGACTGGAACTACACTCACCCGTCGCAGATCATGGATGAAATTGCGGCAACCACACCGACATTTGCCAATGTTTCTTTCGATCTGATTGATGAAATGGGCTCGGTGCAGTGGCCCTGTAACGACGCGGCTCCGCAAGGCACGCCGGTCATGCATATTGACCAGTTTGTGCGTGGCAAGGGTCGCTTCATCCGAACCGAATATGTGGCGACCGATGAAAAAACCGGCCCGCGCTTCCCGCTGCTGCTGACCACAGGGCGCATTCTGTCGCAATATAATGTTGGTGCGCAGACACGGCGCACTGGCAATGTGGCCTGGCATGATCAGGATGTGCTGGAAATCCATCCCCATGATGCTGAACAGCGTGGTGTTCGTGATGGTGACTGGGTGCGCATTGCAAGCCGTGCCGGTGAGACGACATTGCGGGC
This sequence comes from Aquamicrobium segne, assembly GCF_042656785.1. Taxonomy (NCBI): domain Bacteria; kingdom Pseudomonadati; phylum Pseudomonadota; class Alphaproteobacteria; order Hyphomicrobiales; family Phyllobacteriaceae; genus Aquamicrobium; species Aquamicrobium segne. The sequence continues at coordinate 75,455 of NZ_JBHSLL010000010.1, forward strand.
AAAGATTACCGACCGCGTATCGCCGGGTGTGGTTTACACCACCTTCCACCATCCGTTGACGCAGGCCAATGTGGTCACCACCGATTATTCGGACTGGGCCACCAATTGCCCTGAATACAAGGTCACTGCCGTGCAGATTGCGCCTTCCAATGGCCCGAGCGACTGGCAGGTCGAATATCAGGAGCAGGCACAGCGCAGCAGGCGTATTGCTTCTGTTGCGGCTGAGTAAATGTGCAGGGCGTGGCTTTGGATGCTATGATGGGATGTCATGGCCCAGTCTGGTAACGCATCTTCACCCGTTGATTACCGTGATGGCGAAGGCAAACAACGCCCCGCAGTCACGGCGACGTCGCGGGTCACCTATCGGGCGACAGGCATTTCTGTCGCTGACCGCATGGTGCCGGAAGAAACGCCGATTGCGCTTTCCTATGGCGGCACCACACATGCGGTGATGATGGCCTCGCCTGCCGATTTTGAAGATTTTGCGCTGGGCTTTTCCCTCACCGAGGGCATTGTTGCCTCATCCGCCGAGATCGAGTCGATTACGGTACAGCATCTGGGTGAAGGCATCGATATACAAATCCGCCTTCATGATGGCGCCAATACCCGTTTTGAGGCGCGCCGCCGCAGGCTGGCCGGGCCGGTTGGCTGCGGTCTGTGCGGCATTGAATCCATTGATGAGGCCATGCGCTCCGTTGATGATGTCAGCGCCTCAAAACTGGTTCTGACGCCTGATGATATTACCCGTTCCGTGCAGCTTCTTGCCAAGCTTCAACTCCTGCACCGGCAAACCGGTGCGGTTCATGCCGCCGGATTTTACACGCCAGAGCAGGGCATCATTGCTGCCCGTGAGGATGTTGGCCGTCATAATGCGCTGGACAAGCTGGCTGGTGTATTGGCGCAATCTTGTGTGAAGGGCCCCACCGGGGCGGTGGTCGTCACCTCGCGCGTTTCGGTTGAGATGGTGCAAAAAACCGCTGCCATTGGTGCTGCCTTCATCATTGCTGTTTCCGCACCCACGGCTTTGGCCATCCGCACCGCACAAGAAGCGGGCATGACGCTGGTGGCGCTGGTGCGCAACACTGAATTTGATATTTTCACCCATCCTGATCGTGTTACAACCGGAGGTGCCAGACATGTCGCCTGACAAGCTCGTTTACCAGGTCAACCAGATTGCCACCTTCTTCCGCTCCAAGCCGCATGATGAAGGCGTTGCCGGGGTGGCCGACCATATCAACAAATTCTGGGAGCCGCGCATGCGCCGCCAGTTTTTTGCAATGATCGAGGCAGGCCATGCCGGTTTTGATCCGCTGGTTCTGGAAGCGGCCCCGCAGGTGCGCCCTGCCCCGCCGCCAGATACAGCGCAGAACTGAAACCATATTGTTGCAGTGCAAAACCGGCTATAAGTTTGCTTTTTAATTCAGGCAGGCAGCATGCATGGCCAAGGTCGCACTCAGGCTGAATGAACTCATCAATAGCGCAACCTTGCGCGATGAATTATCCACGCTTGCTGACAAGCATAGGCCTGCCTCTTTGGACGCTCGCAACGCAGCACTTGCCCTTTTAAAGCAGCAGCGCAAGGCGGGCCTGCGCATTGCCGAAGATATGCTGCGTCAGGATGGCGGCGGCAGGGCCTGCGCCCGGCGTCTGTCACATGTCATGGATGAGATTGTGCGCGCGCTTTACGGGTTTGCGGCAACGCATGTTTATCCCGCCGACAATCCCTCGACCGCAGAGCGTATCGCGGTGATCGCAGTTGGTGGCTATGGCCGTGATACGCTGGCGCCCGGCTCCGACATCGACCTGTTGTTTCTGCTGCCATACAAGCGCACCCCGTGGAGTGAGCAGGTCGTTGAATATATGCTTTATATGCTGTGGGATATGGGGCTGAAAGTCGGTCACGCCACCCGCAATATCGACGAGTGTATTCGCCTGGCCGTAACCGACATGACCATCCGCACGAGCCTTCTGGAAAGTCGCTTTCTATGTGGTGATAAGGCGCTTAATCTTGATATGGCGCAGCGTTTTGACCGCGAGATCATGGCCGATACCGGGGCTGAATTTGCCCAGGCCAAGCTTGCCGAGCGCGATCTGCGTCACGCCCGGGTCGGGGAAAGCCGCTATCTGGTTGAACCTGATGTCAAGGATGGCAAGGGGGGCTTGCGCGATCTGCACACGCTGTTCTGGATCGGCAAATATTTTTACCGCGTGCGCAGTGGCGCTGAACTGGTCGGCAAGGGTGTGTTCACGCAAGGCGAATACAGGCTGTTCTTAAAATCGGAAGATTTTTTATGGGCGGTGCGCTGTCATATGCATTTTCTGACCGGCAAGGCGCAAGAACGGCTGCATTTTGATATTCAGCCCGATATCGCAAAGCGTCTGGGCTATCTGCGCCATCCCGGCCTGTCGGCGGTGGAACGCTTCATGAAGCATTATTTCCTCATCGCCAAGGATGTCGGTGATCTGACCCGCATTTTTTGTGCGGGGCTGGAAGAAGAACAGGCAAAACAGGTTCGCACAAGACCGGGCGCACGACGCCCCGCCAGCCCGTCTCCCGGCCGCCGCAGGCTGGCTGGAACGGGTGATTTCATCATCGATAATCATCGCCTTAACGTTATTGACCAGAAGGTTTTTGAGCGTGATCCGGTCAATCTTCTGCGCCTGTTCTGGTATGGGGATCAGCATGGACTGGAGTTTCATCCCAATGCGCTGAAACTGGTGACGCGCTCATTGTCGCTGGTTGACAAGAGCTTGCGACGCAATCCGGAAGTCAACCGGCTGTTTCTTGATATTCTGACCTCCAGCCGCTGTGCTGAATTGAATCTCAGGCGCATGAATGAAGCAGGCTTGCTGGGCCGGCTGATCCCGGATTTCGGCAAGATCGTCGCCATGATGCAGTTCAACATGTATCATCATTATACGGTGGACGAGCATCTGATCCGCTGTATCGGGGTGTTGGCGGAAATTGAAAGCGGGGCCGGACAAAAAGCGCATCCTTTGTCGCATTCGTTGATGCCGGGTCTGAAAAAAAGCCGCAATGCGCTTTATGTCGCCGTGCTGTTGCATGACATCGCCAAGGGCCGCCCCGAAGATCATTCCATTGCCGGCGCAAAGATTGCCCGGCGCATCTGCCCGCAACTGGGCCTGTCTGGCGCTGATACGGAAATCGTTGCCTGGCTGATCCATAATCATCTTCTGATGTCGATGACGGCGCAAACCCGTGATCTTAACGATCGCAAGACAATCGAGGATTTTGCCGCCGCGGTGCAGTCGGTGGAACGGTTGAAATTGCTGCTGGTCCTCACCGTCTGCGATATTCGTGGTGTTGGCCCTGGTGTCTGGAATGGCTGGAAGGGGCAATTGCTGCGCACCCTTTATTATGAGACTGAATTGCTGCTGACGGGTGGTTTTTCTGAACTGCCGCGCTCGCAGCGCCTGCAGGAAGCTCAAGAAAACCTGCTTGCCAGACTGTTTGACTGGCCCGAGGCAGAGCGGCTTGCCTATGTGAACCTTCACCATGCCAATTATCTGTTGACCGTCGATCTGGCGGACCAGTTGCGCCATGCAGATTTTGTGCGAAAAACCGATGCTGGCGGTCACAAGCTCGGCACCATGGCGCGCATTCATGAATTTGAAGCGGTAACTGAATTGACTGTTTTAGCGCCAGACCAGCCGCGGCTGTTGTCGCTGGTGGCAGGGGCCTGTGCGGCGGCGGGAGCAAATATTGTCGATGCGCAGATTTTCACCTCCGCTGACGGGCGCGCCCTTGATACCATCCTGATCAGCCGCGAATTTGAGCTTGAGGAGGACGAATACCGGCGCACGCAGCGCATCAGCAAGCTGATTGAGGATGCGCTGTCGGGGCGCAACCGGTTACCTGAAGTCATTGCCAGGCGCAGCAAGGCCAAACGTCAGGCCAGGGCGTTTCACATCACGCCTCGCGCTGAATTGCGCAATACGCTCTCCCACCGTTTTTCGGTGATCGAGGTGAAGGGGCTGGATCGCCCCGGCCTTTTGGCGGAAATAACCGGCGCATTGTCTGACCTGTCGCTTGATATTGCCTCGGCCCATATCACCACTTTTGGTGAGAAGGTGGTTGATACTTTTTATGTCACCGATCTTAACGGGCAAAAGATAGAAGATCGCAACCGCATCACCGCAATCACAAAACAGCTGGTGGACGTGTTGAAAGGAACGGGTCTGTAAACCGCGCTTTACAAATCCCGCCCGGCAGCGGAATAAGGCTTTTGAGCCAAAGCCGTGATCCGGATTTTGGATAAATGAACCGCCGGGTTGCAGGAGCGATGATCAGTTGAGCCTTGTCAGGAAATTTGCCACCGTCGCTTCCGGCACCATGATGAGCCGCCTTTTAGGCTTTGCCCGGGAAATGCTGATGGCGGCAGCCCTTGGCACCGGCCCGGTTGCAGGCGCATTTTATGCAGCCTTCCAGTTTCCCAACACATTTCGCCGCCTGTTTGCCGAAGGTGCTTTCAACAGCGCTTTTGTGCCGCTGTTTGCCAAGGAAATCGAGGCCCATGGTGTTGAAGGCGCGCGCCGTTTTTCTGAAGAGGTTTTCGGCGTTCTGTTTTCCATCCTGATGGTGCTGACCATTTTGATGGAACTGGCCATGCCGCTGCTGGTGCGCACCATCATTGCGCCGGGCTTTGCCAGTGATCCGCAAAAATATGAGCTGACGGTGGCTCTTGCCACCATCATGTTTCCCTATCTCATGTGCATGTCGCTGGCAGCCATGATGGCGGGGATGCTGAATTCACTGCGCCGTTATTTTGCAGCAGCCATTGCCCCTGTGTTTCTCAACATCATTCTGATCGTGGTGCTGGCGCATGCCTGGTATACAGGCGCCGACAGTCTTGATGTTGGCTATGACATGGCCTGGGGGGTGATGGCGGCAGGCGTGGTGCAGCTTGCCATTGTCTGGATTGCAGCGCGCCGCGCTGGCGTCTCGGTCGGCTTCCGCTGGCCGCATATGACACCAAACGTCAAGCGGCTGTTATGGCTGGCTCTGCCTGCTGCAATCACCGGCGGCATCACCCAGATCAACACGCTGGTGGGCACGGCCATTGCCTCAGGTCAGGCCAAGGCGGTGCCTGCACTTGCACAGGCCGACAGATTTTACCAATTGCCGCTTGGTGTTGTCGGCATTGCCGTGGCCATTGTTTTGCTGCCTGAACTGGCGCGTGCATTGAAAGCCGGTGATGAGAAAGAGGCTGCCAGCCTGCAAAATCGCTCGGTTGAATTTGTCCTGTTTTTAACCCTGCCTGCAGCGGCGGCATTGCTGGTTATTTCGGAGCCGATCGTGCGCATTCTTTATGAGCGCGGGGCTTTTACGGCCGATGACACGCTGCTGGTGTCTTCCATTCTTGCCATATTCGGTCTTGGCCTGCCCGCCTTTGTGCTGATCAAGGCGTTTACCCCCGGTTATTTTGCCCGCGAAGACACCAAAACACCGATGGTGTTTGCCGGTCTTTCGGTAGCCATCAACATCACCATTGCGCTGACGCTGTTTCCACATATGGGAGCGCGCGGCATTGCGGTCGCCTCTGTTATTGCGGGCTGGACCAATGCCTTGATGCTGCTTGCTGTGCTGATCCGGCGTGGTCACTGGGGGCAGGACAGGGCGCTGACAAAGCGTATTCCCCGCCTTGTACTGGCCTCGGGCCTGATGGGCGGCGCTCTTTATGGTGCGGCCATCTGGCTGGCGCCATGGCTGGCGTCTTCTGCTTCACTGCTTTCCAAAATTTCAGCACTGGCGTTTTTGTGCCTGGCAGGCGGGTTTGTCTATTTTGCGCTTGCCTTCATCACCGGTGGCGCTGATATCGGCACGATCCGGCGCAGTATAAAACGCCAAAATACAGCTTCTGATATTGCCGACATATGAGCCATTCCCTTGATTATAAGCGGCTTCTGGTTGTAAAGGAGCCATTGTTTTAGCTGCATTTATGCTGCGCCAGATGAAACCATCCGGCTGCAAAATGCTCCGGGAGACATTATGACCACTTTCAGGCAACTCGTTTTTTCCGGTGTTCAGCCGACCGGCAATCTGCATCTGGGCAATTATCTGGGGGCTATTCGCAAATTTGTCGCCCTTCAGGAAAGCCATGATTGCATCTACTGCGTGGTTGATCTGCATTCGATTACCGCGCAACTGGTTCATGAAGACCTTGCCGGGCAGACACGTTCGATCACCGCCGCCTTTCTTGCCGCAGGCATTGATCCCAAAAAACATATTGTCTTCAATCAGGCGCGTGTGCCTCAACATGCGGAACTGGCCTGGATCTTCAACTGTGTGGCGCGCATCGGCTGGATGAACCGCATGACGCAGTTCAAGGACAAGGCTGGCAAGGACCGTGAAAACGCCTCGCTTGGCCTGCTTGCCTATCCCAGCCTGATGGCGGCTGATATTTTGGTCTATCGCGCCACCCATGTGCCGGTAGGCGAAGACCAGAAGCAGCATCTGGAACTGACCCGCGACATTGCCCAGAAATTCAACAATGATTTCTCGCATCGCATTGCCGAACTTGGCCTTGGCGTCGAAATGCAGATGGGCGACGAGGTTGTGAATGGCTTTTTCCCGATTACCGAACCGCTGATTGGTGGCGCGGCAACGCGCGTCATGAGCCTGCGTGACGGCTCGAAAAAAATGTCGAAATCGGACCCGTCAGACCTGTCACGCATCAACCTGACCGACGATGCCGACACTATCTCCAAAAAGATCAAAAAGGCCAAGACCGATCCTGAAGCCCTGCCGGGTGAAGTGGATGGGCTTTTGGGGCGGCCCGAAGCCGATAATCTGGTTGGCATTTATGCAGGGCTTGCCGACACCACCCGTGAAGCGGTTTTAAAGGAATTTGGCGGTCAGCAATTTTCGACCTTCAAACCGGCGCTGGCTGATCTGGCGGTTGAAAAACTGGCGCCCATTGCTGCTGAAATGCGCAGGCTGATGGCAGATCCGGCCCATATTGATGCTGTTTTGAAAGATGGTGGTGAACGTGCCGGGGCCATTGCCGAACAGACCATGTATTCAGTGCGCGATATTATCGGGCTTTTGCAGAGCTGACGATTGCCATTTGTGATATATCTTGCCGCCGGGCTTTGCCGGTGGCAGATTGCGCAGGTTAAAAACCAGTGAGGCGGATCACGCACATGGTATCCAAACGTCTCAGCCGCGAGGCTGGCCATCGGCGCAAATTTCTTGCCATTGCCGATGAAACACCGGAATGCGAGCGGGCCATCACCTATGCCTCGCAGCGTATGCAAAGCACCAATGGTGTGCTGGTTTTGCTTTATGTCATCGACACCGAGGATTTTCAGCACTTTTTGGGTGTTGAAAAAATCATGCGGGAAGAAGCGACCACCAACGCCCATGCAGTCCTTGACGCGCAAGCTACCCGGATTCGCCAGAAATTCGGTATTGAGCCTGAACTGGTGGTGCGCGAAGGCAACCGGATTGAAGAAATCCACAAGCTGATCGAGGAAGATCAGGACATTGCCATTCTGGTGCTGGCGGCTGAAACCGGCAAGGAAGGACCCGGACCGCTGGTTGCTTCCGTAATCGGCAAGGGTGCAGCCTTTCCTATTCCCGTAACGCTGGTTCCTCATAATTTGTCGGATGAGGATATTGAAAGTCTGGGTTGAGACGAAAACATGCAGCTGAAAGATACGCCGCCTGCTTTTATGCTTGTGGCTTGAATGGCGGGCGTGGCAGGCTTATCTTCGAGGACAAGAAAATTCTCAAAGAGGCCGATAGGGCCACGGAGATGGCTTAAATGTTTATTCAGACCGAGGCGACCCCAAATCCCGCCACCTTGAAATTCCTGCCTGGCCGGGAGGTTCTGCTTGAAGGCACGGCAGATTTCCGCGATCCGGAAGCAGCACAGGCAGCCTCGCCGCTGGCGGGCCGCCTGTTTGATATTCCAGGCATTACCGGCGTGTTTTTCGGCTATGATTTCATCACTGTCACCAAGAATGATGCCGACTGGCAACATCTCAAGCCTGCGGTTCTTGGCACGATCATGGAACATTTCATGTCGGGCCAACCGGTAATGGCAGGCTCCGGCGCGGTCCCCGAAGATGAGGCCGAGCAGGAGTTTTACAATGAAGAGGACGCGCAGATTGTCCTGACCATCAAGGAATTGCTCGATACACGGGTACGCCCGGCCGTGGCGCAAGATGGCGGCGACATCACTTTCCGCGGCTATGATAAGGGCATTGTGTTTGTTCATATGAAGGGTGCGTGTGCAGGCTGCCCGTCATCGACAGCAACCCTCAAACATGGCATTCAAAATCTGCTGCGTCATTTTGTGCCTGAAGTTCAGCAGGTCGAGCAGGTTAGCTAGAGCCTGTCTCCCGAGACTTAAGAACCAGTTTCGGGGTAAAGACATGCGTAATAACAATAACTTAAAGCGTGTCGCGTGAATCTGAAAGATTGCGACACGCTTTAGAGCATGATCCTGGAAAAGTTGCAGACTTTTCGGATAAGATCATGCGTATAAACAAAGACTTAGAGCATTTTGCGAGTACAGATGCTTGCATCTGACGTCGCAACAATGCGGCTAAGACAAGAAGCTTGAGCATTTTGCAGCCGGGCTGAAAGCAATATTTTTCCGAGGCTGCATGATCTGGACACATCTGGAAGCGGGTCTGAAGCGGGTCGGTCTGGACCGCTATATGATCATGCTGATTTTGACTGTTGTGCTGGCAACATTTTTGCCAGCGCGCGGTTCATTTGCTGAACTGCTGACAAGCGCCACATATTGGGCGGTGGCGCTTTTATTTTTCCTTTATGGCGCAAAACTTTCGACGGCAACGATCATATCCGGTTTGGTAAACTGGAAATTGCAGGCCAGCGTGTTTTTATGCACTTTTGGCGTGTTTCCGCTCCTTAGCCTGGTGATGAGCCCCTTGTCGGCCATCTGGCTTCCCGCCGCAATTGGTATCGGTTTTCTTTACATCGGCTGCATGCCCTCGACCGTGCAAAGCTCGATTGCCTTTACCGCAATTTCAAATGGCAATGTTGCCGGGGCGATGTGTGCAGCTTCGATTTCCAACCTTGTCGGGGTTATTTTGTCACCGCTGCTGTTTAGCCTGCTAATCCCGCAAGGGGCTGGATATGGGGTGGAGCCTTCGGCAATCTGGAGAATTATGCAGCAAATTCTTCTGCCCTTTCTGCTGGGGCAATTATGCCGACCGCTGCTGTCAGGCTTTCTCAACCGTCACAGACTGCCAACGATAATTGTTGATCGCGGCTCGATATTGCTGATTGTTTACTCTGCGTTTTCTGCCGGTGTTGTGAATGGGATCTGGCAGATAATTTCACCACAATCATTTGCTGTGCTGGTTGGCCTTTGTCTTTTCTATCTTGGCGTTGTCATGGCCATCACACTGGCGGCCGCCAAGGCGATAAGGATGGATTTGACTGATCTGTTGGCATTGTTTTATTGCGGATCGACCAAAAGCCTGGCGACCGGCCTGCCGATGGCGGGTATCTTGTTTGCCGGGCAGGATATTTCGCTCATTGTGTTGCCCTTGATGCTGTTTCATTTGATACAGCTTGTCGTCTGCGCTCTTGTTTCGCAAAGGTTCAGGGCAGTTTACAGTCAGATGGAATCATCTGACGCCGCATGAATGCTCTATGCTGCAGGTTGGATGCCGAAATCTTCCGGCTGGAGCAGCAAATCGGCCAGCGTATAGCGATCAAGCGTTTTTGAAAAATTGCCGAGTGCCTCCTTTAATATGCCCTGCAGGCGGCAATGCGGGGCAATGAGGCAATTGTTTTTATTTCTAAAACACTCTACCAGCGCAAAATCAGGCTCGGTGATGCGCAGCACATCGCCCAGTCTGATCTCCTCCGGTTTCTTGGCCAGCATGAGTCCGCCGGAACGCCCGCGCAGGGCTGTCAAAAAACCAGCCCGGGTTAGCTGGTTGGCGACCTTCATCAGATGCGCGCGCGAAATTCCAAAAAGCTGGGCAGTCTCTTCAATGGTGATCCGCACATCAGGTCGTGCAGCGGCATACATGAGCATACGCAGCGAATAATCAGAAAAATCCGTCAGTCTCATGCAGGTTTCCTTATGGAATCGTCACATCCGTCATAAGGCTCAAAATGCTTTATGCGCGTAAGAGAAAGATGTCTTGCAAACATATCTTTTTCAAGGTCGTTGATTTTTTTGAAGTTTATAGCAATAAGATACATTGACAATATATCTTATTGGACCAAGAATCCAATTCTGTAAAAGCCTTGCAGGCGGTCCTGAATTTGACGTTGCCAAGGTTCAACCACAGGCTGATTTTGTGTTTACCTGTGCCAAAATCAAAGGAACACCTCATGGCAAAGGCAGTCAATGCAGAAAATCCGGGGCAGTTATCCCGGACCTGTGTGGCGCAGGGCCCGACCGTCTGGCAGGTCGGGATCGGCAAGATTGTCCGGGTGGTCTGACATGAAATTTGTGAGGCAAAGGTGATTGGCGTTAATCTTTCACGCTGGACACTGTCCTATTTTGCTGCCGCCCTTTTCGCCCTTGTTGTTGCACAAGGGCTGATGGTTGCAGGCTATGGTTTTCCCACCGCAGATTTGCGCGCGCCTGAAACGCTTGTACTTGTCCATCTGGTCACCATTGGCTGGCTCAGCCTGTTATTATGCGGGGCGCTGTTTCAGTTTGTCCCGGTTCTGGTCGCGCATGGGCTTTACAGCGATACCTTGCCCCTGCCAGCGCTGGTCTTTCTGGTTGCCGGCCTTTTGTTTCTGCTGGCCGGGTTTTTGCAACTGGCTGATGTTTTTTCTGGTGGCCCGACCTTGTTTTTTCTGGCGGCCATCCTGCTGACCGGCGGTTTCTTGATCGTTATCTATAATCTTGGCCGCACCTTGTGGGCCGCACGCCCCTTGTCATTGCCCGCACGATTTGTTGCCATTGCGCTTGGCGCACTTGGCATGACAGTGTTTCTGGGGGTGATCTATACCCTGACCCTGGGTGCGGCGCTCAATTCTGGTGCCTTGACAGCACTTACTGGTCCGACCTTGCCCCTTCATGTGATTGGCGGGCTTTGTGGCTGGCTCAGTTTTGCCGCGATCGGTGTCAGCTACCGCCTTTTGGCCATGTTCATGCTGGCCCCGGAACTGGATGGATGGCGCCCGCACACCGGCTTCTGGCTGGGAACTGCGGCCTTGAGCATTGCTTTGCTGGGCGGGCCTGCCTGTCTTTATCTAAGGGGGTCGATCACGCCCGCACTTGTTCTGTCAGGTATTCTTGGCCTTGCCGCTCTCGGGCTTTATGGCGCTGACAGTGTTCACCTCTACCGCGCCCGCAAACGCCGCATTATCGAACTCAACAGCCAGATGGCGGCGCTTGCGCTGGCCTCATTGGGCGCAGTGGTTCTTCTGGGGCTTGTGTTTTTAGGTTTCGGGCTGTTTGAAGAGCAGATCGGCGCTATTGTCTTTCTGGCTGCCTTTGGCTGGTTGACCGGCCTTGGGCTGGCGAAACTTTACAAGATCGTCGCTTTTTTAACCTGGCTTGAATGCTATGGGCCGGTGCTTGGCAAGACTGTCACTCCAAGAGTGCAGGATCTGGTTGTTGAATCGCGCGCGCGGCGCTGGTTCATTCTCTATTATCTGTCGGTGTGGGCCGCGACCGCTGCCCTTCTGATTTCCAGTCCGATTGTATTCCGGTTCTCTGCCGCCATCATGTTGCTGGCGACATTGGCAATCATTCTGGAACTGGTGCGCGCCCGCCGCCTTGCCGATGTTGTCGAAAATCTGCGCTTTCCGGCAGGAGTCGTGCGCCCGTATCTTCTATTATCCAGTGCAGAAACGAAATGAAGGCTCAAACGAGGAGCAAAGTCCAATGACACAGGCCTATATTGATCTCGATGTCCGGCCAATTTTGCGCAATGGCGGCGAACCTTTCGGGGCCATCATGGAAGCTGTTGCATCACTAAAGCCTGAACAGGGCTTGCGGCTTTATGCAACCTTCAAGCCGGTGCCGCTTTTTCACGCCATGGCGACAAGAGGTTTTGCCCATGAAGCAAAGGAAATCGGCGGCGGTGACTGGGAGATTTTGTTCAGTCGCGAAAGCGAGAACGACAGTGCAAAAGCACCTGAACTGAGCCCGCAACCAGCCCCCGATGCGTGGCCGGAGCCATCGCAACATCTGGACAGTCGTGATCTTGAACCGCCAGAGCCGATGGTTCGTGTTCTGGCTGCACTGGAAACCATGCAGGAAGGTGAGGTGTTGTCGGCGCTTTTATGCCGCAAGCCGATTTTCCTTATCCCGGAAATTGAAAAGCGCGGCCATGTCTGGCGCGGTGATTTCGAGCCTGATGGAACCACCTATAAAATTCTGATCTGTGTTGGTGGTGCAGGCCCCGCAGCGGCCTGATCGGGTGCTTGCCTGAACCGCAGGGAGACACAAATGTTCATTCAAACCGAAGCAACCGATAACCCGTCACAACTCAGGTTTTTGCCCGGCCAGACGGTCACCGGGACAGAGATCATGGAGTTTGCCGACAAGCAGGCGGCCTCTGTTTCTCCGCTTGCCACCAGATTGTTTGAAATTGACGGGGTTTCGGCCCTGTCTTTCGGGCCGGACTGGATTTTGATTACCAGGCAGAAGGGGGAATGGCAGCATTTGAAACCGCCCTTGCTTGGCATCATCATGGAACATTTCATGTCCGGTGCGCCAATCCTGTATGCGCCAGCCCGGGCAGCCACACCCCGGTTGGCAGGCGAGGAAAATATATTGGCGGAAGAAATCAGGACAGCGCTGCACCGGGTGATCGATCCTGAACTTGGCTATAATATCGTCGATCTGGGGCTGATTTACGATGTTATTGTTGGGTCTGACGGGGATGTTCTGGTGCAGATGACGACAACGACACCCGGCTGCCCTGCCACCAATTATCTGATGGAAGGGTCACGCGAATGCGCGGCTTCAGTGGAGGGCGTTGGTGCTGTTGAGGTTGAATTGACCTATGAGCCCCGCTGGTCGCCTGAAATGATGAGCGAGGAGGCAAAAGCCCATTTTGGCATTGTTGCATGATCTTGTCAGACGAAAAGCTAAAACAGGTTGAGCCTGCCGATGACAGGGCAGGCCAGTTGCAGCAGCGTTTGCGCCGGATCCTGATTGAGCAGGCGCAAAGCCAAACGCTTGTTACCTATAAGGAACTTGCCGAGCGCCTTGGCATTCAGCCGCCGCACAGCATTCACCAACTGACAATCTTGCTGGAACAGCTTATGGCGCAAGATACCCAAAAGGGCGCGCCACTTTTAGCAGCCCTGTGTGTGGGGCGTTTGCGTCACAAGCTACCTGCACCCGGATTTTTCATCACCGCAAACCAATTGGGGCTGTTTACGGGCGACCCTGAAGGCGAGGAGGCGCGCAAGTTTCATGAGCGTGAACTGGCCAGGGTCCTGGCGGCTTATTGCTAAAGCGGGTCATGACTTTTTAGATTCACGCAACCAGCTTTAAGCTTTTGTTTTTGCGTATGTTTCATCTTGAAACTGGTCTTGAGTTTGAGAGACAGTCTTTAAAGCCAAGCGCTTCAATCCAGCCAAGCCCTGCTTCGGTCTCCGAACGCGGCTTGTATTCGCAACCGATCCAGCCCGCATAACCCAATTCATCAATGGCTTTCAAAACCCGATCATAGGCGATTTCACCTTCATCAGGCTCGGCCCGTGAGGGAACTGCCGCAATCTGGATATGCCCGATCAACGGCATGAAGCGTTCCAGTCGCTTGAGCACGTCACCTTCGGTGACGCCGACATGATAAACATCAAACATCAATTTGATATTTGAAACGCCAAGCTCTTCAATGAGCTGTGCCGCCTCACCAATATGTGAATAGAAATAACCCGGCTTGTCGCGTGGATTGATCGGCTCCAAAAGCAGCGTCAGATCATGCTGCGCTGCTTTTTGGGATGCGACCTCAAGATTGCGCAAAAATGTCGATCGCGCCACGTTGCGCTCATCTGCGCTCACCACACCGGCCATGGCGTGGATGGAGGTCGCCCCGCTGTCACGGCAATAGGCAATTGATTGGTCGATAGTTGCCTGGAAATCTTCCTCACGGCCCGGAACCGCGCCCAAACCGAATTCGCCACGTTCGGCATTGCCGACAGCCGTGTTGAGGCCCAGCAAGACCAGATCATGCTGTTGGCAGGCTGCGCGTATTTCACTGGCTGGAACCTCATAGGGCCAGTGCAGCTCAACGGCTCCAAAGCCTGCGGCGGCTGCCGCCTCGATGCGCTCGACCAGACCAAGCTCTTGCCATAAAAATCCAAGATTTGCAGAAAACCGCAGCATGAATCACCTGAGACGAAATGAGGTTTCAAGATCAGCCACTGCGGCTGCATCGAGGTTGCGAACAGGCATGGTGCGCGTAAGCAGGATCAGCTTTGCCGTTTCTTCCAGTTCTTCGGCGGCAAAGACAGCGCCTTCCAGCGAGGTTCCAGCCACGACCGGCCCGTGATTGCCAAGCAGAACGGCGGAGCTGTGGCTGGCCTTTTGACGGATAAGCGGAACAATGTCGGCAGAGCCCGGCTTGGTGTATTTCAAAACCGGAACACGCCCGACACGCATGACAACATAAGGCGTGATCGGTGCAATGGCATTGTCAGGATCAACATCTGAAAGGCAGGAAAGGGCGGTGGCATAGCTTGAGTGCAGATGCACCACTGCGCGTGCCGTCGGGCGCGCCTCGTAAAAGGCCATATGCAGCGGCAATTCCTTGGTTGGGGCATCACCGCCTATGTGTTGGCCCTGGCTATCCAGACGCGACAAGCGCTCTGGCTCCAGAAAGCCAAGGCATGAATTGGTTGGTGTGGACAAAAAGCCATCATCCAGCCGGACCGAGATATTGCCGGATGAGCCGACAGTAAACCCACGCTCAAACAGCGACCGGCTCCAGCGCACGATGTTGTGGCGTAGCTGTTCTTCATCGCTTTTCATCTGAATGCCTCTCCAGTGCAGGTCTTAGAACATTTCTTGTTTTCATGAAAAACATGACGAAACACTCCAAGCTCTTGTTTTAGCCGCATTATGCTTGCGTCAAATAATTCCATCTGACTGCAAAATGCTCTAAATTTTCGGGTGCTTCCGGTGCCAGTCAGTCTCCTGCTGATAGGCAACGCCTGCGCGCAGCAACAAGTCCTCTTTCAGATGCCCGGCAATGAACTGGAAGCCGATCGGCAGTCCCTCTTTGGTAAAGCCGCCCGGCAAGGTGATGGTGGGATTGCCGGAGGAATCGAACGGGCTGGTATATTGATGCAGGCGACGCACGGTTTCAACATTGACACCAAGCCCTGCCATCCACTCGCAGGTGGGGGCTGAAAAGCCCTGAACAGGGGCAAGAAGCAGATCGACATCTTCAAACACACGGCGCACACGCCCGGTAAAATCAAGGCGACGCAGAACCAGCTTTTGATAGTCCAGTCCGCTGGTGCCCCGCCCAAGCTCGATCAGGCCGGCAAGCGAAGGGCCATATTCGGCCTGGCGCGAAGGATAGGTTTGTTCATGCTCGACCGCTACCTCAGATCCGCATTGAGGAAACCAGTCCATGACAATCTGCCGGGAATCGGGGAATTTGACTTCCACCAGTTCCATGCCAAGCTGCCCAGCAATGCGCTTGACCTCGTCGAGGACTGCACCTGCCGGGCCATCGACATCCGACAGCCATTGAGCATCAATGCCCAGCCGCAATCCCTTAACTCCCTTGCCGGTTTCAGTCAGATAATCGGGAACAGGAGCCAGAAGCGCTGTGGGGTCCTGCTCATCGGCTCCGGCAATTGCCGCCATGACGGCTGCCGCATCGCGGGCGCTGCGCACCATCGGGCCGACATGGTCCATTGTTGGCGCCAGTGCAAACACGCCATGGCGGCTGACGCGGCCCCAGCTTCCTTTCAAGCCGGTAATGCCATTGGCCCCGCTGGGGAAACGGATCGAGCCGCCCGTATCGGTTCCGATGGCGGCATAACACAGCCCGGCAGCGGCCGCCGCACCGGAACCGGAGGAGGAGGCGCCAACCCAATGCGCGTGCCCCCACGGGTTTTTAGGTGCTGCAATATCGGGATGATGATCGGTATAAGCGCCTTCGGTCAGCGCAAGCTTGCCCAGAAGGATTGCGCCGGCTTCGCGCAGGCGCCTGACCACGGTTGCGTCCTCATCAGCCATGAAACCGGCACGAACAACGGTTCCTGCTGCTGTCGGCGCATCGGTGGTCCAGCATAAGTCTTTTACCGCCACAGGCGCACCGTGAAGCGGACCTTTGATCTTTCCGGCCTTGATTTCTGCTTCTGCTTCTCGTGCGGCCTGCAGGGCGCTGTCTGCGCTTACCGCCACATAGCTTGAAATTGTCGCATCAACGGTTTCGATTCGTTGCAACTGGTCTTGCACCACCTCGACCGGCGACAATTTCCCGGCATGAATAAGCTCGGTTAATTCAAGCAGTTCAAGAAAGTGAAGATCGCTCACAACAGGCCTCGTTGATGACTGATGGATAATTTTTTGCGTCGCGTTTTGTGCGGTGTCGTCAGGCAAAACCAACGGTCAAACCGATTGGCAAAAATGACAGAATATTTTTGACAAAACATGCCGGACCATTTGGCCCGGCATGTCTGATTGCAGGTTATGCCTTATTCGGCCTGGCCGACGGCGTTCTTTGCAAACTCGGTGTTCACATTGCTGGCGTAGCTGCTGGTATCGGCATCCTTGTCGATAATGCCGACAAAGTCTGCGATACGCATGGCGTTTTCCCAGGACTTTTCAGATACGGTCACTTCCTTCGGATAGGCCCTAGCATCCAGTTCACGCTGAACGGCCTTTTCGACAACTGCCTTGTCGAGATCAGGGAATGCGTCTTGCGCAACCTTCACCGCGTCATCGGTATTGGTGTAGATATATTCCGAAGCGCGCTGAAGCGCATTGACCACACGCTGTGTCTCATCGGCATGGTTTGTGACATAATCTTCCGTTGAAAGCAGTGCTGAGAACGCAAAGGGATACCAGTCAGGATCGGCAGAGAACGAGTAGACGACATTCATGCCTTCTGTCTCGACCTGGCTGATCTGGGGTTCGGTGCCCAGCGCATAATCGGAACGGCCTGCCAGAAGCGGGGCCATTTCATTGCCCACGCCGACCTGATTGATCTTGGCATAGTCCTTGGAAAAATCATTCGACTGCATCAGATAGCTGAAGAAGGCCCAGGTGCTGTCCGGCTCGGGCATGGTCGTGACAATCTTGTCCTTGAACAGCGACACATCGTCTTGCAGGTTGGTTGCATCCTTGCCCACGATCCATACGGCAGGAGCATCCTGGATGGCTGCAACAACCACACCGGGGCCGCCCTTGGCCTTGGAGATCGGGATAAAGACCGGATCATGGATCGAGAAATCGGCCGAGCCGCCCAGAACAGCCGACCAGGACTGTACGGCACCGCCGCCGGTGGTGATCTTTACGTCGACGCCTGCTTCTTCAAAAAAGCCCTTGTCGCGCGCAACATACAAAGGAAGATAAAGCAATGACTGGAACGCCTGGTTGATGCGCACGGTCTTTGCAGCCTCGGCATGGCTGAAGGAAACGCTGGCGCCAAGCATGACGGCCGTTGTGATGATAGCCTTGTAATTAAACACCTTAATTCTCCACTCTACAGGTTTGGCTTATGTTTTAGATCACCGCGTGTGAGGCTATGCCTGTTTCCTGTCACGCGTATTTCCAGGGAAGAATCCACCGCTCAAGAACCCGGACAATTGCGTTGAAGCAGGTGACCAGGATCATCACGACCAGCAGACCGGCAAGGACGGTGTCGATGGCGAAATTGGCGCTACCGACAAGGATGGAGTGACCGACGCCACTTTCAGACGAGATATATTCACCCACAATGGCGCCGATGAGGGCAAAGCCGATATTCAGCTTCAGTCCCGAAATTACCCATGTCATTGAGGAGGGCACGACCACTTTGAAAAAGATCTGATTGCGCGTTGCACCGAAGGAGCGCATCAGGTTGATTTCATCCTGATCGACCTGTTGGGCCCCGCTATAGGAACTCATCAGTGAAACAACGACGCAGGAAAAGGCAACGATGACGACCTTTGAGGTTATGTCCGTGCCAAACCAGATGATGATGAGCGGGGCAACGGCAAGCACGGGGATCGATCCGACCGCGGCTATGAAAGGGCGTGTCAGGCGCGCCACCAGCGGCGAATACCACAAAGCCAGCCCGATGATGGAGCCGCCGACACCGCCGACAATAAAGCCGAGCACGGTTTCCATTGTGGTGACCTGCACATCGATCAACAATTGGCCGCTGGCAATCTGACGAACCAGCACGTCATAAATTCTCGACGGGCTGGCAAACAGGAATGTGCTGATCCATTTATTCTGGGCGGCGACCTCCCACAAAATGAGGCAGGCGGCCAGAATGACGGCCTGAAGGCCCCAGACCAGCATGGTTTCACGTGCCGGGCTCATTGCAAAAGCAGCAGATGATGACCTGCGCTGGGGTTCTGTCTGGCCTTGTACGGATTGCGATTGCGTGGACATTTATGCAACCTTTCGGGTCTTGGCCGGCAGCGACTGCTCAGCAATGCTCTTCCAGATGAGCTGGTAATAATGATTGAAGGCCGGAGACATGCGGCGATCCTGCACATCGGTGCTCTCGACTTCGAGATCGACCTTGATTTCCTTGATGATCTGTCCCGGACGGGCCCGCATCACATAGACACGGTCAGAAAGCGTGACCGCCTCCTCAATGTCATGCGTGACGAAAATCACGGTCTTGCGCAGACGCCGCACCGTTTCAAGAAGTTCGCTTTCCAGCGCAATTTTCAGCGGATAGTCGAGCGCCTTGTAGGCCTCGTCCATCAACAGGATTTCAGGATCCATGACCAATGTGCGCATCAAGGCGGCGCGCTGGCGCATACCGCCTGAAAGTGCGGATGGATAATCCTTCTCGCGCCCTTTGAGATTATAATCTTCAAAAAGAGGCTGGGCGCGCTCTATGGCGGTCTTGCGATCAACGCCGCGCACTTCAAGGCCAAGGATGACATTGTCCATGATGGTGCGCCAGGGCAGCAAAAGATCCTTTTGTAACACATAGCCGAGCGAGGGATGCGGCTTGCCGGTGCTGATCTCGCCCTGAACATAAACCTCACCCGATGACGGCATCAGCAGGCCTGCAATGATATTGAACAGGGTTGATTTTCCGCAGCCACTGGGTCCGACGAAAGAAATGAATTCATTTTCGTCAGCGTGGAAATTCATATCACGCAGCACCTCCGTGGTATTTTTGTTCGGAGTGTAGCTGTGAGATATGTTGCGGGCCTCTAGCTTAACTTGCATATTGTCTCGCACAATTATCGGTTGGTCATTCAATCTGGCTGTTTGGCCGGTTCTGTTTATTCTGGTCAGGCTTGGCTGGCGGGTGGCGCTGTCGTATTTCGGATCACCAATGCGCCAGAAAAATGGTCGTGTCTGACAGGGGCTTCATGGCGACCCACACGACGCAATAAAAGCTCCACCGCTCGCCCGGACATTGCATCGAGTTGCTGGCTGACGGTGGTCAGTTGATAGCTGCGCCAGGCAGCCATTGCGACATCGTCATAACCGACGACGGAAAGCTGCAAAGGCACATCAAGGCCCGCTTCGCGCGCGCCATCGACAGCGCCAAAAGCGGAAAAATCATTCACACAAAAAACAGCGGTGGGCGGATCATCCAGATCAAGCAATTCCTGAACACCCATGCGCCCGCCCTCATGAGTAAAAAGCGCATCGCATATCAGTTCGTCGGGGACTGGCTGGCCCAGTTCACGCAGGCCGTGCAAAAATCCATCCATGCGATCTCGCGCAGTGCGCGCGGCCAGCGGACCGCCCAAAAGACCGATGCGGCGATGGCCAATCTGGTACAGATAGCGTGCTGCTTCTGCTGCACCTTCAAAATTATTGCTGGTGACCTGATCGCAGGACGCATTGATGCTGCCGCGATTGAGCAGCACGATCGGCGCCTTGAGTCTTAACGCCTCGTCAAGCGTGCCGGACCCTTCTGAAACGGAGGTGAAGATAACGCCGTCGACCAGCCCCTGCTGCACGGCATCAAGGGCTGCCTCTTCGCCGCCACGATCTGAATCCCACAGCACCATGCGCTGGCCGGCCCGCTCCAATTGCTTGCCAACCGCTTCCAGCGCCTCGGGATAAAATGGATTGGTGATGCCAGCCACGACCACGCCAATGGTTGCGGTTTTGCGCATGCGCAAGCCCTGCGCAAGGACGTTGGGCCGGTAGCCGACCGCCTCCATTGCGGCCAGAACCGCTGCCCGCTTTTCCTCACTGACATTGGGATTGTCATTGAGAACACGCGAGACGGTTGCCTGCGAAACCTTCGCTACCCTGGCTACATCCATGCTGGTTACATTCATGCGCGCCCACGCCTCCTTCAAACGTGGCCTCGCCGGGAAAGCGGTCTGTGTCAGCCCCTTCCCAAGCCTCCCAAACGGCGGAATTTGCGCCGATAAGAATACGTAATCATAATTTTACAGGAGCGTCAACCGCAGCTTTTTATGGAATTTTAGTAAATTGATTAGGTAACTCATTGATCAAACATCGAATTATTATCCTCAGCACTCTACTATCAAAAAATTTTCTCCTGTCAGCTTCATAAATAATGTTGTTTATGAATGCGTAATCATGAAATTTAATAAGGGTGCAACTTGGCAGCAGGGCGCAAACCGGCTATGCGGATGCCAAGAGGAGAGCGCCGTAAAAAATCCTTTCCTGATCCGGCTGCCAAAGCATTCGCGGAGGGCGCAACGCGAATCGGCCATGGCAGTTCACAATGATGGAGCGCATGATGAGCGCAGGCAGGCAGTCCACACAGGACCATAAGGGCGTTGTGGGGGTGATCGGGCTTGGATCGATGGGAGGCGGCATGGCCGCTTCTCTTGTCCGGGCCGGTTTTGACGTTGTCGGATATGATGTTTCAGCCCAATCGGTGGACAGGCTGACCGCCATTGGCGGGCGCACGGCCGCCAGCCCGGCTGAAGCCGCCAGAGGCTGCGATATTGTGTTTTCTGTTGTGGTCAATGCCGCCCAGACGGAAACAATTCTGTTCGGCGACGAGGGCTGTGCATCCACACTGCGCCCTGGCGCCGTGTTCATCTCCTGCGCCACCATGTCTCCCGATATCGCCCGTCAATTGGGTGCGCGGCTGGAAGCCAGCGGGTGTCATTATCTCGACGCCCCGATCAGCGGTGGTGCGGCGCGGGCAGCGCAAGGTGAACTGACGGTGCTTGCCTCCGGCAGCGCTGTGGCTTTTGACAAGGCCCGGCCGGCCCTTAATGCTGTTGCGGCCAAGCTTTATGAGCTTGGGGATGCGCCCGGCACCGGATCTGCCTTTAAAATGATCAACCAGCTTCTTGCCGGGGTGCATATTGCCGCGGCCTGTGAGGCCATGACCTTTGCAGCAAAGCAGAATCTTGATCTTGCCAAGGTGTATGAAGTTATTACCGCCTCGGCGGGCAATTCATGGATGTTTGAAAATCGGATGCCACATGTGTTGGCAGGTGATTATCAGCCGCTGAGTGCGGTTGATATTTTTGTCAAGGATCTGGGCATTATTCAGGATATGGCGCGTTCGGAATGCTATCCTGTGCCCTTGGCTGCGGCAGCTTTGCAGATGTATCTGGCAGCATCGGGGGCTGGTATGGGCAAGCAGGATGATGCATCGCTGGCGCGCATCTATGCACAATTATCGGGTGCGACCCTGCCACAGGGCTGAAGGCCGCGCTCTAAAGTGTTTTGCAGCCAGATGTAAGCATCTGGCTGCAAAATGGAGCCAAAAACAATAACAATCAGGCCATGCGCAGTGCTGCCTGCTCATCACGGCGGCGCTGCACTTCGCGGCTCTTGTTGACGAGCGAGGCGGCAATCACGCCAACTGTCACAATGGCGATCAGGATGGTGCAGGCGGCGTTGATTTCAGGTGTCACGCCAAGCCGCACCTGGCTGTAAATCTTCATCGGCAATGTTGTGGCACCCGGCCCTGAAGCAAAGCTGGCAATGACCAGATCATCCAGCGACAGGGTAAACGCCAGCATCCAGCCTGAAATAATGGCAGGCGCAATGACCGGCAATGTAATCTGAAAAAAGGTTTTGACCGGCGGTGCGCCCAGATCCATGGCTGCTTCTTCCAAAGAGCGGTCAAAGGAAATCAGCCGCGATTGCACCACCACCGCCACAAAACACATGGAGAAGGTGATATGGGCAAGGGTGACGGTCAAAAAACCGCGATCAAGGCCAATGGCGACGAATAACAGCAACAGCGACAGGCCGGTGATGACTTCGGGCATGACCAGTGGCGCAAACACCATGCCGGTAAACAGCACCCGTCCCCGAAAGCGGGTGTAGCGTGTCAGCACCAGGGCCGCCATGGTGCCGAGCACTGTGGCGACCGAAGCCGAAACCAGCGCCACGCGGATTGTCACCCATGCAGCATCCATCAGGCCCTGATTGCGAAACAGCGCCCCATACCATTGCGTGGAAAACCCGCCCCATACGGTGACCAGCCGTGATGCGTTGAAGGAAAAAATCACCAGAAGCACGATCGGCAGATAGAGAAAGGCAAAGCCCAGCACGATTGAGGCGATGTTAAAGCGGCTCCAGGAAGCGTTCATGTCAGCGACCCTGTTCCTGTGCGCGCGCTTGCGCATTCTGGAAAAAGACAATCGGAATGACCAGCACCAGAAGCAGGATAATGGCTGCCGCCGAGGCCACCGGCCAGTCGCGATTGGAGAAGAATTCATTCCACAATGTGCGCCCGATCATCAATGTCTGCGAACCGCCAAGCAGGTCGGGAATGACAAATTCACCGACTGCGGGAATGAAAACCAGCAGGCAACCGGCAATAACGCCGGGCACTGACAAGGGGAACGTGATTTTCCAGAAGGCGCTGATCGGTGGACAACCCAGATCCTGAGCAGCCTCGATCAGCGAATTGTCCATTTTTTCCAGCGAGGAATAAAGCGGCAACACCATGAAAGGCAGGTAGGAATAGACGATGCCGATAAAGATTGCCGTATAGGTGTTGATGATGATCAGCGGTGAGGAAATGACGCCAATGCCCATCAAAAGCTGATTGAGCAGGCCTTCCGGTTTGAGGATGCCGATCCAGGCGTAAACACGGATCAGGAACGAGGTCCAGAATGGCAGGATGACCAGCATCAGCAAGGTGGGGCGCAAGCTGGCGGGGGCGCGGGCCATGCCATAGGCGATGGGGTAGCCGACCAGCAGCGTCAGCATGGTCGAAATCCCGGCAATCACCACGCTGGAAACATAGGCGTTGAAATAAAGCGGGTCTTGTGTCAGCCAGCCATAATTTTCAAAGCTGAGCTCTTTCAAAGCCTCCCATAGTCCGGCCAGCCCTTCGCTGAAATCAAGGGTCGGCATATAGGGCGGCATGGCAATCGCAGTATGCGACAGCGAAATCTTGAAGACGATGATGAAGGGAATGAGAAAGAAGAACAGCAGCCAGGCATAGGGAACCAGAATGAGCAACCGTCCGGTAAAACCGGAAATCAGGCGTCTGCCCAAGCTTTTTTGAGCAGGAGCAAGCGTGGAAGCGGAAATGTTTGTCATGACGGCCTCCCTATCTTGTCAGCACCACGCCAGCATCGGGTCGGAAAGAAATCCAGGCGCGATCGCCCCAGGTCAGCGGATCATCGATCACACGCGCTGCATTGAGTATGGACGCGCGGATGATCTGGCCGTCATCAAGCTTCACATAATAGACGGTCATATCGCCAAGATAGGCAATGTCAAAAACCTCGCCTTCCAGCGCATTGACCGCATCCTGTGGCCTGGTGGATGAAATCCTGATTTTTTCAGGCCGGATGGCAAAAGCCACCTCATCATTGCCGGTGATTGCGCCCGCATTTTCCACCGTAATTTGTGCGCCCCCGCCATTGGTGGCAATGTGGACCACATTGTCACTGTGTCCGGTAATGCGGCCCTCAAACAGATTGATGTTGCCGACAAAATCGGCCACGAAGCGGGAATTGGGGGTTTCGTAAATTTCGGTGGGTGTCGCCACCTGTATCACCTCACCCTTGTCCATGATGGCGATGCGGTCGGCCATGGTCATGGCCTCTTCCTGATCATGGGTCACGACCACGAAAGTCAGCCCCAGTTCCTCTTGCAGATCCATCAGCTCAAACTGGGTTTCCTCGCGCAATTTCTTGTCGAGTGCGCCAAGCGGCTCATCTAAAAGAAGCACTTTCGGGCGCTTGGCCAGCGAGCGTGCCAGCGCCACACGCTGGCGTTGCCCGCCTGAAAGCTGATGCGGCTTGCGCGTGGCAAAGCGCTCCAGCTTGACCAGCTTGAGCATCTCGGCCACGCGCTTGTCGATTTCCGCCTTGGGCATGCCTTCCTGTTTCAGACCGAAGGCAATATTTTTTTCCACGCTCATATGCGGAAACAGCGCATAAGACTGGAACATCATGTTAACCGGGCGGCGATAGGGCGGGATGCCATGCAAATCCTGCCCGTCAAGCAGAATACGCCCCGAAGTCGGCACTTCAAAACCGGCCAGCATGCGCAGCAAAGTGGACTTGCCACAGCCGGAAGCCCCAAGCAGGGCAAAGAACTCACGCTCGAAAATCGACAGTGACAAATTGTCGACGGCAATGAATTCGCCGAACTGCTTGGTGATGTTTTCAAACCTGATATAGGGCTTCGCCTGTGGATCGTTCCACGGTGAGAACTGCCTGCGGATGCTGCCCAGTGACTTCATGCTCTGCTTTTTCCCGCGCGATAACGGATCATGATGGCGTCAGGCCCCGGCACAAGGCCGGGGCCTGGTATTTTTCTTTACTGTCCGGTTACCACCTTGGTCCAGGAGCGGGTGAACAGGCGCTGGGTTTTAGGGTCAAGGGCTGTGTTGACGAACAGCTTTTCCATCACGTCTTCGGGCGGATAGACGGCCGGATCATCATGCACATCCTCATTGAGGAATTCCTGCGAAGCCTTGTTGCCATTGGCGTAATAGACATAGTTCGACGATTTGGCGATGACTTCCGGCTCCATGATATAATTGAGGAATTCATGCGCCTCTTCCGGGTGCGGGGCATCGGCAGGGATCGCCATCTGGTCGAACCACATCTGGGTGCCTTCCACCGGAATTACATAATCAAGCTCAACGCCATTGTCGGCTTCCTCGGCACGGTCGCGTGCCTGGAACACGTCGCCTGACCAGCCCACCGCAATGCAGATATCACCATTGGCCAGCCCATTGATGAATTCGGAGGAATGGAATTTGCGCACATAAGGGCGAACACTTTCCAGGGTTTCCACCGCCTTGGCGATATCTTCCGCCTCATGGCTGTCCGGGTTGAGGCCCAGATAGGCCAGAACCACCGGGAACATGTCAGAGGGGGAATCGAGGAAATTGATGCCGCAATCCTTGAGCTTGGCAGCATTTTCAGCATCAAAAACGGCTGCCCAGCTATCGATTTCATCGACGCCCAGCACTTCCTTGATCTTGCCGACATTGTAGCCAATGCCGACCGTTCCCCACATGTAATTGATCGAATATTCATTGCCGGGATCGAAAACGGCCATGCGCTCGCTGACCTCATCCCACATGTTTTTCAGGTTTGGCAGTTTCGACTTGTCGAGCTTCTGATAGACGCCAGCCTCGATCTGGCGGGCAAGGAAGGAGCCTGTGGGCACCACCACATCATAGCCGCTGCCCCCGGCCAGCAGCTTGGTTTCCAAAATCTCGTTGGAATCATAGACGTCGTAAACGACCTTGATGCCGGTTTTGCTGGTGAAGTCCTCAATGATTGAATCATCAATATAATCGGACCAGTTATAGACATTGACGACGCGCTCCTGCGCGCTTGCGGCAAAGGCGACTGCCGAGGCAAGCACGGTGGTGGCAAGAAGCAGACAGGTTTTATGCTGCATGACGATTACTCCCTTTTAAAAGCGTGCTCCCGGCCGTGCCTGCGCATGGTTACGGGCGTGTTTTTTAGTCTATTGAGGTTGTGAGGGATCAACAAGCGGGCTTCAACGGCCGGGCGATGACGGGGGGGTCTGAAAAAGAGCAAGATCGGCCAGTCTCATTGTTGCCTTTCATGCAGCCTGCCTGTGGCATGGAGGCTTTGTCAATGGGCTGTTGCACAGAATACGAACAGGATACTGGCAATGAGGGGTGCGGGGAGGAAATTTCAGCAGGGTGCTGGCTGGTTCAGGCCTTGGGTCCAAATCATTGAGCGGCGACAATTTCACCAGGGCCATGTATAGGACACCTCATATCTATCCGGCTTTGCAAAATTACGGGCGAGGAGAATTTGCCATGACCATCGACGCGCTTTTTGAAGCCAGTGACAATCAGCAGGCAGATGCTGCGCTTTCGATCACCATAGCGCGCCCCGATGACTGGCATGTCCATTTGCGCGATGGCGATATGTTGCGCGCCGTGCTGCCCTATACGGCAGCACAATTTGCCCGCGGTATCATCATGCCCAATCTGACACCTCCGGTGGCAAGCGTGGCTGACGCCAGCGCCTATCGCAGCCGCATTCTTGCCGCTCGCCCGGAAGGTTCAGGTTTTGAGCCGCTGATGACCTGTTACCTCACCGACCTGACCGATCCCGATGAAATCGAGCGCGGTTTTGCCGAGCGCATCTGGATTGCCGCCAAGCTCTACCCTGCCGGTGCGACCACCAATTCCAGCCATGGCGTGACTGATCTGGCCAAAATCACTCCCGTTCTGGAGCGGATGGAAAAAATCGGCATGCCGGTGCTGATCCATGGTGAATCCACCGACCCGGATGTTGATATTTTCGACCGCGAAGATGTGTTCATGGAAACCACCTTGCTGCCGCTGCTCAAGCAGCATCAGGGCCTAAAAATCGTGGTCGAGCACGCAACCACGTCCGGCACGGTTGATCTTGTGCGCGCTCATGCGCCGCGTATGGCGGCCACCATCACCCCGCATCATCTGGTCATCAACCGCACCTCCCTTTTTCAGGGGGGCTTGCGTCCGCATCTTTATTGCCTGCCGGTGGCCAAGCGTGAAAGCCATCGCCAAGCCTTACGCAAGGCGGTGACTTCGGGTGAAAGCTGTTTCATGATCGGCACTGACAGCGCCCCGCATATGCGCTCGGCCAAGCAGGCGGACTGTTGTTCGGCGGGCGTCTTTGGCGGCGTCACCGCCTTGCAGACCTATGTGCAGGTGTTTGATGAAGAGGATGCACTCCATCATTTCGAGGCTTTCGCCTCATTAAACGGCGCGCGCTTTCACGGGATGGAGCCAAATAAATCAACCGTTACTCTGGTGAAAAAGCCCGGCATTGCTGTTGCTGCTGTGCCTATTGGCGGCGAGGATATTGTGGTGTTTCGTGGCGGCGAAACCCTGCCCTGGTCGATTAAAGCATAATCTTAAAAAAGTTGCAGACTTTTTGGATAAGATTATGCGTAAAAACAAAGGCTTAAAGCGAGTCTCGTGAATCTGAAAGACTGTGACACGCTTTAGAAAAGTTGCAGACTTTTTGGACAGGTTCAGGCCGCAATATCCGCCAGTTGCCGAATGCCTGGTTCAATATGCTGCAAGGCAATGGAAGAAATGCCCAGCCGCACAAAGCGTGATGGTTTTTCATCAAAGCCGAAATAGCGATCTCCGGGTTCGATGATGACGCTGCGGCTGGCCGCTTTTGCCGCCAGTTCCCGCGCATTGACCCCATCTGGCGTTTCCAGCCAGAGTGAGGTTCCGGCTCCCGGATGCTGCAGGCGCCAGTGCGGCAAATATGCTGCCAATGCCTGCCGCAGGCGGGCGCGTCGTTCCTCAAGCGCATCTGACAAACGCCGCACCAGCGCTTCATGATGGCCAAGCGATAAAAACAGCGCGACAGCACGCTGATTATTGGCAGGCGGGTGGCGCAGCATGAAACGACGAAGCGCCCGCAATTCGGCAATCAGTTCGGCAGAAGCCACGATATAGCCAAGGCGCAAACCCGGCGCCAGCGTCTTTGACAGCGACCCGACATGGATGACACGGCCGGATTGGTCGCTACTTTTGAGCGCCTGTTGGGGGGCGTCATCCAGAAGCTGATTGTCATAGCCATCTTCAATGATGATCTGGTCGTCACGCTCGGCCCGGGCCAGCAAATCCTGCCGCCGCTCCTGTGACAGCGGCACCATGGTCGGACAATGATGGCTGGGGGTGACAAAGATGAAACCGGCATCGGAGGGAATGGCGTCAGTCACAAGCCCGCTGCGATCGACCGGTACGGGCACTGTGTGTGCTCCTGAAAGCTGGAAAATGGCGCGCGCATCGGGATAGCCCGGTTCTTCCATTGCAATTTTTGTGCCCTTGCCCATTAAAAGAGCGGCAAGCATGTAGAGCGCATTTTGTGCTCCGAGCGTGACGATGATTTCATCCGGGCTGGCAAAAATACCGCGTCGCGGCAGCAGGCGCGCCTGAATCTGCTCAATAAGCAGGGGGTCGTCCTGGTCTACCATGTCGGCAGCCCAGTTGCGGATTTCCAGCACCGCCAGCGCCATGCGGTTGCATTCGCGCCATTCGGCAGTGGGAAACAGGGCCGGATCAAACTCGCTGTAAACAAAAGGATAGGATGAATTCATCCAGTTCTCATGCCTGTTGGCGGCAGGCATCTCGGAGGCCTTGATGCGGCGACGGGCTTTCCAGTCGATCTTGTGTATCTGTTTGCGCGCCTTGTGTGGTCTTTCTGGTGTCGCCAGCATATCCGGATTGACGAAATGGCCGCGCCGCTCGCGGGCAATCAAAAATCCCTGCTCGACAAGTTGTTGAAAAGCCAGAACCACCGTGCCACGTGCCACGCCAAGCTTTTCAGCCAGCACACGGCATGAAGGCAGAGGCATGGAGGCAGCAATCTGCCGGTCTAGAATGGCTGCAACAATGGCCTGTCTGATCTGTGCCTGAAGGGTTTGACCCGAATCTGCCGAGATATGAAACAGGCTCGACCAGATTGCCGCATCATTTCGCCGGGACATTGTTTTTCTCCCTTCACCCGCCTTTTACCGGCAGTAAGACTGGTTCTTGGCACAAACAATTAAGCCAATCAAATTTTTGGGCTCTGCTATACATAGTTAAAGCCTGTCTCCCGAACTGGGAACCAGTTTCGGGATAAAGACATACGTAAAAACAAAGACTTAAAGCGGGTCGCATGAATCTGAAAAATTGCGATACGCTTTAGGCGATGCTCTGGCTGTTGCTTCTGCGAAAGAAAGGTTTCACCAGTGCGCAGAACGCCCTACAGTCTTTGAGCGCCTCATCGGAGATTGCCGTGGACCGTTCTGCTTTTACTCAAATCCTTGCCGAACTGCGACAACACCACACAACCGGCAAGGTTGATATTCGTGCCGCCTTTGGCGCTGATCCGCAGCGTTTTGCCCAATTTTCCGTCACCATGGACGATATGCTGCTCGACTGGTCGAAATGCGCGGTTGATGCCACCATCATGGAATTTTTGTTCAGGCTGGCGGCTGCGGCGGGTGTGGAGGCGCGGCGCAACGCCATGTTTGCCGGCGCCCATATCAACATCACCGAAGATCGCGCCGTTTTGCACACGGCCTTGCGCAATCCGCGTTCCGATGGCCCGGTTCTTGACGGGCAGAATATTGGTGCGGATGTCACCTCGGTGTTAAGCGCAATGAGCGCCTTTGCCGATGCTGTTCGCAACGGCCGGATACAGGGCGCAACCGGCAAGCCGATTACCGACATTGTCAATATCGGCATTGGCGGGTCCGACCTTGGCCCGGCCATGGCGACATTGGCCATGGCCCCATGGCATGACGGGCCGCGCGCCCATTATGTTTCCAATATCGACAGTGCCCATATTCACGATACGCTCAAAGGGCTGAAGCCGGAAACCACGCTGGTCATCGTCGCGTCAAAAACCTTCACTACGGTCGAGACAATGACCAATGCGCAGACCGCAAAAATCTGGATTGAAAAGGCGCTGGGCACACAGGCCGTTGCACAGCATTTTGCTGCCGTTTCCACTGCGCTTGATCTGGTGGCCGCCTTCGGCATTGAAAAAGACCGTGTCTTTGGCTTCTGGGACTGGGTGGGGGGGCGCTATTCGGTATGGGGCGCCATTGGCCTGCCGGTGATGATGGCTATCGGTCCGCAGCGCTTTCACCAATTGCTGGCTGGCGCGCATAAAATGGATAGGCATTTTTGCAACGCAGCCTTGCCGGCCAATCTGCCGGTTGTGCTGGGTCTGGTCGGCTGGTGGCACCGGGTGATCTGTGCCTACCCGGCCCGTGCCGTCATTCCCTATGACCAGCGTCTGTCGCGCCTGCCTGCCTATCTTCAGCAACTGGATATGGAATCAAACGGCAAAAGCGTGATGCTTGATGGCAAACAGGCCGTCACACCTACGGGCCCGCTGGTGTGGGGCGAGCCGGGCACCAATGGCCAGCACGCTTTTTTCCAGCTTCTGCATCAGGGCACCGACATCATTCCGGTTGAGTTTCTGGTTGCGGCCAATGGGCAGGAGCCGGAACTGCGCCATCAGCATGATCTTTTGCTTGCCAATTGTCTGGCGCAATCTGAAGCCTTGATGAGAGGGCGCACATTGGAAGAGGCGCGCACACAGATGCTGACCAAAGGCATGGAGGTGGAAAAAGTGGATAAAATCACCCCGCATCGCGTCTTTTCCGGAAACCGGCCTTCGCTGACTATTCTCTACAAACAACTGGACCCTGAAACACTTGGGCGGCTGATTGCTCTTTATGAACATCGTGTTTTTGTTGAAGGTGTCCTTTACAATATCAATTCCTTCGACCAGTGGGGGGTTGAGCTTGGCAAGGAACTGGCCACCAGCCTGCTGCCTGTCGTGGAAGGCAAGCAAAATGCCGATGGCCGGGATGCTTCCACAGCCGGTCTGGTGGAACATGTTCAAAAGTTGAAGGAGAGTCAGGATTGACCGCAATCAAAGGGATCCTGTTTGACAAGGATGGCACGCTTATCGACTTTCATGCCACCTGGGCGCAAGTGGCGGAAGAGATGGCGCTGGAGGCCGCAAAAGGCAATCAGGACAAGGCTGACACGATGCTGATAGCCGGAGGGCTGGACCCGGTCACGCGCAGCTTCATGGCCGATTCCATTTTTGCCGCCGGTACCAATCTTGATATTATTGAATTGTGGTTTCCCGAGCTTTCCCGTGCGGAACAGCTTGAAACGCTGGAAGAGTTCAACCAGATGACTGCCGACAAGGGGGCGGTCTTTGCCGTTGCGCTTCCGGGGATCATTGATGCGCTCAACCGCCTGCATACGCAGCGATTCCGGTTGGGTGTGGCAACCAATGATTCCACGCTTGGCTGTGAAAAAACGCTTGCGGCTCTTGGCATTGCCCAGCTTTTTGAGGCCGCCTATGGCTATGATGCGGTGGCCAATGCCAAGCCGGCGCCCGACACGGTGCGTGCTTTTTGCGACCTGACCGGATTGAAACCGGCTGAAATTGCTATGATCGGGGACAATCGCCATGATCTCGACATGGCGCGCGCCGGTGGCTGCGGACTGGCCATCGGGGTGCTGTCGGGTACCGGAACGCGGGCTTCCCTATCACCACTGGCCGATGTCGTTCTGGAATCGGTTGCCGACCTGCCCGGTTATCTGATGACACTGCGTCAAGAACTGGACAGGAAACAGCTTTCGTAAGCGCCTCTGAAAAAATCCCTAAGCTCTTGTTTTAGCCGTATTTATGCAATGTCAGATAATTTCATCCGACTGCAAAATGCTCCAATGTAATCACTCCATTTACCATGCGTAAAATCTGTCTGGATCGATAACTTTATATTCGGATTTGGAGTCGATCCTGCGCATGTTACGAAAACAAGATCTTAGAGCATTTTATCTGTTTTTACGTGGAAACAAGAAATGCTCTAAGGGAGAGGGAGCGCAAGTGAGCGGATTTACCGGTTATTCTGGATCGGTAGCAGAAGGCGAGAGCCTGCTTGCCCACATGACAGGTGCGATCACGCAGCGCGGGCCGGGAGTGCAGACCCGTTTTATCTCAGGGTCGGCAGGGCTTTCTTGCGTTACTGGCCAAGATGATCATCCCGGGCTTATGACCTTTGAGGCCGGGCAGATGACGATTGCCCTTCATGGCCGGATATTTAATGCAGACGAATTGCGCGATAATCTGCGCGCCCGTGGGCAGCGTTTTGCCACCACAAATGATGCTGAACTTGTTTTGCAACTTTATGCGCATATGGGTGAAGCCTGCCTGCCGCTTCTCAATGGCGATTTTTCATTTGCCTTATGGGATGAGCCTCGCCGCCGCATGGTGTTTGCCCGCGACCGGATAGGCGCGCGCCCGCTTTTTTATACGACAAGGGGCGGTGTGCTTTATTTTGCCTCACAGGTGAAGGCGCTTTTGCAGGTGCCCGGCGTGGAGGCGCGTCTCGACCCGTTTGCGCTTGACCAGATTTTTACGCTGTGGGCCCCCATCGCGCCGCGTACCAGTTTTGTCGATATTCATGAGCTGGAACCAGCCAGTGTCATGATTGCCGAGCCGGGTAAAACAACCATCAGACCTTATTGGCAATTCAGCTTTCCCCCGATTGATCATCCGCAACCTGTCAGGTCCGAGGCTGAGGCGGTTGAGGAATTGCACGCTTTGCTGACCGATGCAGTCAGGCTGCGGATGCGTGGTGATACAGAAATCGGGGCCTACCTGTCCGGCGGGCTTGATTCCTCGCTGGTTTCAGCGCTTGTGGCCGATAAGACAGCCGGAAAATTGAAAACATTTTCGGTCAATTTTGACAGTGCCGAACATGATGAAAGCGCCTATCAGCGCCTCATGGTCGAAGCTCTTAACAGCGAGCATCGCAGCCTTTTATGCGGTAAGGGTGACATTGCCCGCGTCTTTCCTGAAGTGATCCGCTGTACAGAGCAGCCCATTATCCGCACCGCTCCGGCCCCGCTTCATAGTCTGGCTGGTTTCGTTTATGAGACCGGCATGAAGGTCGTGCTGACCGGTGAAGGTGCTGATGAGATTTTTGCCGGTTATGATCTGTTCAAAGAAGCGCGTTTGCGTCGCTTTTGCGCCCGCCAGCCGACATCACGTATCCGGCCGCATTTGTTTTTCAAGCTCTACCCCTATCTGCCCAATCTGCAGCAGCAATCGGTTGAGTTTCTGTCGGCCTTCTTTCATGTCGGTGAAGGGCAACTGGACGACCCGCTTTTTTCACACCGGCCCCGCTTCAAGACGACATCTGGCGCAAAACTGTTTTATTCAGGCCAGTTGCGTGCGCAATTGAAAGGCTATGATGCAACTGATGATCTGGCAGGGCGCCTGCCGGAGGAATTTGGCGCATGGCATCCCCTGCATCAGGCGCAATATCTGGAAACCCGGTTTTTATTGCCGGGTTATATTCTACCCTGTCAGGGCGAGCGCATGACGACGGCTCAGGGGATTGATGCGCGCTTTCCTTTCCTTGATCCGCGCATCATTGAATTTGCATCGCGCCTGCCCCCGGAGATGAAGCTGAAAGGCTTGAGCGAAAAGCACATTATCCGCAAAATGGCGCAGGATCTGGTGCCGCCTGCCATATTGGACAGGCCCAAGCAGCCATATCGGGCGCCGGACAGTCAGGCTTTTACCGGGTCGGGCAATCTGGACTATGTAAAAGAGGCTCTGGGAGAAAAAAGCATTGCCGCCAGCGGTCTGTTCAATGCGTCTGCGGTGGCAAAGCTCCAGCAGAAATGTCAGGCTGGCGCAACGACCGGTTTTCGCGATAATGCCGCCTTTGTCGGGATTTTATCGACCCAGCTTTGGCATCAAGCCTTTGCCGGGCAAGACCAGGGCCGGGCAAGACCAGATGATTGAAAAAATGCCAGAAAGCATGACTGAGGGAAAGAGTATATGAGTGAGACCATCAGCACCGCAGTTCGTAACTTTATTGCCGAAACATTTTTATTCGGCGATGCAGCCAGTGTTCCGGCAGATGATGCCTCGCTGATCGACAACGGAATTATCGACTCCACTGCTGTTCTGGAACTGGTCGGCTTTATCGAGGAACAGTTTAAGATTACTGTTGGCGATGCCGATATCGTGCCTGCCAATCTGGATTCGATCGCCAGTATCTCGGCCTTCGTTCAGTCAAAGGTAAAAACGCTGGCTTCCTGAAGCATTTTGCCGCCAGAAGCAAAAGCCAATGGTAAAGGGGCAGGGGAAGACACTTGCGTATTGAACAATTCCTGATCAGCAATGCTGAACGGCAGGCAGACAAGACAGCGCTGGTTATGGCTGATCAGCGCTTTACCTATGCGCAGCTCAACGATTTGTCTGATCGCCTTGCCGCCACACTTGCCGACAATGGCGTTCAGCGCAATGACCGCGTTCTGGTCTTCATGGACAATTGCTGGGAAGCGGTGGTTTCGATTTTTGCCATCCTCAAGGCAGGAGCCGTCTTCAGCCCGATCAACGCCTCAACCAAGGCCGACAAGCTGGCTTTCATCGTGGCAGACTGCGAGCCTGCCGCCATTTTGACACTGGCAAGGCTGATGCCGGTGGTGACAGAGGCATTGGGTGAGCAAAGCGACATCTTTGTCGCCTCCACACAAAGGCCGGATGGCCAGTGCCCGCCGCAAGCTGTTTCTCTGGCGCAATGCCTGATGAGTGAAGCGCGCAAGATAGAGCATGGCGGCATTGATATTGACCTTGCCATGCTGATCTATACATCCGGCTCCACCGGGCGGCCCAAGGGTGTGATGATGACACATCGCAATTGCGATGCTGCGGCCGCCTCCATCACCACCTATCTGGAAAACACGCCAGACGACATCATCCTCAACGTGTTGCCACTGGCTTTTGACTATGGGCTTTACCAGTTGCTGATGTCGGTGCGGCTTGGCGCTACCTTGGTGTTGGAAAAATCATTCGCCTTTCCGCAGGCAATTTTTGAGCGTGTCCGCAAAGAGCGTGTGACCGGCTTGCCGCTGGTGCCGACCATGGCCGCCATGATCATGCAGATGCGCGATCTTCAGCCCGGTTTCTTGCACACATTGCGTTATGTCACCAATACGGCTGCGGCCTTGCCAGTCAGCCATATTGAGCGCTTGCAGGCCTTGTTGCCGGGTGTTCAGCTTTATTCCATGTATGGGCTGACGGAATGCAAACGCTGTACCTATCTGCCGCCGGAGCAACTGGGCGTTCGTCCCGATTCGGTCGGCATCGCCATTCCCAACACGGAAGCCTTTGTCATCGATGATGACGGCAATCGCGCCCGCCCCGGTGAGGTTGGTGAACTGATCATCCGCGGCCCGCATGTTATGCAGGGCTATTGGCGCAACGATACCGAGACACGGCGTGTCTTGCGGCCCGACCCGGTCTCAAAGCTCAATCCGGCGGAAAGAGTGCTCTATACGGGTGATCTGTTTCGGGCTGACGAAGAGGGCTTTTTATATTTTGTCGGCCGCAAGGACGACATCATCAAGACACGCGGTGAAAAAGTGGCGCCCAAGGAAGTGGAGGCTGTGCTTCACGCCCATGAAGCCATTGCCGAGGCCGTTGTCGTGGGCTTGCCCGACCCTGTGCTGGGGCAGGCTATTTCTGCTTTTGTCGTGCGCAGTGACCCCGCTTTAAGCGAAAAAGAAGTCATCCGGCACTGCGCGCGCCATCTGGAGGATTTCATGGTGCCCAAATCCATTGAATTTTGTCTGGAACTGCCAAAGACGGATACGGGCAAGGTCAGTCGTCGGCTGGCGGCTGAACTGGCGGAGGCAAAAGCATGACTTTGCAAAATACAGATGATCTGCTGGCGCTGGATGCAGAAGCAGAAATTGAGCGCACTGCAGCAAGCCTGCGTGGACAATTACGCACCATGCGCAAGCGCGGCCTTGTGCTTGGCCTTTCCGGCGGTATTGATTCAAGCGTGTCTCTGGGTCTGGCGGTGCGCGCCGTTGGCCGCCAGAATGTGCTGGGCATTTTCATGCCTGAAGATGATTCAGACCCTGAAAGCCTGCGGCTTGGCCGTCTTGTCGCCGAGACTTTTGGCGTTGAGGCGGTGGTGGAGGATATTGGCCCCGGTTTGCGCGCCATGGGCTGCTATGAGCGCCGCGATGCTCTTATTCGAGAACTGGTGCCCGATTATGGGCCTGGCTGGGCTTCCAAGATCGTCATTGTCAATGCGCTGGAGGGGGACAGCTTTAATATCTCGTCGCTTGTCGTTCAGGACCCGCAAGGCAATCAACAAAGACTGCGTATGCCCGCCGCCACCTATCTGGGCATTGTGGCTGCCACCAATATGAAACAGCGCACCCGCAAGCAGCTTGAATATTACCATGCCGACCGGCTCAATTTTGCCGTTGTCGGCACGCCTAACCGGCTCGAATATGATCAGGGGTTCTTCGTCAAGAATGGTGATGGCGCGGCTGACGTCAAGCCGATAGCCCATCTTTACAAGACGCAGGTTTATGCGCTTGCCAAGGCGCTTGGCATCCCCGAAGACATCACAAGCCGGCCACCGACCACCGACACCTATTCACTGCCGCAAACACAGGAAGAGTTTTATTTTTCTCTACCCTATGATCGTATGGATCTGTGCCTTTATGGCCTTAATCATGGCATTTCCGCTGACAGGATCGGGCAGGCGGCCGGATTAAGCGTGGCGCAGGTGGAGCGCGTCTGGCAAGATATTGCTGCCAAACGCCGGGCCACGCGCTATCTGCATCTTGGACCCCAGCTTGTGGCGCCAGTTGAGGAAGTCAGTTGAAGCGCCCTTCAATCAATCGGCACCATTGTTCACCGGCAATGCCGTTCAAGAAGGCTTGCTGATCCGTCATGGCCTTCAGCAGTTCGGCATCACGGGAATGAACAACAGTTGAGGTTGCGTGCACAAAAGCAATGCGCCGCCCCAGCATCGCATCCAGCAAATTTGGCTGAACCCGCCCCCGCAAACCGACCAGACCGCGCTTTGCGGCATCGTCAATCAGGCCGTCAATCACCACGCCCGCCTGGCCGGGCAGGGCGATAATCTGCAAAACCGAGCCGATCGCACCTGGTTTGGCATAATAGGCAAAGGCGCCGATCGGGCGGCCGTTTGGTGACAAAACGGCACAGAAAATCAACTCACCCAGATTGGGTTTTTCGTGTGCATCCATCAAAATCCAGTCGAGATGACATTGTGCCCAATCCGGCCGGAGCGGAATGTGGCTGGTGAGCGGATCGAGTAATTTGATAAATTCGGTTTCGGAAATGTCCCGCACCGTTCCTGCCTTTTGCCCGGTGCCCCCGGGCGCCAGCGCAGGCCAGGAAAGCTGGCCAGGATCCAGACGTTTGCGCCATAAAGCATCAAACCCGCCAGCCAGAGGGCTGAACAGTCTTGCAAGTTTGATTTTTTTGCCCGCAGCCTCAAGCGTAAAGCCAGCCGGGCGGATCACGCGGATCCAGTCCAGACTGTAGGATGCCAAAGTGGCACCCCGCAAACGGGTCCACAAGCGTGTGGAAATATCATTGGCGCTCTCGCTGAAGGACAGATCCTGTGGTCCGTCAAAAAAGGCTTTCAGCAGCCTTGCGCCTGCCAGAGGATCGCGGTCCCGGTCTTTTGACATCAGCGTTCCGCAGACCGCAGCTTGCAGCTTGCGCCCATGGAAGGTCATTGGCAGCATATGGACGCCAATGAAGCCGGAAATTTTTCCCTCGTCATTCAGATAAACGAGTGAATGCGCGCCGCCGCCGCAAAAGGGGGCGTCGAGAAACAGGTGGCGCAAATAATCAACCAGAGAAGCAGGCGGCGGGCCTGCCTGATTGCGCAACACCTGCTGGAACATGGCGGCGATAGCTGCAATGTCGCCCGCTTCAACAATACGAACCTGGCTCAAACATCTGCTCCTGAAGTCGTTGCAACTCCATTGCGCCGGGTGACGGCTGTTTGTGATGTTGTGCCGGTTCCTTCAAAGGAAGGCGGGTCATAAGATTTTGTGCGGGCCAGCAAGGATGTGACCAGCCGCTCCTGTCCCGCACCCAGTTCAAACAGGAGCCAGCCATCTGGTTTCAGATAATCGACAGCCTCCCTGACCAGCCGCTGCAGAATGGAAATCCCGTAAGGGCCGCCGTCAAAAGCCTCATGAGGCTCGTTTTTTAGAAGATGGGCGCTTTCATTGGCAAGACGTGAGGAGGAAATATAAGGCGGGTTGCACACTACCATATCGAGTTTCCCGGCCAGATCGTCGGCTGCAATGGCTTCAAACAAATCGCCTTGCCGGACCAGAACCCGGTCTGCCATTGCATGATGCTGAATGTTTTTTTGAGCAAGGGCAACCGTGCTGTCGGTCAGGTCGGCGGCCCATATTCTGGCTGTCGGGCAGTGATGGGCAATGCCTGCTGCCAGATTGCCTGAACCGCAGCACATATCGACAACAAGCGGGCTGTGTTGCATCGACCCCAAAATGTCAACCGCACGGTAGCCAAGCAATTCGGTTTCGCGGCGCGGCAGCAAAACATCAGGCCCCAGGAAAAGATCGACGCCCATGAAGCGACAGATGGATGGTCGATTGTCATCGTCTGTCTTGCCAGAATAATTGCGTTGTCCTTCTGGCAATTGTTGCCTCCCTATAGCATTTTACAGCCGGATAGAATCATCCGTGCCGCATCAATGCGGCTAAACAAGAGCCTAGATTATTTTATCCATTCTTCCATGAAAATAAAAATGACCTGGCGTCAGCTCTAAGGAATACAGGTAATGACCCTGAAATTGCCCCGCACCCCATCTTTTCGTCTGGATGGCCGTACTGCACTTGTTGTTGGTGCATCTTCCGGGATCGGTCAGGCTGCCGCCGTGGCGCTTGCACAAGCCGGTGCGCAGGTGGTGCTTGCCGCACGCTCCATTGACAGGCTTGAACTGACGGTTGCGACGCTGAAGGAACTGGGGCTTGAAGCTTCCGCCCTTGCTCTTGATGTCGGGGATGTGGAGGCGATGGAGGCAAGGCTTTCATCACTTCCTGCCTTTGACATTCTGGTCAATAGCGCCGGGCTTGCCCGGCATGGGCCCGCGCTGGAGACGACATTTGCAGATTTTGATGCTGTGGCGTCGATCAATCTGCGCGGCGCCTATTTTCTGACGCGCAGTGTTGCCCGGCGTCTGATCGAGGCCGGGAAGCCTGGATCGTTGATCAATATCTCTTCCCAGATGGCCCATGTTGGTGGCATTGACCGGGCCGTCTATAGCGCCACGAAACATGCGGTTGAAGGGTTTACGAAATCCATGGCGATCGAATGGGGCGGCTATGGCATCCGGGTAAATACCATCTGTCCGACTTTTATCAGAACCCCGCTTGCCGAGCAGACATTTTCCAATCCGGAGCGGGTCCGGTGGATCGAGGAAAAAATCAAGCTCGGCCGTATTGGTGAGCTTGAAGACATTATGGGGCCGGTGACATTTCTTGCCTCGGACGCCTCGGCAATGATTACGGGAACGGCCTTGATGGTCGATGGAGGCTGGACTGCTGGCTGAGCATTTTGCAGCCAGATGGCATCATCTGGCGTCGCATAAATGCGGCTAGCTCATGCGCCTGAACAAAATGTGCGCAACAGATCGGGTGCGCCAAACCCTCCGGATTTGGTGACGATCACCGTTCCCGACAGACGCCCGCCGACAAGGCGTGAAAGCGGCAGGCCCGGCCCGATTTCGCCCAGACAATCAAGCGCTTCGGCATGAAGGGCGGCAAGCACGGTGGTCAAGCTGTCACCGCCCGTAATGAAAATGGCGCTGTCATCTCGTGGTGGGGACAGGCGCTCAAGCGCGCGTTCGATATATGAGCGCGTTTCCTTTCCATCCCGGCTATAGGGCACCGGATCAAGAAGCAGGGGGGCTTGCCCATCTGGCGTAAATGCGCCTTCCTTTGGCGCTGGCATGGTCAATCCGGCCAGTGCCTGCACTTGTGCGCGTGTGGCCGGGTGGCTTGTCCCTAAAATGAACAGGCCGATGCGGGGGACTTTCAAAAATGGGGTGGCAGGACAAAGAGCTTGCGCCAATCCGCGGCTGCCTGCCCATAACATATGGGGCTGGCCGCGCTGGCCAAGGGCTGCGGCCTGCAATTGTTCAGGCGTTTCGCTGTCGGGAATGGTGATGTCGAGACCGGGGGCTATTGCGGGGATCAATGCCGCAAAGGCCTTATGCAGATTTCCCGCAGGCGCAACAACCCATTCTCCCGATGCGCTGCGGATGAATTGTTGTCCGGCGCGCGTTATCCGGCCCATTTCGGGAAAGGCAGGTGCAAACAGGCAATGGCTGAATTGACCGGCCTGCGCCATTTCAAGCGTTTCGACAAGGCTGTTGCCGCGCAACACGCTGTCTACTTTCTTGAACCAGAGCGTGTTTTCGTCACTTCCGGCCTGCAATTCCTGAAAGGCTGCCGCCACCCGCTTGCGGGCTTCTTCTTCGGGCAGGTCGCGGCTTTCTGTGCTGAAAGCGGCTGGATAATTTCCCGGTTGTTTCAAGGATAACAACACCCTTACCGGGGTTTGTGTGCTGGCGAAGGGGGCTGCAGCATCAAGTGCGCCGGTCATATCATCGGCAATCAGGCGCAATGTCATGCAGGCTCCCTCATGTCTGGCGCAATATCGACCTGCATTCCGTTGCGCCCTAAAATGGCTTGTTTTTCTGCGGCAAGCCGGGTGTCGGTAATCAGGTGATGAACGTCGCTGACCTGACCGAAACTGTAAAAAGCCCGGTCAAAAATCTTGGAACTGTCAGCCAGAAGCACCGGGCGGTCAGATGCGGAAATGATGGTGCGCTTCAATTCGCCCAGTTCAAGCGATGTGTCAGACATTTCCTCTTCGGAAAGCGCATGGGTGCCAACCAGGGCAAGATCGGTGCGCAGGCGGCGTATATATTGCACCGTATCGGCCCCCAGCAATGTGCTGGTGCCGGGGCGCACCGTGCCGCTGGCAACCAGCACCTGAATGATGGGGCTGTCGGAAAGAATGCCTGCAATTGTGAAATCATTTGTCACGGCCGTAAAACGGATATTGCGCTGACGGGCGGCGCGCGCTGCGGCAGATGTGGTGGTGCCACTGTCCAGAAAGACAGTCTGGCCGGGCTGGATCAGTGCGGCGGCACGGCTGCCGATAGCGGATTTGGCGTCACTTTCGAGCTCTGAAGCAATTTCGCGATCAAGCTCGATACCGCGCCGACCCTCATTGAGGACGGCGCCCCCATGTGTGCGCTCCAGATGCCCCTGTTCGCACAGATAATCGACATCGCGCCGCAGCGTCGAGACGGAGACGCCGACCGCCTCAGACATTTCTTTCAGCCCCGCCGCGCCGTCGCGACGTAACAATTCGATGATGCGCGCGCGCCTTAATGCTGGCAGCATTGTGGATACTCCCGTTGCCGCACAATCTTCCTGAAACACCAAAACATTGCAATATGCTTCATAAAATTCCGCAAAAAATAAATTAACTTCCAATTCATTCCATAATGTGCCAGAAAATCGACAAGGTGGCAAAATCAAACCGCACACCGGCAATTATGGAGGAATACCCAATCATGTGGAAATATCTCAAGGGTGCTCTTGTGGGCGCTGTAAGTCTTGTGGCCGCTGGCGCAGCATGGGCGGAAAATCCCAATATCGGCGTCATCGTTCCCACGCTGGATGCGCAGTTCTGGAATTCCTATGCCGACTTCATGAAGAAGGGCGCGGATGAGCTGGGCGTCAATCTTGTTGTGCTCAATGCCGATAACAAGCCCGACCAGATGATCAAGGGTCTGGAAGATCTGGTGGCGCAAGGTGTTGATGGCATCATC
This sequence comes from Aquamicrobium segne, assembly GCF_042656785.1. Classification (NCBI taxonomy): domain Bacteria; kingdom Pseudomonadati; phylum Pseudomonadota; class Alphaproteobacteria; order Hyphomicrobiales; family Phyllobacteriaceae; genus Aquamicrobium; species Aquamicrobium segne. Next base: position 117,256 of record NZ_JBHSLL010000010.1, read on the forward strand.
TACACGCCTTACTGGGCAACTGCCACGCCTGGCCTGACGCTGGCCAAGCAGGCCGATATTCCGGTCATCCTCACGGACAGCTATGCTGATTTTGATCCGCAAGACGCCCTGTTTCCGAATTATCTGGCATTTGTCGGCCCGTCCGACCGCGATGCCGGCAAGCAGATGGGCGAAGCCCTTTTTGCCAAGCTTGAGCCTGCCGAAGATGGCAAGAAATACATAGCTGTCGTCAATGGCACGGCTGGCACTTCGGTTGCAATCGACCGCCGCGCCGGGTTGCAGGATGCGCTGGATGCACATCCTGATGTGGTTGTCGTCGGCGAAGTTGACGGCAATTTCGTGCGTGATACATCGCAGACCGTGTTTGAAAGCCTCTGGCAGGGCAATCCCAATGTGCAGGGCGTGTGGGCTGCCAATGGTGGCACCGCCACCGGCGTGATTGCCGCCATCACCAGCGCTGGCAAGAAGCCGGGTGAAGATGTCATCGTCGTCGGCATGGACCTGAACCCTGAAAATGTTGACGCCGTGGAAAATGGCGAATTGCTCTTTGATATTGGTGGCCACTGGCTGCAGGGCGGCTTTGCGCTGGTCATGATGTATGATCATTTGAAGGGTCATGAGGTTCCCGCAGACAAGGCCAATGTGAAGCTGGGGCTTTTGCCTTTGACCCAGGATCGCGTCGCCAAGTTCCGCGCCGATTTCCCCGGCGGCGTGCCGGTCTATGACTTCAAGGCGCATTCGCGTGCTTATAATCCGGAAGCTCAGACCGCTGTTTTCGAGATGAAGTACAGCGACTGATTTTGCCTTGTGGCGGAAGGCTAGAAAGCCTTCCGCCTTTTCATGAATGATTGCGAGGTATTTACCCCGTGCTTTCTGCTCACGAGATCAGCATGTCCTTTGGCGCTTCCCATGCGCTGCGCGGCGTCTCGGCGGATTTTCATTCCGGCGAGGTGGTTGCGCTGGTCGGGGAAAATGGCGCTGGAAAGTCCACCCTGCTCAAGGTGATGGCTTCTGTCATCCGGCGCACAAGCGGGCAGGCGACGCTGGATGGCAAGCCCTACGCGCCACAAAATCAGCGCGAGGCTGAAAAGGCCGGTGTTGCGCTGGTCTTTCAGGAATTGAACGTCAATTATTGCCTGTCCATTGCTGAAAACATCATGCTGGGTCGGTTGCGCGATTACCGGCGTTTCGGCCTGATCGACTGGCCGCGCCTGCAACGCGAAGCTCAAAGCGTACTTGATCGCATCGGCGCAGATTTCAAGGTGGACGACGAGATTGAAAAACTTGATCTGGGGCAGGTCAAGACCATTGAGGTTGCCCGCGCCTTGGCGACCAATCCGCGTTTTATCTTTTTTGACGAAAGCACGGCCTTTCTCAACCGGCGCGAATCGGCGCGGTTGATGAATGTCATCCGTGAGTTGAAATCCCAGGGCATCGGCATTGCTTTTGTGTCGCATCACATGCACGAGGTTTTTGGCATTTCCGATCGCCTGATCGTACTCAAGGACGGGGCGTTGGTGGGTAGTTGGCCCACAGAACAGATGACATCTGATCATCTGGCTGAATTGATGGTCGGGCGCGAAATGGTCGGTGGCCTGTTCCCGCCCAAGGCTGAAGACGCAGCCCGCAAGACACGTATCGAAATGAAGGGCGTAGTCTCGTCTTCAGGCGTTGGTCCAGTCGATCTTGTGCTTGGCAGCGGCGAAATTGTCGGCATTGGCGGGCTGAAAGGCTCTGGCGGTGAAGCCATTCTAGAGGTTCTGGCCGGTGTTGAGAAAATTGATGCAGGTGAAATACGTCTCGATGGCGAGATTTACCGGCCTGCCAGTCCGCGGGCCGCATGGGCGTCCAAAGTTGCCCATTTGCCCGGCGACCGCACCGGCGAAGGCGTCATTACGGAATTTTCCGTTCTTGAAAACATCACGCTGGCGGAGCGCCCCAGCCGTGCGGCAGGCATGGTTGATCATGCCCGCATGACCGAGCTTAGCAATGAGCAGATCCGCCTGCTTGGCATCAAGACAGCCGGGCCGGAAGCGCCTGTCAGCTCATTGTCGGGCGGCAATATGCAAAAAGTCGTTCTCGGCAAATGTCTGGCCACCGCGCCCGGCATTTTGCTGCTCAACAACCCCACACGCGGGGTCGATATTGGTGCCAAGGCAGAAATTTACCGGGTTATTCGCAAGTTGGCCAATGAAGGGCTGGCGGTTCTCATGGTCAGCGAAGACCTGCATGAACTGCTGGGTCTGTCAGATCGTGTGATCGTCACCCGCAATGGTCAGCTTTCACAATCCTTTGATCGTAACGCGCATCCAAATGAAGAAGAGGTAGTCAAATGGATGATGTGAGCCGCAAGCCGGAGGTGGCCCAGCCTCTTCTGACACGTTTCAGACAATGGTTTCCCATCGGGCTGCTGGTTGTGCTTTGCCTTGGCTTTGCACTGACCTCCGAACGCTTTTTGAGCGTCAGCAATCTGCTGATCATTCTCCAGCAAAGTGTCGTTTTGCTGGTTGCAGCGGTCGCCATGACCTTTGTTGTCGTCAATGGTTCGATTGATCTGTCGGTTGGCTCCATCGTGGCACTGTCAGCTTTGGCGGCAGCGGCGCTGGCTGGCGATATGGGCGTGTGGGCCATTTTCCCCGCCATTGGTGTTGGTCTGCTTTGCGGGCTGGTCAATGGCTTGCTGTTTTCCTACGGCAAGATCCCGTCCTTTATCGTGACGCTTGGCACAATGGTGATTTTCCGGGGTCTGGTGCTGCTTTATACCAAGGGCGCCCCGGTTTCGATTGCCGACCGGGATTTTCTGCTCCTGTATACCGGCCGCACCATGGGCATCCCCAATACGGTGCTGATTGCCGTGGTGGCCACAATTATTGCCGCCATTATCTTCAATCACACGGTCTTTGGCCGTGAAGTGCGTGCAGTGGGCGGCGGTGAAAAAGTTGCCCTGCTTTCCGGCATCCGGGTCAACAGGATCAAACTTGGCGTATTTGTGCTGTGCGGCACGCTGTGCGGCCTTGCCGGGCTGTTGCAGGCTTCACGCACCATGGCTGCCACCGCACAATTGGCGCAAGGTCTGGAACTGGATGTGATTGCAGCCGTGGTTGTGGGTGGCACGCCGCTCACCGGCGGTATCGGGCGCATTCGCGGCACGGTTTTGGGTGTGCTGATCATTGCCATCCTGTCCAACGGCATGAACATGACCGGCGTTGATCCCTATCTGCAGAATATCTTGAAGGGGCTGGTTTTGATCGCCGCTGTTTTCCTGACGATCGACCGTTCCAAAATTTCCATTATCAAGTGAGGCTCTGGTGAAACGTCCCGTACTTGCCATAACCATCGGCGACCCGGCCGGCATCGGACCGGAGATTACCCTCAAGGCAATCGAAAGCCTGAAGGGGCGCATGGCTGAAGGAGAATTTGCACTGGTTGCGGTCGGTAATCCCGAGGCGCTGCAACAGGCAGCCTCCGTCCTGTCTTTGCCCGTTCCGCCGGTGATTGGCGAAAATGAGCTTGAAGGTCTTGAGGGCGCGGCGATTCTGCCGACGCCTGCGCCTGAAAAGAAAATTTCCTGGGGCCAGATTTCACCTGAAGGCGGCGAACAGGCCTATCAGGCGGTCGCCATTGCCACGCGCCTTGCCCTGGCTAAAAAAATAGCCGGGATCGTTACCGCCCCGCTCAATAAGGAAGCGCTGCATCTGGCCGGGCATGATTATGCGGGCCACACCGAATTGCTGGCTGATCTGACCGGTGTAAAGGGCAGCGTCATGATGCTGGCGCATGGTGATTTTCGCGTTACCCATGTGTCCACCCATTGCGCGTTGGAAGATGTGCCAAAGCGCGCAACGGCTGAGCGCATTTCGCATGTCATTGACTTGACGCTCGCCACGCTTCGCAAAATGGGAATTTCAGCCCCGCGCATTGCTGTGGCTGCCCTTAACCCCCATGCGGGTGAAGGCGGCATTTTTGGCCGCCACGATATTGATGTGACCGAACCTTTGGTGCGCAATTATGTGGCGCGTGGTGAAAAACTGTTTGGGCCGGTGCCCGGCGATACGGTTTTCGTCAAGCTGCGCGGTGGCGATTATGATGCCGTTGTTGCCATGTATCATGATCAGGGTCACATTCCCGTCAAGCTGCTGGGCTTTACGGTTGATCCTGAAACCGGGCGCTGGACAGCGCTGAACGGCGTCAATGTCACCCTTGGCCTGCCGATCATCCGCACATCTGTTGATCATGGAACGGCTTTCGACATTGCCGGTAAAGGGCTGGCCGACGCCACCAGCCTTGTTGAGGCAGTAGATTATGCATTGCAGCTTGCCGCGCCTGCGGCAGCTCTTGAGGAGTGAAGCGATGAGCGATTTCAGCAAGATGTGGATTGATGGACAATGGACGACCGGCGAAGCGGGAACGCGCGCTGTTCTTAATCCGTCCAATGGCAAGGTGATTGCCGAGGTGCCGGAGGCAAGTGCCGAGCAGGCGCAAGCCGCAATTGCGGCTGCCAAGGCTGCACAGCCAGCCTGGGCTGCCCTGTCACCGCTTGAGCGCGGCAAGATCATGCACCGGATTGCGGCGCTGATCCGCGATCATGCCGAGCCTTTGGCAAAACTGATCGTGCAAGAGCAGGGCAAGACGATTTCCGAAGCCCGCGGTGAAGCGGGCGGCGCTGCCGAATTTTTCACCTATTTTGCCGAGTTTGCGCGCCGTATTCAGGGTGAAATCCTGCCGTCGGATGCAGCCGGTGAGCAAATCTGGATTCAGCGCGTTCCGGTTGGCGTGGTCGCTGGCATTATTCCCTGGAACTATCCGGCAGCACTGGTCAGCCGCAAAATTGCACCAGCCATGATTGCGGGCAACACGATTGTCCTGAAGCCGCATGAGGAAACTCCGCTGTCGGCGCTTTATATGGCAAGGCTGTTTGAAGAAGCCGGTGTTCCCCCCGGCATCATCAATATCGTAACCGGCGCAGGTGCAACTGTAGGCGGAGCGCTGACATCCAGCCCCGATATCGGCCTCATCACCATGACCGGCTCGGTTCCGACCGGAAAGCGCATCATGGAAACAGCCGCCGCCAATCTGGTTCCGGTTTCGCTTGAACTGGGCGGCAAGGCGCCGTTCATCGTCATGGATGATGCCGATCTGGATCTGGCTGTGCCTTCGGCCATCACCTCACGCTTCATGAATTGCGGGCAGGTCTGCATCTGTAATGAGCGGTTGCTCGTTCATGAAGCTGTCTATGATGAATTTGTCCGCCGTTTCATCGAGGCGACAAAGGCGTTGAATGTGGGTGATCCGATGCTCGACAGCACGGATATTGGCCCCAAGGTCTCAGTTGCGGAACTGGAAAAGGTGGAACGCATCACCGAGGCTGCGATTGCAGAAGGCGCAACGCCCCTGCTGCGGGGCGGGCGTCCTGAAACAGCACCGGTTGAGGGTGGCAACTGGCTGCTGCCAACCATTTTGGGCGACATCACCACAGATATGGCGATCATGCATGATGAAATTTTTGGCCCGGTCATTCCGGTGATGAAGATTTCCTCGTTTGAAGAAGCGATGACCATCGCCAATGACAGCGATTATGGGCTTTCAGCCTATATTTTCACCAATGATTTTACCCGAATCATGCAGGCCGTGCAGGATGTCCGCTTTGGTGAGATCTATATCAACCGCATTGGGCCGGAAGCATTGCAGGGCTATCATACCGGCTACCGCAATTCCGGACCGGGTGGCGATGACGGCATTCACGGGCTGGATTCTTACCTGCTCAAGAAGACCGTTTATGTCAATTATTCGGGCAAATCGCCTGTTGGCCTGATGCCCTGGGACGGGCGTTAAAGCATGATCCCGGAAAAGTTGCAGACTTTTCGGATAAGATCATGCGTATAAACAAAAAGCATTTTGCAGCCAGATGTTTTCATCTGGCGGCACACAAATATGACTAAAAATTAAAATGCCGTGCGTCCAACAGGACGCGCGGCATTTTTGCCTGAGCCTTGCCGGGGTTTTTTACCGTTCTGATTCCACAATATCCTGAGTGATCGGGCAGTCTTTGCCCGCCTGCGTTACAAAGAACCGAAAATACCATGTGCAGCTTTTGTACAATTGCCAGAAAGGGCCAATGAAAGAAATTTTATTCCGCTCAAAATGCAGTAGGTCGAGAAACAGTTTCAAACCAGTCAAAACGGTGCTTATATGCCGTTCTTCACCGGGCTGATTACGCGGCCCGGGATTAAATCCAGGGAGACCTCAATGACCAAGAAACTGACATTTGCAGCCGCATTGCTGGCTGCAACCGTCATGGGCGGAGCAGCCAACGCGAAAACTTTCGTTTATTGTTCTGAAGGTTCGCCGGAAGGTTTTGATCCGGGCATGTATACTTCCGGCACCACTTTCGATGCTGCCGGTCATACGGTTTACAACCGTCTGCTTGAATTTACGCCGGGCACGACAGAGACAGAAGCCGGTCTTGCCGAAAGCTGGGAAATTTCTGACGACGGGCTTGTCTACACCTTCAAGCTACGTCCGGGCGTCAAGTTCCAGACCACCGAATTCTTTACCCCTACACGCGACCTCAATGCCGATGACGTGGTGTTTTCTTTTGAGCGCCAGCTCAACAAGGACAATCCCTGGAACCAGTATGTTGCTGGCGCTTCCTGGGAATATGCTGAAGGCATGGGCTTCCCGACCCTGATCAAATCGGTTGAGAAGACGGATGACAACACCGTCACCATCACGCTGAACCAGCCCGAAGCTCCGTTCCTGGCCAATCTCGCCATGCCTTTCATGTCGATTGTTTCCAAGGAATATGCTGACAAGCTGGAAGCTGAAAACAAGAAGGAGCAGCTCAACCAGATGCCCGTTGGCACTGGCCCCTTCACCTTTGTCGCCTATCAGCAGGATGCCGTGATCCGTTACAAGGCCAATCCCGACTATTGGGGCGGTGCGCAAAAGATTGACGATCTGGTGTTTGCCATCACCACGGATGCAGCCGTGCGCTATCAGAAGCTCAAGGCTGGCGAATGCCACCTGATGCCATTCCCGAACGCTGCCGATGTGGAGGCCATGAAGGCCGACCCGAACCTGAAAGTGCTGGAGCAGGAAGGCCTCAACATTGCCTATCTTGCCTACAACACCTTGCAGGAGCCATTCGACAAGCCGGAAGTGCGCAAGGCGCTCAATATGGCCATCAACAAGCAGGCCATCATCGATGCCGTGTTCCAGGGTGCCGCCACCCCGGCCAAGAACCCGATCCCGCCGACCATGTGGTCTTACAATGAGGCCATCCAGGACGATCCTTACGATCCGGATGCTGCCAAGAAGATGCTGGAAGAGGCTGGCGTTCAGGACCTGTCGATGAAGGTGTGGGCAATGCCGGTTTCGCGGCCCTACATGCTCAATGCGCGTCGTGCGGCAGAACTGATCCAGTCCGACTTTGCCAAGGTCGGCGTCAAGGTTGAGATCGTGTCTTATGAATGGGCCGAATATCTTGATCGCGCCAAGGCCAAGGACCGCGACGGTGCTGTCATACTTGGCTGGACCGGCGACAATGGTGACCCAGACAACTTCCTGCACACGCTGCTTGGCTGTGAGGCTGTTGGCGGCAACAACCGCGCACAGTGGTGCAATGAAGAGTTCAACGACCTGGTTCTGAAGGCCAAGGCAACCACCGATCATGATGAGCGCGTCAAGCTCTATGAAGAGGCTCAGGTCGTCTTCAAGCGCGAAGCTCCATGGGCCACACTTGACCACTCGCTGTCGATTGTGCCGATGCGCAAGGGTGTTGAAGGCTTCCATCAGAGCCCGCTGGGTGACTTCTCCTTCGACGGCGTTGATCTCGTCGAATAAGAACAGCCGATAAAACAGGGCGTCCGCATCGCGGACGCCCTTGATCTTAGAGCATTTCAGGCTTGTCCATTGGCCCTTGAATAATGCTGCAAAGCTCTTTGGAGCGTATATTTCAAAGAGCAACACGAAGGTCCGCCATGCTTCGTTTTCTATTTGGACGGCTCGCCGTTTTGATCCCGACCTTTCTTGGGGTCTCCATTATCGCCTTTTCATTCATCAGGCTGCTTCCGGGTGATCCTGTTGCGCTGCTTTCGGGCGAGCGCGTCATGTCGCCTGAACGCCATGCTGAAATCACGCGCCAGCTTGGGCTCGACCGCTCTTTGCCTGTTCAGTATCTCGATTATATCGGCGGTGTGCTGACCGGCGATTTCGGCACGTCTATTGTTACTAAAAAGCCGATTCTCGATCAGTTTTTTGCGCTGTTTCCGGCAACGCTTGAATTGTCGCTTTGCGCCATCATCATTGCTGTGGTTATCGGCATTCCGGCCGGAATTTTTGCAGCCATGAAGCGCGGCTCCTTTTTTGATCAGTCGGTGATGGGGGTTGCCCTTGTCGGCTATTCGATGCCGATTTTCTGGTGGGGTCTTTTGCTCATCATCCTGTTTGCCGGCATCCTGCAATGGACCCCGGTATCGGGTCGCATTTCCCTGATGTATTTTTTCCCGCCGGTCACCGGCTTCATGCTGATTGACTCGCTGTTGTCGGGCCAGAGCGGGGCGTTCAAATCCGCCGTCAGTCACCTGATCCTGCCCTCCATTGTGCTCAGCACCATTCCGCTGGCGGTGATTGCGCGCCAGACGCGCTCGGCCATGCTGGAAGTTTTAGGCGAGGATTATGTGCGCACGGCGCGCGCCAAGGGCCTTTCCGCCTTTCGTGTCATCGGCATCCATTCGCTGCGCAACGCCATGATCCCGGTCATCACCACGATCGGCCTTCAGGTGGGGGTGCTGATGGCGGGTGCGATCCTGACGGAAACCATTTTTTCATGGCCGGGTATCGGCAAATGGATGGTCGATTCGGTCTTTCGCCGTGACTATGCGGTGATTCAGGGCGGGTTGCTGCTGATCGCCGCCATCATCATGGTGGTCAATCTGGTCGTGGATATTCTCTATGGCCTCATCAATCCGCGTATCCGGCACTAGGGGAAGGGTGACATGACCGATACAACAAGTGCCACCGGGGTCGGAACCGATCCATCACGCCGCGCCCGTTTTGCCGAATTCTGGTTTTATTTTTCTGAAAACCGTGGCGCCGTTATCGGCCTTTGGGTCTTTATCGGATTGGTGATCCTTGCCCTTCTGGCGCCATGGATTGCCCCTTATGCGCCTGCCGAACAGTTCCGCGATGCGGTGCTGGTGCCACCGGCATGGGAGGAGGGCGGAAGTTCGGCCTTCCTGCTTGGCACCGATCCTGTGGGGCGTGACATGCTTTCGCGCCTGATTTACGGCACCCGCTATTCGCTGTTCATCGGCACCATTGTGACTGCGCTGGCGCTGACCAGCGGCATCATTGTCGGTGTCATTGCCGGTTATTTCCGCGGCTGGGTCGATACGGTGATTATGCGCATCATGGACATTATTCTGGCCTTTCCGTCCCTGCTTCTGGCGCTGGTGCTGGTGGCGGTTCTGGGACCGGGCCTGACCAATGCCATGATTGCCATTGCGCTGGTGTTGCAGCCGCATTTCGTGCGCCTGACTCGCGCTGCGGTCATGGCTGAGAAGAACCGCGACTATGTTGTGGCGGCCAAGGTGGCCGGTGCTGGCCACATGCGGCTGATGTTTAAAACCATCCTGCCCAATTGCCTTGCGCCGCTGATCGTGCAGGGCACGCTTTCCTTCTCCAACGCCATTCTCGATGCCGCAGCCCTTGGCTTCCTTGGCATGGGCGCACAGCCGCCAACACCTGAATGGGGAACCATGCTGGCAGAAGCGCGTGAGTTCATCATGCGCGCCTGGTGGGTTGTCACCTTCCCCGGCATTGCCATCCTCGTCACCGTTCTTGCCATCAATCTGGTTGGCGACGGCCTGCGCGATGCGCTTGATCCCAAGTTGAAGAGGTCATGATGCCGCTTCTTGAAATCAAAAACCTCACTGTCTCTTTCGAGACATCCACCGGCCCTTTCATGGCCGTACAGGGCATTGATCTGTCGGTTGAGCCGGGCGAAGTTCTGGCCATTGTCGGCGAATCCGGTTCCGGCAAGTCAGTAGCCATGCTGGCTGTCATGGGGCTTTTGCCCAAGACGGCTACAGTGCGCGCCGACCATATGGCTTTTGATGGTATCGACCTGACCAGTCTTGACCCTGCCCGACGCCGCAAAATCGTCGGCAAGGACATTTCAATGATCTTTCAGGAGCCGGTCGCCAGCCTCAATCCGTGCTTTACGGTCGGCTTCCAGATCGAGGAAGTGCTGCGTTTTCATATGGGCATGGGCAAGGCTGCGCGTCGCGCCCGCGCCATTGAACTGTTTACGCTGGTTGGTATTCCCGATCCTGAGCAGCGGCTTGGCTCTTATCCGCACCAGATGTCAGGTGGCCAGTGCCAGCGGGTGATGATCGCCATGGCCATTGCCTGCAATCCGAAACTGCTGATTGCCGATGAACCCACCACGGCGCTTGATGTGACGATCCAGAAGCAGATCCTTGATCTTTTGATGCAGCTTCAGATCGAGAATGGCATGGGGCTGATCATGATCACCCACAATATGGGTGTGGTGGCCGAAACGGCGGACCGCGTTATCGTGCAATATCGGGGCCGCAAGATGGAGGAGGCCGACGTGCTTTCCCTGTTTGAAAATCCGCAAAGCAACTATACCCGCGCCCTGCTTTCGGCGCTGCCCGACAATGCTGTCGGCGACCGGCTGCCGACAATTTCCGACATGATGTTTGAACCTGCACCGGGGGTCGCCAGATGACCATTATCGTTGAAGGCAAGGACATCAAGCGCGACTATCATGTGCGCGGCGGACTGTTTACACCGGCGCGCACGGTTCATGCGGTCAAGGGCGTGTCTTTCAGTGTCGAAAAAGGCAAGACGCTGGCCATTGTCGGTGAAAGCGGCTGCGGCAAGTCTACGCTGGCGCGCATCATCACGCTGATTGATCCGGCAACTGCCGGTGAATTGTTTATTGAAGGCCACAAGATCGACATTGCCAAAGAGGCTCTGACCCATGAACTGCGCCGCAAGGTGCAGATCGTGTTCCAGAACCCTTATGGCTCGCTCAACCCGCGCCAGAAGATCGGTGACATTTTGTGTGAGCCGCTGATCATCAACACCGATGTCAAGGCAGATGAGCGGCGCGAGCGGGCCATGGCCATGCTCAAGAAGGTCGGTCTTGGTCCTGAACATTACAATCGTTATCCGCACATGTTTTCCGGTGGCCAGCGTCAGCGCATTGCCATTGCCCGCGCCTTGATGCTCAACCCTTCATTGCTGGTGCTTGATGAGCCGGTTTCCGCGCTTGACCTTTCCGTGCAGGCACAGGTGCTCAATCTGCTGGCCGATTTGCAGGACGAGTTTGGCCTGACCTATATCTTTATCAGCCATGATCTTTCAGTGGTGCGCTATATCGCCGATGAGGTGATGGTGATGTATTTCGGCGAGGCTGTGGAATATGGCTCACGCGATGAGGTGTTTTCCAACCCCAAACACAGCTATACCCGCACGCTTTTTGCCGCGACCCCACGCGCCGATATTGCCAGCATCAAGGAGCGGTTGGCCCGCAAGAACGCTGCCTGAAGCATTTTGTGAGTACAGATGGAATCATCTGGCGTCGCATAAATGCGACTAAAACAAGAGCTTAGATCATTTCATCTGTTTTTTGTAAAAACAAGAAATGATCTAAAATATCGTGGGTACTGCGCTCAGGAGTTCATGAAGCGCAGCGCCCGCTGGATTTCAAAGAAATCGCTGGCAGTGAAAGCCACGGCCCGTGGACCGTGGGATTTTGCGCCCGGATACCACGAGGCGCGATAGGCATCGACGGGATTGTTATATTCAACCACAACCTCAAACTGCTCTGGCAGGGTCACAGGCGCAGGCAGGCTGGCGCCAGACAGGGCCTTTTCAACGCCCTCACTGATGGCGATGCGTGCGGCTGCCGGGCTGATGGCGCGTGAAGCCGCGCCAAAGCCTTGCAGGGTCTCCACCGTGGCAATGCCCGGCACCATGGTGCGCGCCTCGGCACAAATGCCCGCATCGCCCGCAATAAAGGCGACCGGCACCTTGTAGCGGGCCGCACATAAAGCATTCATGGTAAATTCCGAGGCCACTTCGCCATTCAAGATGAGACGTGAAATCCGCAGATTGGATGTATGGGCAAGGGGGTTGTCTTCCGTCCCGGCCTTGGAGTGATAGCCGGTGCAAAGGGCAGCCTGAAAGCTGGCGTCCAGCCCGAACATCATGGAATCGGGGTGGCCGGGCCAGCCTCGGATAATGCTGGCATAGGCCGGCAAGGGATCAAGCATAAGGTTGCGGCCGGTGTCATGCGCATCCTTGATAAGGATTTCAGTTGCACCGGCAGCACGTGCGCCTTCGCAAGCGGCCAGAACCTCGGCGGTCATCAGGGCGCGAAACTCGGCATAATCGGCATGGCCGTGTTCGGCTTCGTTCCAGTTCAATATGCCAGCGGTGCCTTCAATATCGGCTGAAATAAAGATTTTCATGATCGCTTAGAGCATTTTCGGTGAAAACAGGATCACCTCTAACGCTCTATCCCTTTGTTTTACGCAATTTCGGACGCAAAATCGTTTCACACTTTTGCTGAAAATGCTCTAACCTCTTGTTTTAGCCGCATTTCTGCGACGTCAGATGTAACCATCTGACTGCAAAATGCTCTAGCTCTTGCTTGCGGTTACCGTATCAAGATAAATTTTCTGGAGACGGCGTGTTAACGGGCCGGGCTGGCCATTGCCGATGATCTGCTGGTCAATGCGTACCACAGGCGTCACGAAACCGGATGCCGAGGTTAAAAAGGCTTCTGCCGCTTCCTGGGCTTCCTGCGGTGAAAAGGCACGCTCTTCCAGCTTGATATTTTTCTCCTGACACAGGCGCATAACCGCCCGACGGGTGCAGCCGGGCAGGATTGAATGTGAATTCGGACGGGTGATGATGGTGTTGTCCGGCGTGATGATGAGGGCGCTGGCCGAAGCGCCTTCGGTGATCATTCCGTCCTGGACCAGCCACACATCGTCAAAACCTGCAGCGCGGGCTGCCTGCTTGGCCATCACCTGCCCCAGCAGCATCACCGATTTGATATCGCGGCGAACCCAGCGCGGATCGGGTGCAAGCATGACCGCAATGCCATCGGTCTGCGCTTTTGTGCCCAGCAGCTTCACTGCATTGGTAAAGGCAATGAAACTTGGTTTCATGGTGTCTGCATAAAAAAAGTCACGCTTGGCCACACCGCGGGAAATTTGCAGATAGACGATTCCTTCATCGATCTTGTTGCGGGCGATCAGTTCGCGCTGGATGGCTTCGATCTCGCTTAGCGGCATGGGCAGCGGGATATTGATTTCACCAAGCGAGCGCTGCAGGCGTTGCAGGTGCAGATCATTGTCGATCATGCGCCCGCCAAGAATGGCCGTGACCTCATAAATGGCATCGGCAAAAAGAAATCCCCGATCGAATATACTGATGCTGGCTTCATTTTCAGGCATGTAATGCCCATTACAATAAACATGCGCCATTATATCTTCTCCTAAAATTACGGCCTGTCATTACAAGAGCGCTGCACCTGTACCCTTCAATAGTAAAGATATTGGCCCCTGTCGCTTGAAAATGAAAATGATAGGCCATGGCATTTGATCGAGCCTGTGCTTATGTCCATCGCATGACAAAAACAGGAGCGTGATGATGCAGGCATCCGCCACCCCTCTGAACATCAACACGCAATGCGTTGTGGCCGGCGCTGGCCCCGGCGGGTCACGTCAGGGCGATGCGGCAAAACGCAGTGGCCTGCCAACTTTCGTCAAGGACATTGCCCGCTGGCCGGTGCTTGCACGTCTTGCTGGCCGGTTGGTCGGCATGGGTATTCGCCGGGAGTGGGTGCGGTTTTGATGGATCATGCAGATAATAAGGCGGCCGGGGTCTTGCTTCATCTTTCCTATGAGGAGGCGCTGGCGCGTGAACGGGCCATGCTGGTGGCTGAGAGCAACTCTGATCTGCGCTGGATGCTGTGGCAAACAGCCCCTTGCATCGTGGTGCCGCGCAGCCATGAAAACAATGCTGATTTTGCCGCAGCTGTCATGGCATCTGCTGCGCGCGGCTGGCCGGTTCAGACCCGCGATACGGGCGGTGGTGCTGTGGTTCAGGGCTCAGGCGTGGTTAATCTGTCCATGGTGTTTTGCATGGATGACAGTGTGAGCGACCGGATCGGCGCCAGCTACCGTATTTTATGTGAACCGGTCATGGCCATGCTGCGCTGCCGGAGCATTGAAGGGACTTACCGCGCCATTCCCGGCACCATGTGCGATGGTATTTATAATATCGTTGTCGGCGAGCAGAAACTGGCTGGCACCGCGCAGCGCTGGCGTAGTCTGGGGCGTCAAAAGCCAGGCCAATATGCCGTGCTGGCCCATCTGGCCCTGTTTGTCGATCTGGATCATGCGCAGGCGGCAAAAGCGATCAATGCGCTTTATGCCGATATGGGTGTTGAGGCGGCCATTGAAGCGACAACCCATATCAATTGGACGCAAATTGATGCCGGGTCTGTTGGTGATGTGGCCCGCGAGCTTGATGCGGCCTGCCTCGCCCTCAGGCGATAATATCGGGAATGATGCGGTCCTCAAGCGCCCGCATCCGGTCTTTCAAGGCCAGCTTTTTCTTTTTCATGCGCTGAATCTGCAAGGGGTCACAATTTGTGGCCACCATGGCATTTATCGCAGCGTCAAAATCGGTGTGATCTTGCTTCAAACGCGAAAATTCGAGGCGAATCTCAGCCTGTTCCTGCTCGGACATTCCCTACCATTTGCAAAAAGTGACGCCCCGGAAGGCTGTGGGGATCATGATAAACGGGAGTGACTGAAAAAATCACCCATCGACAAATCAATACCACAATTTGGCCAAGGGTAAAATGCAACACTTCAGGGTTCGACAATGGCTGCCGTTGATGTCACAGTGTCATGTGGCTGTCACATATTCGGGCCGATGCCATTCATGGCAATTCTAGTCGAGGAAACGATGAAAGGGAGAAATCAAACATGTCTCTTGCTTCCCATCTTGACGAACTCCAGAAAAAACACAGCGAAATTGAGCGGCAAATTGATACCGCAATGCAGCATCCTTCCACCGATGGTCTTGAAATAGTGGATCTGAAGCGCCGCAAACTGGCGATCAAGGACATGATTGAAAAGCTCAGAGAGGGCACCGCCTCCGACTGATGTCTTGTCGGTCTCTTTGAGACGCCCTGCATATTCCAGAAAATGGCTCCAGTTCATGAGGCAAGAGTGCGGTTGTGTTGCAATAGCTGACTGGAAGGGCAAAGAGGCCCTGTTGAAGGCCATTTAAGCGGCAAGAATCGTAAAACTGCCCGGCCAAGAATGGATTTGGATTGAAGGCGTATCTCGCCTGTCGTTCGCCCATTTCTGGCTCGGCCGGGCGGCACTGAAGTCGCGATCCAGCAGGTTCGGGGCTATGTTAAATGTGTGATCGCTGTCTGTGGTTGCCTTGAACTTGTATGTTCTCTCAACGACAATCCTGTTCTTACGCATCAATCGTCTGGAATCGGCCGTGCCGCCGCTGATATTTGCGGATTATCTTGGCGCTGGAGTGATCGAATTGCTTCTTCACGCCTCTCCTGAAGACGTTACCTACGCTCCCTCCGTGCCCGCGTGGGAAGACCTGCTTGCTCCAGCTGATACCAATCTTTACAAGATGGATGTATTTAATGGTATAGACACACTCGTGTAACCTGGAAGAGTGGGCCATCAACTTCCGACCCGAGAAAGATCGGTTCTGTCTTTTTGGTTTTTTTTGGAGAACAAGACTGTCGTAACCTGGAATGCCGCAGCGACGTATCTGAAATAACCATTGCCCGAAAGGTTGGTGCTTCTCAATACTTAAGTACTCTTTCGGGGATCCAGAAGGCAGTCAGGTAATTATGCCAATTCCGATTTATGTCCCGAGTCTTGTTGACGCCGCAGCACCACATGCGATCATAAATGCGGAATTTGTTCGATCCGGACTGAGTTTCGATTTTGTCGATGCGATCAATGGGCAGCGCATGACCGACGCTGACCTTAGAATTTACTATGACAGGCTGCTCAAAGACCGTAATTTCACGCGCCCCATGAGTCGAGGCGAGATCGCGTGCGCGCTGGGCCACAGGAACGCTTTCGTGCACATAATGGTCAAACTTGACAGCCGAAGGGGGACCGGCGAAACCATCGGCAGGCAGGCTGGCGTTGATCTTGTACTGACCCGCCGTTTGCCTGTACACACGACGGGCCGCCTGTTGGGCCGCCAAGCCGTCCTCGCGGTGGCGACGTCCGCAGAAAATCTACGCTACCAGTAGGCTATGGGTCTTGGGCATCTGCGGACCCGCTGAGAGTGGAACGGATGCCCGTTCTGTCCGAGTTACGCAAAACACTCATGGATCCTGAATGAAACGCACAAACCTTGTAGTCGTCCGAGCCGGCGGAAACTCGCTCCATGGTCGCTGGCTGGAATTGCCCTATGCGCAGCGCCACTATGACCTCGTCGTAAGCTATTATGACGAGGCTGCCTTCGATGCTTTCCAGTCGGCCGAAGGCGTTACCGCTGTGCTGGTCAAGGGCGGAAAATGGGACGGTCTGTTCCGAACGCTGAAAGAATTCGACCTTGACGGTTACGACTATGTCTGGCTGCCGGACGACGACATTGCTATCGCCGCTACGGACGTGAATGCGATCTTTGACCTGTGTCGGGAAAATGGACTGGCGCTCGCCCAGCCCGCCCTGTCCCGCGAGAGCTACTTCTCGCATTTCATTTTCAGTCAGTGCCCGGGGTTCCGGCTCCGCTACACCAACTATATCGAGATCATGGCGCCCTGTCTCAGCCACGCGGTTCTGTTACGGGCGCTGCCTTTCTTTCGCGATACGATGAGCGGCTTCGGCCTCGACTACATATGGTGTCGGTGGGCCGAAAGCGGTGCTTTCCGCGCCGCGATACTGGATACAGTCACCATGCATCACACGCGTCCCGTTGGCAGGGTGCTCAAAGCGGCAATGGCGAAGTCTGGAAGGCCGGCAGCAAAAGCCGAGGAACAACAGCTAAGGGATATCTTCGCTCTGGACCGGCGTATCGTACCGATTGTCTTTGCGGGCATTCTGCAAAATGGCGACCCTGTTTTCGGCCCCATCGCAACGGGAAGAAGGATGTGCCTGGCATGGTGGAAGGATCGCACTGCCTTCCGGGATACGCGCAAAGCACGGGACGGTATCTTGAAGGTTGCCCGCCGGCAGCTTACCAAGCCCCTGGACATGTCGATGCTGCATCCACAGTCCGTCCCCGGGTTCCTTCCGGAAAGCGGGGAAGGGCCGGCGGGTAGATCCGGGATTGGACCGGCCTAGGTCACATACCCATTAATTGGATTCCCAAGGCGGGCCTATTCTGATTCACTGCTTACCAGAGCA
>NZ_JBHSLL010000011.1:0-98376 GCF_042656785.1 Aquamicrobium segne
TGACGACAATTTCCTCGCTTCAGTCCAACTCGCCGCAATCCGAATATGGATCAAAGAAAATGAGTCGGTGGCCTAGAGCGCCGCGCGTCCTGTCGGACGCACAAAGGACGCTCTAACTCTTTGAATGAGCATCGGAATTATCCAAAAACCGATTCCACTTTTTGGTCCGATGCTCTAACCCGGCGGCCTTTTATCGTCTGCAAAATGCTATGCGGACTTATACAGCCAGACTCCGCAGCACATATTGCAAGATGCCGCCATTCTTGTAGTAGTCCAGCTCATCAAGCGTATCGATGCGGCACAGAATCGGCACCTCCTTGACCGAGCCATCGGCATAAGTCACCTTCGCCACCATTTTCTGACGCGGTTTGATATTTTCCACACCATCGATTTCGACCGTTTCGTCGCCCTTGAGATTGAGCGTGGCCCAGGAAGCGCCATCCTCGAAGACGAAGGGGATAACCCCCATGCCAACCAGATTGGAGCGATGGATCCGCTCGAATGACTGGGCAATCACGGCCCGGATGCCCAGAAGATTGGTGCCCTTGGCCGCCCAGTCACGCGATGAGCCATTGCCATATTCAACACCGGCAAAGACCACCAGTGGCACATTCTCCTTCTTATACTCCATGGCCGCGTCATAAATCGACATCTCTTCCTTGGAAGGATAGTGGATCGTGTAGCCCCCTTCCCTGCCGTTCTCGCCCAGCATGTGGTTGCGCAGGCGGATATTGGCGAATGTGCCGCGCATCATCACCTCATGATTGCCGCGGCGTGTGCCATACTGGTTGAAATCAGCCGCCTTGACGCCATGATCCATCAGATATTTGCCCGCAGGTGAAGCAGCCTTGATCGATCCGGCTGGCGAAATATGGTCGGTGGTGATCTTGTCGCCAAACAGACCCAGGACACGCGCGCCCTTGATGTCCGAAATGGCGCCGGCCTTCTTGCCCATCCCGGCAAAGTAGGGCGGGTTTTGCACATAGGTCGAGCTGTTGTCCCAGGTATAGGTCTGGCTGCTGGGCGCCTGCACCTTCTGCCAGTTTTCATCGCCCTTGAAGACATCCGCATATTTACGGGCGAAAAGCTCGCGGGTGACGTTCTTTTCGATGAACTCCTGAATCTCGGCCGAAGTCGGCCAGATATCACGCAGATAGACCGGATTTCCATCACGGTCCTCACCCAGCGGTTCCGTAGTCAGGTCCTTTGTTACCGTTCCGGCCAGCGCATGGGCAACCACCAGCGGCGGCGAGGCCAGATAGTTTGCCTGCGTATCCGGCGATACGCGCCCCTCAAAGTTGCGATTGCCGGAAAGCACTGCCGCAGCAATCAGATCCTTGTCATTGATGGTCTTGGAAACCGGGGCAGGCAGCGGGCCGGAATTGCCGATACAGGTGGTGCAGCCAAACCCGACCAGATTGAAGCCAACCTGATCCAGTTCCTTTTGCAGGCTTGCTTTTTCCAGATATTCAGCAACCACTTGCGAGCCCGGAGCCAGCGATGTCTTGACCCATGGCTTCGGCTTCAGGCCAAGGCGGTTGGCATTGCGGGCCAGAAGACCAGCGCCAATCAGCACTGACGGGTTGGAGGTGTTGGTGCACGAGGTGATGGCTGCAATCACCACATCGCCATGGCCAAGGTCATAATCTTCGCCCTCAACCGCGTAGCGTTTGGAAAGATCGGCAACCTTCTTGTATTCGGTCTCCATCGCCTGCGCAAAACCGGCAGGAATTTCTTCCAGCGCAACACGGCCTTCAGGGCGCTTGGGGCCGGCCATGGACGGCACAACCGTGCTCAGATCCAGTTCCAGCGTATCGGTAAACACCGGCTCGGCCGAATCAGTATCGCGCCACATGCCCTGCGCCTTGGAATAGGCCTCAACCAGCGCAATACGATCTTCATTGCGGCCGGATATGGTCAGATAGCGCAGCGTTTCGTCATCGACAGGGAAGAAGCCGCAGGTTGCGCCATATTCAGGAGCCATATTGCCAATGGTGGCGCGGTCGGCCAGCGTCATGTTGGAAAGGCCGGGGCCATAAAATTCAACGAACTTGCCGACAACGCCCTTCTTGCGCAGCATCTGGGTGACGGTGAGCACAAGGTCGGTGGCGGTGACGCCTTCCTTCACCTTGCCGGTCAGGCGAAAGCCGATCACTTCGGGCAAAAGCATGGAAACAGGCTGGCCAAGCATGGCGGCTTCAGCCTCAATGCCACCCACGCCCCAGCCCAGAACGCCAAGACCATTGATCATGGTGGTATGGGAATCGGTGCCCACGCATGTGTCGGGATAGGCCGTAGTTGTGCCATCCTCGTCCTTCGTCCAGACCACCTGCCCCAGATATTCAAGATTCACCTGATGGCAGATGCCGGTGCCCGGCGGCACGACGCGGAAATTGTCAAATGCCTGCTGGCCCCATTTCAGGAATTTGTAGCGCTCTTCATTGCGCTCATATTCCAGCTCGACATTGCGGGCAAAAGCCATCGGCGTACCGAATTCGTCAACAATGACCGAGTGGTCGATGACCAGATCAACCGGCACCAGCGGATTGATCTTTTGCGGATCGCCACCAAGTGCTACCAGACCATCGCGCATGGCAGCCAAATCGACCACGGCTGGCACACCGGTAAAATCCTGCATCAGAACACGCGCCGGACGATAAGCAATTTCCACACCGGCAGTGCCCTTGTCAGTCAGCCAGGCAGCAACAGCCTTGATCGACTCCTTGGTGACAGAGCGGCCATCCTCGTTGCGCAGCAGATTTTCCAGCAGCACTTTCATCGAGTAGGGAAGTCGGGAAATACCGGCAAGGCCGTTCTTTTCGGCCTCGGTCAGATCATAATAAACATATTCAGCGCCAGCAGCGGTCAAGGTGCGGCGACAATTGAAACTATCGAGAGATTTGGACACGTGCGACCCCATCTTAAAATCAGTTCAGCCGAGTGGGCAGCGAACTCCGATGGCATGCTCATCACGCGCAAAGGTGCGGGTACGGCCATTTCCGCTGTCCGCTCCCAAGCGCTCGGGCCGTTCAAGGCGGCTCGCGCACCGATCCGGCGCAATATGGTTTCCTTCCCCGACCGCTGGGGTTGGTAAGCTGCATATAGAGATTATTGTAGAATAGTTCTAGACGACATTCAGGTATTTTTGCCACAGCGGAACCTAACGCAATGCAACGAACCACAAAAACCGGGCCCATGCGGCTGATTGGCGATAATCTGAGCGCAGAGCGTGGCGGTGACCCCATCTTTGCTCAAATCAGCTTTACAGTGGAAAGCGGTCAGGCACTGGTCATCACCGGCCCGAACGGTTCTGGAAAATCCACCTTGTTGCGTGTGATTGCCGGTCTCCTGCCTGCCATGGAAGGCCAGATGCGGCTGGAAGGCGCGGGCGACAACTGGCCGACACCGGCAGCAGCCTGCCACTATGTCGGCCATCTCAACGCCATGAAAACAGCGCTGAGCGTGAATGAGAATCTTCAATTCTGGCAGCATTTCATGGGAGAACCCGCTCTTGGCATCGCCGAGGCGCTGGACGAGGTGGAGCTTGGCCATGTCGGACATCTGCCGTTTGGCTATCTGTCCACCGGCCAGAAGCGGCGCGCCGCCCTTGCCCGGTTGCTGACCAGCCACCGGCCCGTCTGGCTGCTTGACGAACCGACCGCCGGTCTCGACAAAGCCTCCGAGACACGGCTGGCTGCCCTGATGAAGCGGCATCTTGATACTTCAGGCATCATCCTTGCCGCAACGCATCTGCCGCTTGGTATCAAGGCTGAGGAACTGCGCATGGGAGATACATGGCGTGGCTGAGACAGTTGCCGATTTCAACAGGAGAACAAGATAATGTGGGCGCTTTTCCTGCGTGACCTGCGCCTTTCCCTGCGCGTTGGCGGCGGTGCGCTGACCGGCATCATCTTCTTTCTTGCCGTCATCGCCACTATTCCTTTCGGTGTCGGGCCAGACCTCAATCTGCTGGCGCGCATCGGCCCGGCATTTCTGTGGATCGGTGCCCTGCTGGCATCGCTACTCGGCCTTGATCGCCTGTTTCAGGCCGACCGTGAAGACGGCTCTCTCGACCTTCTGGTTCTGGAGGCCGACCGCCACATGCTGGCGCTGACCGTATTGATCAAATGCCTGGCCCATTGGGCCGGATCAGTGCTGCCACTGGTCATTGCCTCGCCCCTGCTTGGCCTGTTCATGAATATGGAGCCGCTGGCGATCGGCGCAACCGCCCTGACCCTGCTTGTCGGCACCCCGGCCATCACCTTTATCGGTGCGGTGGGGGCGGCTGTTGCTGTTGCCCTGCCTCGTGGCGGCCTGCTGATCTCGATCCTTGTGCTGCCACTGACCATTCCGGCCCTGATCTTTGGCGTTTCGGCAAGCTATGGCGCCACGCAAGACCCTGCGCCCTTCCTTCAGCCTTTTTTGATCCTTGTCGCGCTGACCCTGTTTCTGGCTGTCATCGGGCCACTGGGGGCTGCGCTGGCGTTACGCCGCAGCAGCGACTGATTGCATGGGACGCTGCCCCAGTCTAAGAAAAACAAACCATGCTGAATGTTCTTAAATCAGAACCAGATTGCAGAAAGACACCTCAGGTGCGACCATGACCACGCATGATCTTTATGTCGCCGCCGCCTATGGCATCACCTTTCTGGTGCTGGCAGGTCTGATCGGATGGGTCTTGCTGGACCAGCACGCGCGCCGTCGCGAACTTGCACAACTGGAAGCAGCAGGCATTCGTCGCCGCTCTGCCAGGAAGGCTGAAAAATCATGAGTCGGCAGCCCCCCCAGACGCGCTCACGGCGGCTGATTTTTCTGCTGCCGCTGGGTGTTTTTTTGACCTTGAGCGGCATCTTCCTGATGCAACTCATGTCAGGGCGCGATATTTCCGAACTTCCCTCGGCCCTGATTGGCGAACCGGCGCCCGAAACTCAACTACCGCCGCTTTCCGGCTCCAATCTGCCTGGCCTTGATTCAAAAGAATTTGAGGGCCAGGTAACTCTGGTCAATGTATTTGCCTCATGGTGCGTGCCCTGCCGCGACGAACACCCGATGATGATGGAACTGGGGCGCGACGGACGTTTTGTCGTGACCGGCCTTAACTATAAGGACAAGCCCGCCAATGCGTTGCAGTTTCTGACCGAGCTTGGCAATCCTTACAGCGCCATCGGCGCGGATGAAAATGGCCGGGCCGGTATTTATTGGGGCGTTTATGGCGTGCCGGAAACTTTTGTTCTCGGCAAGGACGGGCGCATTTCCTACAAGCATGTCGGTCCGCTGACACCTGCCTCCTTGCGTGACAGGCTCATGCCCGAAATCGAAAAGGCGCTGGCGGCGTCTTAACGCAGGTCGCGATCTTTCAGATTCATACGACCTGCTTTAGGTCCTTGTTTTTACGCATGTCTTTATCCTGAAATTGGTTCCCAATTCAGGAGACAGGCTCTAATCTATTTCTTCTTCGCAGCAGGCTCGTCGAGCGAATGGCGCATGATCAGCGGCATCTGGCTCATGGTAAAGGCAATGGTGATCGGCATGGTGCCCCACACCTTGAACGCCACCCAGAAATCGGTTGAAAACAACCGCCAGACCACCTCGTTGAGCAGCGCCAGAAACAGGAAAAACAAGCCCCAGCGCCAGGTCAGCTTGCGCCAGCCCTCAGCATCCAGCCTGAAGGCAGAATCAAACACATAGCCAAGCAGCGATTTGCCAAAAGCCAGCCCGCCCAGCAGCACAGCGCCAAACAGCACATTGACGATTGTGGGCTTCATCTTGATGAAAAGCTCATCCTGCAAATAAAGCGTCAGCGCGCCAAACACCATCACCACCACACCTGAGACCAGCGGCATGATCGGCAAGGTACGGGTCAGCAACCAGGAAATGGCCAGCGCCAGCACGGTCGCGGCCATGAACAGGCCCGTGGCAATAAAAAGCGGCCCGCCAAATTCAGCCAGCGCCGGAATTTTTTCCACCAGCCAATCGCTGCGCGAATTGGCAAAGAAAAAAACCATGAGCGGTCCCAGCTCCAACGCCAGCTTGAGCACGGGGTTGAGGCCTTCCTTTGCCCCCTTGCGCGCTTCAGAAGAAGGATCAGGCTCGAATAAGGGCTGGTTCATTGGCTTGCTGCTACCTGAAAAATTGCGTTTAACATATCGGGTCCGTTAAAGCGTGTCGCAATCTTTCAGATTCACGAAACCCGCTTTAAGCATTTGTTTTTACGCATGATTTTATCCAAAAAGTCTGCAACTTTTTTTTAAAATCATGCTCTAGCCGGTTCCGGCGATGGCTCTGGCAAATTCATTGGCCGAAAATGGTTCCAGATCATCCACACCTTCACCGACACCGATGAAATAAACCGGCAATTTGTGCCTGGCCGCAATGGCCACAAGAATACCGCCGCGCGCCGTACCATCCAGCTTGGTCATCACCAGCCCGTTGACACCGGCAACATTGCGAAAAATCTCCACCTGATTAAGCGCATTCTGGCCGGTGGTGGCATCAACCGTCTGCAACACGGTGTGCGGTGCTTCCGGGTCGAGCTTGCCAAGAACGCGCACGATCTTTTCAAGCTCGGCCATCAGTTCAGCGCTGTTTTGCAACCGGCCAGCCGTATCGATAATCAGCACATCCGAACCTGCCGCCTTTGCCTGTTTAAAGGCATCATAGGCAAGACCGGCAGCATCGGCGCCGAGTTTTGTTGCAATCACCGGCGAGCGGGTGCGCTCGCCCCAGATTTTAAGCTGCTCGATTGCGGCGGCCCGAAACGTATCACCTGCTGCCAGCATCACCGAAAGCCCGCCTTCGGTCAGCTTGGCCGCCAGCTTGCCAATGGTAGTGGTCTTGCCGGTGCCATTGACACCGACCACGAGAATGACATGCGGCTTATGGGCAAGGTCAAGCTCCAGCGGCCTGGCGACAGGGCCTAAAACCTTTTCCACTTCCGCCGCCATTACGGCGCGCACATCCTCATCGGAGACATCCTTGCCATAGCGGCTGGCGGCCAGCGCATCGGTTACGCGCAGCGCTGTCTCAATCCCAAGATCGGCGCGGATCAGCACATCTTCCAGATCCTGCAGCGTGTCGTCATCAAGCTTGCGCCGGGTAAAGACACCGGCAATATTGCCCGAAAGTTCGCGTGAGGAGCGCGACAACCCCTCGCGCATGCGCTGGAACCATGGTTTTTTAGGCGCTTCTACAGGTGCGGCCTGTTCAAGCACCTTTTCTTCCACCTTTTTTGCCACCGTCACTTTTTTGATGACGGGTTTCAGCTCTGGCTCTGGCTCTGGCTCTGGCTCTGGCTCTGGCTCTTCGAGACCAACAATTTCCGGTTCGGCAGGAAAGGCCTCTGTCACGATTTCAGGCAAAGTCTCTGGCGCAAGCACAGCCTCTGCTTCAGGAACCGGTTCCTGCGCTTGTTCCGCCTGCTTGTTGCCGAAGGAAAAAACCTTCTTGATGAAGTTGAACGCCATGAATTTCCTCGACCTCAGGCCGCATATGCGGCACGCGGCACCGCCTGAAGCTGTGCGCCATCATGGCCCGTCACCACCGCTTCGATAATCTCGCCGGGCTGACCTGCCCCGATAGCAGCCAGCGTAAATCCTTCCGTGCGGCCAAGCCCTTCGCGCTCAATCAATATTGACTGAGACGTTCCGGCAAGCAAATCCAGATGGTGGCGATAGGCAGCATCGCCCACCGCCCGCAGCCGTGCTGCCCGCTCCTTCACCACCTCGCGGGCGACCTGCGGCATACGCGCTGCCGGTGTTCCTTCACGCGGGCTGAAGGGAAAGACATGCAGATGGGTCAGGCCACACTCCTCGACAATATCCAGCGAACGCTGGAACATGTCCTCGGTTTCGGTGGGAAACCCGGCAATAATATCTGCACCAAACACAATGTCGGGCCGCAGCTTGCGCACCTGCTCGCAAAAACGGATGGAATCAGCGCGCAAATGCCGGCGCTTCATGCGCTTCAGGGTCAGATCGTCACCTGCCTGCAAGGACAGGTGCAGATGCGGCATCAACCGCTTTTGTGTGGCAATCGCGTCGAGAAGCTCGTCATCGGCCTCAATCGAATCAATCGATGACAGCCGCAACCGCTTCACATCAGGCACTTGCGTCAGAATGGTCTTCACCAGCCGCCCCAGCTTTGGCGCACCCGGCAGGTCAGCGCCATAGCTGGTCATATCAACCCCCGACAGCACCACTTCGGCATAGCCATTGCCCGCCAGCCGCTTCACCTGCTCCACCACGCCCCCCATCGGTACCGAGCGTGAATTGCCCCGCCCATAGGGAATGATGCAGAAGGTGCAGCGATGGTCACAGCCATTTTGCACCTGCACGAAGGCTCTGGCGCGCCCTTCAATGGCATCGACCATATGAAACGCCGTCTCACGCACCGAGAATATGTCGTTGACGCGGGCTTTTTCAAACTGATTGACACCAAAATCCGGCAAGGCGCGATAGGAATGGCTGTGCAGCTTTTCCTCATTGCCCAGAACAAGATCAACCTCATCCATGGCCACAAATTCCTGCGGCCCGGTTTGAGCCGCGCAGCCGGTGACGATAATGCGCGCCTGCGGATTTTCACGCCGGGCCTTGCGGATCGACTGCCGCGCCTGGCGCACCGCTTCTGCGGTCACCGCACAGGTGTTGAAGATGATGGCCCCGCCCTCCAGTTCGCCAAGCCCGGCAGCACTGGCCTCCCGGCGCATCACCTCTGATTCATAGGTGTTCAACCGGCAGCCGAAAGTGACGACCTCTATGCCCTTTGCGTCCTCACCCATCAGGCCAGACCTTCTCCATTGCGCGACCATTTGCCGGTTTCGGGTTCAAAATAGCCGGTAAATTCCATTTCCACCGCACCTGTCAGCACAACATGGTCATCCTCGCGCCAGTCAACCTGAAGCGCTCCACCGGGTGCGGTTAACGACACGCTGCGGCCGGTGCGGCGGGTGCGCGCGGCCGACACGGCGGCAGCACAGGCTGCCGTTCCACAGGCTTTTGTCAGCCCCGCCCCCCGCTCCCAGGTGCGGATTATCAGATGATCAGGCCCGCTCAACTGCGCAATGGTGATATTAACGCGCTCGGGAAACAGCGGATGATGCTCCAGCATCGGCCCGAAGCGGTCGAGTTCATAAGACCACACATCTTCATCCACCCAGAAGATGACATGCGGATTGCCCATTGAAACGGCAGATGGAGAATGCAGCACCGGAGCATCGATCGGCCCGACCTGCAATTCGATCATACGTGTGTCACGAAACTCTTCTGCAAGCGGGATTTCCTGCCAGTCAAAACGGGGTTTTCCCATATCAACCGAAATCGAACCATCTTCGTTACTATGCGCATTGAGAATGCCGGCAATTGTCTCAAAGGTAAAAGCGCTTTTGCCCGTCGCCAGCGCCAGCATCTGCACCACGCAGCGTGTGCCATTGCCACAGGCTTGCGCAAAAGACCCATCCTGATTGAGAATTTCAATGAAATAATCGGTGCCCGGTATGCGCGCATCATAAACGGCCATAATCTGATCGAAATGCATGACAGGATCAGCCGCCAACACCAGTGCGGCCTGCGGTAAGATGCGGTCGGCACGGCCACGCATATCGGCAACAATAATCTTGTTGCCGATGCCGTTCATTCTGGCAAAAGGGGCTAAGCCTGCCATTGGCGTTTTACTTCCAGTCATTTTTATTTTGTGCATGTCTTTATGCCTCAACCTGACCCGGTTTTCGGCCAGCATGGCTTTGCGCGTTATATGGCGGAAATCAGCACCAATTACCAGTGCGCAGCCCCTTGCAAAGGCAACATGGGCACCATGAAGCCATGCCTGCGACATGTAAAAGAGGTCGGACAATTGCCTTTGTGTGCCTCCGTGCGATGATGTAAAAATACAACAGTTGTAAATACAAACCGAATTTTAACCATATGGCGTTGAAATTCTGCCACCTTCACCGGATTGGGTAAGGCTTGAGTTTGGTAACGGGCCTGCGGGCCTGCGGAGGTGGTTATGGCATTTCTAAGAGTAAGCGCAGTTGCGGCAATCGGTGCGGCTCTTTTGGCAAGCGGCTGCACAAGTTCGCGCTTTTCTTCCATGGATACGCGGCCCGAACCGCTTCAGGCTTCCCCCTCCGGCACCGTTTCGTCCGCTCAGCTTCCGCCACCCAGTGGCCCGCAAGCCTCCTATGACCCCTCACAATTTCCCGCCGCTCCCCAGCCAGACCCGCAAATGGCCTCACTGACACCCGGTGGCGGCGCACCTGAAGGAGCCGCAGACCTGACGCCTTCAAGCGTTGCCGGTGTCTGGACCGTCAATCTCAGCGGCCAGAGCTGCAAGGTGGCAACCCCGCAAACCAAATTCGGACAAGGATACCGGGCAGGCCCGCTGCGCTGCCCGGCCCCGGTTGATAATGTGAAATCGTGGAATGTGTCCGGCAAGCAACTGACCCTTTATGATCAGGATGGCGGCGCCCTTGCCCAGCTTTATTCCTCCGGCGGCCGCTTTGATGGCCAGACCACCAATGGCCTGCCCATTTCACTAACCCGCTAAATCAATCTCCCGGAACTGACGGGCAACCTACGGCAAGCATAATATGCGTCTGCAAGACGGTCTCCAGATCCGCGCAACCGTCAGGAAAAATTACCTGCACCGCGTCGAAACCGGGGCGGTTCGCCGTGACGAGGCGCAACTTGTCATTGCCGACCGGCTCGACCGGCTCATTGACGAAATTGCGCAGAAACGGCTGACCCGAAAATCCAGCGCGCTTGGCTGGCTGTTTGCCAAAAGACAAGAGAAAAAAGCCACAATCCGTGGCCTCTACATCCATGGCGGCGTCGGGCGCGGCAAGACCATGTTAATGGATATGTTCTTTGACATGGTGCCAGCACGCAAAAAGCGCCGCGCTCATTTCAATGACTTCATGGCCGATGTGCAAGACCGCATCCAGAAGCACCGGCAGGCGCGCTTGGCTGGCAGCACGTCAGAAGACGACCCCATCGCGCCTGTGGCGCGCGCATTGGCTGAAGAAGCCTGGGTCTTGTGTTTCGATGAATTTGCCGTGACCGATATTGCTGACGCCATGATCCTGTCACGGCTGTTTTCCGCCCTGTTCGAGCAGGGCGTGGTGCTGGTGGCCACCTCCAATGTTGCCCCGCAAAATCTCTACCATAATGGCCTGAACCGCCAGCTTTTCCTGCCCTTCATTGCCATTCTGGAACGCCATGCCGAAGTGTTGAGCCTCGACATCGGCACCGACTACCGGCTGGAAAAACTAAACAGCCTGCCGGTTTACATCACCCCCGCCGATGCAAGCGCCGACGCTGCACTTGATAGCGCCTGGGAGATGATGACCGAAGGCCAGATCAGCCAACCGGCCAGCATTGCTCTCAAGGGCCGCAGCATAAAAATTCCGTGCGCTGCGGGCGATGCCGCTCGCTTCAATTTTGCCGATCTGTGCGAAAAGCCATTGGGCGCGCGCGATTATCTGGCCATTGCCACGCATTATTCCACGATCTTCATCGACCATGTTCCGGTGCTCGATGAAACCCGGCGCAATGAGGCCAAACGTTTTATCCTGCTGATTGACGTGATTTACGATCAGAAATTACGCCTGGTGCTGAGTGCTGCGGCCCCGCCAACCCGCCTTTATACAGGCCGCAACGGCACCGAAGCGTTTGAATTTGACCGCACCATTTCGCGCCTCATCGAAATGCAAAGCCATGACTGGCGCGACATGTGGGCAAACCGCAAAACAACACCGGAAAAGAATGCGGACAAAAATCCTTGAGCCGTCCGCCATTATTTGGCGACAATTTTTGGCTCATAGCTGCTGGACAATAATTAAAACTTCAAAAAATATTGACGTTAACGTAACTCAAACCTGTTCTAAACGATTGAAATTTCAGACTTCAAATTAACCGTTTGAATTTTTTTGGGGTCAGCGCTATGGGTGCAGCGAAATTTTATGGCGCCATCCATGATCCGGTTGCCATTTTGCGCCATCGCGGCGCGCTCACAGCACAAGGAACCGTCCTGATATGGCACGCAAGAAAATTGCACTGATTGGCTCCGGCATGATCGGCGGCACGCTCGCCCATCTGATCGGATTGAAAGAGCTGGGCGATGTTATCTTATTCGACATTGCCGAGGGCATTCCGCAGGGCAAAGGTCTCGATATTGCCGAATCTTCACCGGTTGAAGGCATTGACGCCCGCTATACCGGCGTCAATGACTATGCTGGCATTGAAGGTGCCGATGTGTGCATCGTCACTGCCGGTGTGCCGCGCAAGCCCGGCATGAGCCGCGACGATCTTTTAGGTATCAATCTGAAAGTGATGGAACAGGTTGGCGCAGGTATTGCCAAATATGCGCCGAACGCCTTTGTCATCTGCATCACCAACCCGCTCGACGCCATGGTCTGGGCGTTGCAAAAGTTCTCCGGCCTGCCCAGAAATCAGGTTGTGGGCATGGCAGGCGTTCTTGATTCCGCCCGTTTCCGCTATTTTCTTGCCGAAGAATTCAATGTCTCGGTCGAGGATGTTTCAGCCATGACGCTGGGCGGCCATGGTGACGACATGGTGCCGATGGTTCGCTATTCCACCGTTGCCGGTGTGCCGCTGCCTGATCTGGTCAAGATGGGCTGGACCTCACAGGAAAAACTGGACGCCATTGTCGAGCGCACCCGCAAGGGTGGCGGCGAGATTGTCGGCCTGCTCAAGACCGGCTCGGCCTATTATGCTCCGGCAGCCTCTGCCATCGCCATGGCCGAGAGCTATCTGAAAGACAAGAAGCGCGTGCTGCCTTGTGCTGCGCATCTCAATGGCCAATATGGTGTGAAAGACACCTATGTCGGTGTTCCCGTGGTGATTGGCGCAGGCGGCGTGGAGCGCATTATCGAACTGGAATTCAATGGTCAGGAACAGGCCATGTTCGACAAGTCACTTGCTGCCGTCCAGAGCCTCACCGAGGCGTGTCTGGGCATTGCACCGCAACTTGCCCAAAAATAATCAAGAGAGGCTTGTAAATGAATATCCATGAATATCAGGGCAAGCAGCTCCTGAAAGCCTATGGCGCACCTGTCGCTGACGGTGTTGCCATTCTGTCGGCCTCTGAAGCCGAAGCTGCCGCAAAATCGCTTCCGGGTCCGCTTTATGTGGTCAAGAGCCAGATCCATGCCGGTGGTCGCGGCAAGGGCAGGTTCAAGGAATTGCCGCCCGACGCCAAGGGCGGTGTGCGCCTGGCCAAATCGGTTGAAGAAGTTGTCGCCAATGCCAACGAGATGCTGGGCAACACGCTGGTGACCAAGCAGACCGGCGATGCCGGCAAGCAGGTCAACCGCCTCTATATCGAAGATGGCGCCGATATTGACCGCGAGCTTTATCTGTCGCTGCTGGTTGATCGCACTGTCGGCCGTGTTGCTTTTGTCGTCTCGACCGAGGGCGGCATGGACATTGAGGCGGTTGCCGAAGCCACGCCTGAAAAGATCATCACAATTGCCATCGACCCTGAAACCGGGGTGAGCGACGCCGACGTGAATGCGCTCAATGCAGCGCTGAAACTGTCGGGCGAAGCCGCAGAAGACGGCAAGAAGCTGTTTCCGCTTCTCTACAGGGCTTTTACCGAAAAGGACATGAGCCTTCTGGAAATCAACCCGCTGATCGTCATGGAAAATGGTCGCCTGCGCGTTCTCGACGCCAAGGTTTCCTTCGACGGCAATGCCCTGTTCCGCCATGATGATGTGAAGGAATTGCGCGACGAGACCGAGGAGGATTCCAAGGAAATCGAGGCCTCGAAATGGGACCTTGCCTATGTTGCGCTCGATGGCAATATCGGCTGCATGGTCAATGGCGCGGGCCTTGCCATGGCCACCATGGACATCATCAAGCTCTACGGGGCCGAGCCTGCCAATTTCTGTGATGTGGGCGGCGGTGCTGGCAAGGAAAAAGTTGCCGCGGCATTCAAGATCATCACGGCCGACCCGCGCGTTGAAGGCATTCTGGTCAATATTTTCGGCGGCATCATGAAATGCGATGTCATTGCCGAAGGTGTTGTGGCGGCCGTCAGGGAAGTGGGCCTGAAAGTACCGCTGGTGGTGCGCCTTGAAGGCACCAATGTCGAACTGGGCAAGAAGATCATCAATGAGAGCGGGCTCAATGTCATCTCCGCCGATGATCTGGATGATGCCGCCCAGAAGATCGTCAAGGCCGTTAAGGGAAACTGAACCACGATGTCCATTCTCATCAATAAAGACACAAAAATTCTGGTTCAGGGCCTGACCGGCAAGACCGGTACTTTCCACACGGAACAGGCGCTGGCCTATCATGGCACGCAGATGGTTGGCGGCATTCACCCCAAGAAGGGCGGCGAAAGCTGGACCGGCGCTGCGGGCGACACGCTGCCGATTTTTTCTTCCGTCGCTGAAGGGCGTGAAAAGACCGGCGCCACGGCTTCAGTCGTCTATGTGCCCCCGGCAGGGGCAGCTGCCGCCATTCTTGAGGCCATTGAGGCTGAAATGGAACTGATCGTGTGCATTACCGAGGGCATCCCGGTCATGGATATGGTCAAGGTCAAGGCCCGGCTTGAAAAGTCGAAATCACGCCTGATCGGTCCCAACTGCCCCGGCATCGTCACCCCCGACGAATGCAAGATCGGCATCATGCCCGGCAATATCTTCCGCAAGGGTTCGGTTGGCGTTGTCTCACGCTCCGGCACGCTGACTTATGAAGCCGTGTTCCAGACCACCAATGAAGGTCTTGGCCAATCCACTGCCGTCGGTATTGGCGGTGATCCGGTCAAGGGCACTGAATTCATCGACATGCTGGAAATGTTCCTTGCCGATGAGGCCACGCAATCGATCATCATGATCGGCGAAATCGGTGGCTCGGCTGAAGAAGAGGCTGCACAATTCATCATCGATGAAGCCAGGCGCGGCCGCAAAAAGCCGATGGCTGGCTTTATTGCCGGACGCACCGCCCCTCCGGGCCGCACCATGGGCCATGCCGGTGCTGTCATTTCCGGCGGCAAGGGCGGAGCCGAAGACAAGATTGCCGCCATGGAAGCAGCCGGCATCCGGGTTTCGCCCTCACCGGCACGACTGGGAACAACGCTGGTTGAAGCCATCAAGGGCTAGTGGAATGAATTTGACATTCGACACCTGCTTGATGTCGGCCTCGAGATCGAATGTCAAATTTAGAAATTCCACTAGAATCATAGGCTTGCTAGTGGTTCTGTTGTTTCCAACATTTGCCCCGCGTCCGATACAAATGGGATGCAAATGTTGGAAACGAACCACTAGAGCATGATCCCAAAAAGTTGCAGACTTTTTGGATAAGATCATGCGCACAAATAAAGGCTTGGAGTATGGTAGCGATCTAAGAAAAGCCATCATCCTCCAGGCACTTGCCGGGCGGTCCTCCTGCCCGGCAAATGGCTCCATATAAGGGGCCTAAGGAGGGGACTTGAACCCAAAGGGTGGTATCACCACCCATCCATCGGCAGCAGCGCCGCTAACCGTCAGGAGTTGAAGCAAAGGCTTCAAAGCGACATGTCGAGACAAGACCAGAACAACGATCAATTTTCTCTCACCTCCTTCCTCTATGGCGGCAATGCCGACTATATCGAGGCCCTCCATGCCGCATGGCAGGACGAGCCCTCATCTGTCGATCAGGAATGGCAGGATTTTTTCAGCGCCCTGAAAGACGATGCCTCCGTGGTGAAGAAAAACGCCGAAGGCGCTTCATGGAAACGGCCCGGCTGGCCAATGTCGGAAAATGGCGAGCTGGTTTCAGCCTTTGACGGCAATTGGGGCCTGATCGAAAAAACCATCGGCAAGAAGGTCAAGGAAAAGTCCTCTGACGCCCAAAGCCCGCTTTCCAATGTCGATGTGCATCAGGCAACGCGCGATTCCGTGCATGCCATCATGATGATCCGGGCCTATCGCATGCGCGGTCATCTGCATGCCGATCTCGACCCGCTGGGCATTGCCAACCCGCAGGAAGACTACAATGAATTGTCGCCGCAAAATTATGGTTTTACGGAAGCCGATTATGACCGGCCCATCTTCCTCGACAATGTTTTAGGCCTCGAATATGCCACCGTGCGCCAGATGCTCGACATTCTGACCCGCACCTATTGCTCGACGCTTGGCGTCGAATTCATGCATATTTCCGACCCGGAAGAAAAAGCCTGGATTCAAGAGCGCATCGAAGGCGCCAACAAGGAAATCACCTTTACGAGCGAAGGCAAGAAGGCCATCCTGTCAAAGCTGGTCGAGGCCGAAGGCTTTGAGCAGTTTATCGATGTCAAATACAAGGGCACCAAGCGTTTCGGCCTTGATGGCAGCGAATCCCTGATCCCGGCGCTGGAGCAGATCGTCAAGCGCGGCGGGGCACTCGGCCTGAAGGAAATCGTGCTTGGCATGGCCCATCGCGGCCGCCTCAACGTGCTGTCCCAGGTCATGGCCAAGCCGCACCGCGCCATTTTCCATGAATTCAAGGGCGGCTCTTTTGCGCCCGACGATGTGGAAGGTTCAGGCGATGTGAAATACCATCTGGGGGCCTCGTCAGACCGCGTTTTCGACGGCAATGAGGTGCATTTGTCGCTGACAGCCAATCCTTCACATCTTGAAATCGTCAATCCGGTGGTGATGGGCAAGGCGCGCGCCAAACAAGACAAGCTTGCCGGTCGCAACCGCGAGGAAATTGTGCCGCTCTCTGAACGTGTTCGGGTGTTGCCGCTGCTGATCCACGGCGACGCCGCCTTTGCCGGTCAGGGCGTGGTCGCCGAAATTTTAGGATTATCGGGCCTGCGCGGCCATCGCGTTGCCGGCACTGTGCATTTCATCATCAACAACCAGATCGGTTTTACCACCAATCCGCGTTATTCGCGCTCGTCACCTTATCCGTCTGACGTCGCCAAGATGATTGAAGCGCCGATTTTCCACGTCAATGGCGATGACCCTGAAGCGGTGGTCTTTGCCGCCAAGGTGGCCACGGAATTTCGCATGAAATTCCACAAGCCCGTCGTCGTTGACATGCTGTGCTATCGTCGCTTTGGCCACAATGAGGGCGATGAGCCAGCCTTCACACAGCCGATCATGTACCGCGCCATCCGCACTCACAAGACGACCTTGCAGCTTTATGGCGAGCGCCTGATCTCCGAGGGCCTGATCACACAAGATGAGATCGACGCCATGAAGGCGCAGTGGCGCGAACATCTGGAAAAAGAGTTCGAAGCCGGTCAAAGCTACAAGCCCAACAAGGCAGACTGGCTGGATGGTGTCTGGTCCGGTCTGCGTGTGGCTGACCATCAGGACGAACTGCGCCGCGGCAAGACCGCCGTTCCGGCCAAGACGCTGAAGGAAATGGGCAAGAAACTCACCGAAGTGCCGAAGGATTTCGAGGTCCATCGCACCATTCAGCGTTTCCTCAACAATCGGCGCAACGCCATTGAAACCGGCGAGGGCATTGACTGGGCAACAGCCGAGGCTCTGGCCTTTGGTTCAATCCTGCTCGATGGCAATCACATCCGTCTCTCCGGTCAGGATTCAGAACGCGGCACTTTTTCCCAGCGTCATTCCGTGCTTTACGACCAGCGCAATGAAAACCGCTATATTCCGCTCAACAACCTCTCGGCAGCGCAAGCCGGTTATGAGGTCATCAACTCGATGCTGTCGGAAGAGGCCGTGCTCGGCTTTGAATATGGTTATTCGCTTTCAGCTCCCAAAACACTGACCATGTGGGAAGCGCAGTTTGGCGATTTTGCCAATGGCGCGCAGGTGGTGTTTGATCAGTTCATCTCATCGGGTGAGCGCAAATGGCTGCGCATGTCGGGTCTGGTGTGCCTGTTGCCGCATGGCTATGAAGGCCAGGGTCCTGAACATTCCTCAGCGCGGCTGGAACGTTTTCTTCAGCTTTGCGCCGAAGACAATATGCAGGTTGCCTATTGCTCCACACCGGCAAATTACTTTCACATCCTGCGTCGGCAGTTGAAGCGCGATTTCCGCAAGCCGCTGATCCTGATGACGCCAAAGTCGCTGCTGCGCCACAAGCGCGCCACCTCGACCATTGCCGAACTGTCAGGCGAAAGCTGCTTCCACCGGCTTTTGTGGGATGATGCGCAATATCTTGGTGACCAGCCGATCAAGCTGGTGAAAGATTCCAAGATCCGCCGCGTCGTCCTGTGCTCGGGCAAGGTCTATTACGACCTTTACGAAGAGCGCGAAAAGCGCGGCATTGACGACATCTATCTGCTGCGCGTGGAACAGCTTTACCCGTTCCCGGCCAAGGCGTTGATTACCGAACTGTCGCGCTTTCGCAATGCGGAAATGATATGGTGTCAGGAAGAACCCAAAAATATGGGCGCATGGTCGTTCATCGAACCCTATCTGGAATGGGTGCTTGCCCATATTGACGCAAAGCACCAGCGTGTACGCTATACTGGCCGCCCGGCCGCCGCCTCTCCGGCAACCGGGCTCATGTCGACGCATCTAGCGCAGCTTGCCGCCTTCCTTGAAGATGCACTCGGTCAACAATAACTGGATAAAGAGAACGGACAGGCACAATGGCT
The DNA here is from genome assembly GCF_042656785.1 of Aquamicrobium segne. Taxonomy (NCBI): domain Bacteria; kingdom Pseudomonadati; phylum Pseudomonadota; class Alphaproteobacteria; order Hyphomicrobiales; family Phyllobacteriaceae; genus Aquamicrobium; species Aquamicrobium segne. The sequence continues at coordinate 18,556 of NZ_JBHSLL010000011.1, forward strand.
ACTGAAATTCGCGTTCCCACTCTCGGCGAATCCGTGTCCGAGGCCACGATCGGCAAATGGTTCAAGAAAGTCGGCGATGCGATTGCTGTCGATGAACCGCTGGTCGAACTTGAAACTGACAAGGTGACGATCGAAGTGCCAGCACCAGCCGCAGGCACATTGGTCGAGATCACCGCCCAAGAAGGCGAAACCGTCAATCCTGACGCATTGCTGGGCACGATTGGCGAAGGCAAGGGAGCTGCTGTATCTGCTCCTGCTGCAGCGGCTGCTCCAGCGCCTGCCGCCAGCGAAGCACCAGTCAGCACATCTGCCATGCCGCCTGCCCCATCAGCAGCCAAGCTGCTGGCTGAAAACACGCTGTCGGCCGATCAGATTGCAGGGTCCGGCAAACGCGGTCAGGCGCTCAAGGGCGATGTGCTTGAGGCTGTCGCCAAGGGAATTTCCGCCCAACCCACCCCTCAACCAGCCGCAGCGCCTGCTGTTGCGCGCCCTGCTTCTGCCGCCGAAGACGAGGTGCGTGAAGAGCGGGTGCGCATGACAAGGCTGCGCCAGACCATTGCGCGCCGCCTGAAGGATGCGCAAAACACCGCTGCCATGCTGACCACCTTCAATGAGGTGGACATGAAGCCGGTGATGGATCTGCGCGCCAGATACAAGGATTTGTTTGAGAAGAAGCATGGCGTAAAGCTTGGCTTCATGGGGCTGTTCACCAAGGCCGTCACCCATGCGCTCAAGGAAATTCCTTCCATCAATGCCGAGATCGACGGCACCGACATCATCTATAAGAATTATGCCCATATCGGTGTTGCGGTTGGTACCGACAAGGGGCTTGTCGTTCCGGTGGTCCGCGATGCCGACAGCCTGTCGATTGCCGAGGTTGAGAAGGAAATTTCCCGCCTTGGCCTGGCTGCCCGTGACGGCAAGCTGGCGCTTGGCGACATGCAGGGCGGCACCTTCACCATCTCCAATGGTGGTGTCTATGGCTCACTGATGTCGACCCCGATCCTCAATGCCCCCCAATCCGGTATTCTGGGCATGCACAAGATCGAGCAGCGCCCGGTGGTGGTTGGTGGCGAGATCGTCATTCGTCCGATGATGTATCTGGCCCTGTCTTATGACCACCGCATTGTTGATGGCAAGGAAGCCGTGACCTTCCTCGTGCGCGTCAAGGAAACTCTGGAGGACCCGGAGCGTCTGGTTCTGGATCTCTGATCGGAGGGCTGTCATCCGTGGCGGCAAAATATCTTGTCAGGCATGGCGGCAGGGCAATCTGCCTTGTTGCCATACTCGTTGCCCATATCCCGACAGCGCAGGCCGCCTGTCCGGTCGAATTGTCTGTCTATGAAGACAGCAGCAAAATGGCCGGGATTGATTTCCGGCCCACCGGACACTCCATGGTGGTGACCAACACATTCAGGATGAATTTGCGCAATGGCATCCAGCTTGATGGCATTGTCATGTGGAGCAAGGAAACGCCGCGCCCTTATGCTTCACTGCATTATCAATGCCCCGAAGGCGATGTCACCGGCGAGGAAATTGCCGAATGCACGCTTTGGGAAGGACCGCTCTATGCTGTGGGACAAGACGGGAAGGCCAGCCTGATGCCTGCTGAAGCAACACCGGCCCCGCAAGCGCTGATCCTGCCTGATCTTGGTCCGGCATTGCATCAGGCTGCCATTTTCGGTGAAGATGCAAAAGACATTCCCGAAGATATTTTCAGGCTGAGCGGCTGTCAGGAATAGGTTTTCACCAGCGCGCCATCTGGCCGCTACACCTGTAATATATGGCCTGGCGGCCAGCAGAAAAGGAATAAAACCATGGTTTATGATGTCGTCGTTATCGGCTCGGGCCCCGGCGGCTATGTGTGCGCCATCAAGGCGGCCCAGCTTGGTCTCAAGGTTGCCGTGGTCGAAAGGCGTCAAACATTTGGCGGCACCTGCCTCAATATCGGCTGTATCCCTTCCAAGGCCCTGCTGCACGCTTCTGAAATGTTTGCCGAGGCTGGCCAGTCTTTCGAAGCACTTGGCATTGAAATTCCCGCACCAAAACTCAATCTTGAAAAGATGATGGGCCATAAGGACGCCACTGTTGCGGCCAATGTCACCGGCATTTCCTTTCTGTTCAAGAAAAACAAGATCACAGCCTTTCACGGCACCGGCAAGGTCGTGGCTGCTGGCAAGGTTGCCGTCACCAGCGAAGACGGCAAGGTTGAGGAGATCGAGACCAAAAATATCGTCATCGCCACCGGCTCCGATATTGCCGGAATCCCCGGTGTTGAAGTCGATATTGACGAGACCACCATCGTTTCTTCCACCGGCGCCTTGTCACTACCAAAAGTGCCGGAAAGCCTCATCGTGGTTGGCGGCGGCGTTATCGGGCTGGAGATGGGATCGGTCTGGGCGCGGCTTGGCGCAAAAGTCACCGTGGTTGAATATCTCGACAGCATTTTGGGCGGCATGGACAGCGAAGTAACCCGCCAGTTCCAGCGCATGCTGGCCAAGCAGGGCTTTGCTTTCAAGCTCGGCTCCAAGGTCACCGGCGTCACAAAGGGCGACAAGAGCGCCTCCGTGACCTTTGAGCCGGTCAAGGGCGGTGAGGCCGAGACCATCACGGCCGACATTGTGCTGGTTGCCACCGGCCGCAAACCTTATACGCAAGGGCTTGGCCTTCAGGAGGCGGGTATTGATATGGACGAGCGCGGCCGCATCAGGACTGATGGAAATCTGCGCACCAATGTGCCCGGCATTTACGCCATCGGCGATGTTGTTGCAGGCCCGATGCTTGCCCACAAGGCAGAAGATGAAGGCGTGGCTGTCGCCGAAACCATCGCCGGTCAGGCCGGACACGTGAATTATGATGTCATCCCAAGTGTCGTCTATACCAGCCCGGAAGTGGCTTGCGTCGGCAAAACCGAGGACGAACTGAAGAAAGCAGGCGTCGCCTACAGGGCCGGGAAATTCCCATTCACCGCCAATGGCCGGGCGCGCGCCATGCAGCATATGGAAGGTTTTGTCAAAGTGCTGGCCGACAAGGAAAGTGACCGCGTTCTGGGCGTTCATATTGTCGGCTTCAGCGCTGGCGAGATGATCCATGAAGCAGCCGTGCTGATGGAGTTTGGCGGCTCATCGGAAGATCTGGCCCGCACCTGCCACGCACATCCGACCATGTCGGAGGCGATAAAGGAAGCGGCACTTGCCACTTTCGCCAAGCCGATTCATATGTAACCAGTTGCGTTCTTTACAAACATTCATGAAAAACGGCCCGCCAATTGGCGGGCCGTTTGCTTTTTTAGATCATTTTGCAAGTACAGATGATTACATCTGGCGTCGCATAAATGCGGCTGAAAATCAGTTTACCGGCTCCGGCTGCTCGGGCACAGGCTCTTCTGGTGCCGGTGTTTCCATTTCCGGAGTTTCAAGAGCTGGAGCTTCCGATTCCGGTGTTTCGGGAGCCGGCATCATTTCAGGGGCCGGTGTTTCAGGAACTGGTTCCATTGGCGCCGGTTCCATCGGTGCTGGCGCAGGCTCTTCTGGTGCCGGAGCCGGTTCAACAGGCGCGGGTGCGGGCGCAGGCTCAGCGGGAGCCGGGTCAACAGGGGCCTGGTCAACGGGGGCGGAGTCAGGCGTTTCCTGCGTAACAGCAGGCGGCGCGTCCATCTCCTGTCCAGAATCGGCCAGGATATAATAGGCTGCCAGCGCCAGTATGATGGCGATCAGCACCACAAGCCAGATGCTGCCACTTCCACCCGGGCCACCTCCACCCGGCGGTGGCGGGGTTGAGCTTAAGGGATCGGAGCGCCTGGGGTCGTTGTGATCTGGCGATTGCGGGCCGGGCGTTTGAGGATTAACCATTTTTGTTTGTCCTCCTGAAAAAGGAACTTGCGATCCAGACTAACGCAAAAGACGCCGTCAGGTTGCATGACCCTGCCCGAAAGACTGCAAATAGCTGCTTCAACAAGCCATGATGGCAGTAAAGCCAGCTTGATGAAAGCCTTCGACACACCCTTCAGAACCGGACAAAAAGACATGGCCCGCATTCAGATAGGGGCCAACATCCGTTTAGAGACTGGCATTTTACCCATAATGTGATTGCCGCTGTTACATGCGCGGATGGGCCTGTTCATAAATTTCCATGAGCCGTGCCGTATCGACCCCGGTATAGATTTGCGTGGTTGACAGGCTGGCATGGCCCAGCAATTCCTGAATGATGCGCAAATCACCGCCGCGCCCCAGCAAATGCGTGGCAAAGGAATGGCGCAGCGCATGCGGCGTTGCCGTATCCGGCAGATCAAGCGCTGAGCGCAATTTTGCCATTTCACGCTGGATAATGGCCGGATTGAGCGGCCCGCCGCGGGCGCCACGAAACAGCGGTGTTTCTGCCTCCAGATGGTAAGGGCACAAGCGGCGATATTCGATCACCATTTGCGCCACGACAGGCAATAAGGGCGTCAGCCGCGTCTTGCCGCCCTTGCCAATAATGCGCAAGGCAGTTTCATTGCCTGTGACAATATCCTGCCCGGCAAGGTCAAGAGCTTCAGAAATACGCAAGCCGCAGCCATAAAGCAGGCTCAAAACCGCAGCATTGCGCGCTGCAATCCACGGGATCTCCGTCAATTGTTCACCTGCTGCAGCCACACGCCTTGCATCCTGAACCGTTAAGGGTCGTGGCAAGGATTTTGGCTGGCGCGGCGTGCGCAAGGCTGCTGCGCCCGCCGCATTAACCAGCCCGCGCTTTTCCAGAAAGCGCAGCAATGAACGAATACCGGCAAGGCCGCGCCCCAATGTGCGCGGGCCTGCCCCCGCACTCCGGCGCGAAGCCAGAAAGCCGCGCAGATCAACCGGTTTTAACTCCGCTATGTCGGAAATTGCGGGCGGCTCCCCCAAATGGCCGGTCAGAAATTGCAGAAACTGGCGCGTGTCACGCTCATAAGCGTCCACCGTCAGTGCAGCCAGCCGCCGTTCCCCCGCCAGCGAGGCCAGCCATTCAGTCCGCGCTGCCTGAAGGTCCGGTTTGGCCGAAATCAGAAATTGTTCCTGTGTCTTCATGCGACCATCATCCCCCCATTGGGTTAGGAAGCAGTGAAGCTTGCTTGAAAAACCGTATTTGCCCATCTAGAGCATGATCTTAAAAAAATTGCGGCACGCTTTAGGACAAAAAACCGCGAGGAACTTAAAAGAACCATGGCCAAACTTGAAAATCCCGTCCAGATGGCCGTGATTGGCGCACCCCATGGCATCAAGGGTGAATTGCGCGTCAAAACCTTTACCTCCGACCCCAAGGCACTAGGCGATTATGGCCCGCTTTATACCAGCGATGGCCGCGCCTTCGAGGTGGACAGCATCCGCCCTGCCGGCAACATGGTTGTGGTGCGCTTTGTACAGGTCAAGGACCGCAATGCCGCCGAAGCACTGACGGGGACAGAATTGTTTGTCGATCGCTCAGCCCTGCCGGAACCGGAAGAAGAAGACGAGTTTTATCATGCCGACCTGATCGGCCTTGATGTGCGCGACGAGACAGGCGCCACGCTTGGCAAGGTTTTGGCTGTGCAGAATTTCGGCGGTGGCGATATTCTTGATTTGAAAATTGCAGGCCGCAAAGCTGTGCTCATTCCCTTCACGCTGGCCGCCGTTCCTGAAATTTCCATCGCAAACGGCTTTATCCGTATTGATGCGCTGGCGGCAGGGCTCACTGATGATGACGAGGAGGAAGAGGCTAAAGACATGGGAGACAAGCCGTGAGCTTTTCTGCATCCATCCTGACGCTTTATCCTGAAATGTTTCCCGGCGCACTTGGCCTGTCACTGGCCGGGCGCGCACTTGAAACCGGGGCGTGGTCACTGGAAACGGTGCAAATCCGCGACTTTGCCACAGATCGCCACCGCACGGTCGATGATACACCGTCAGGCGGCGGTGCGGGCATGGTGATGCGCGCCGATGTGCTGGCGCGCGCCATCGATCAGGCAACCCCCCCATCCGACCCGCGCCCGCGCCTGTTGATGAGCCCGCGCGGCCGCCCGCTGACACAAAAGCGTGTGCGTGAACTGGCCAAGGGGCCGGGCGTCGTCATTTTATGTGGCCGCTTTGAAGGCGTCGATCAGCGGCTGATTGAGGCACGGCAATTGGAGGAAGTGTCAATCGGCGACTATATCCTCTCCGGCGGAGAACCGGCAGCTTTGGTGCTGCTCGACGCCGTCATACGCCTGCTGCCCGGCGTCATGGGCAATGAATTGTCAGGGGTAGAGGAAAGTTTTGAAGGCGGCTTGCTGGAACATCCCCATTATACGCGGCCCCAGGAATTTGAAGGCCGCGCCATTCCCGACGTGCTCACATCCGGCAACCATGCCAGAATTGCCGCATGGCGGCGAAAAATGGCCGAAAATCTGACCCGCGAAAGACGGCCAGACCTGCTCAAATAATTATCCGATCGTGCGCTCCAGCACATTTACCCAGTTTTTCCAGGCAATTTTTTCAATCAACTCACGCCCATAGCCTTTGTCGGCAAGAGCAGAAATCAGCGATGGCAGGCCCGCAACATCACCGATAGCGGCAGGAATCGTGGCGCCATCAAAATCTGAACCAAAGCCGACATGATCCTCACCCAGCGCCTCAATCAGCGCATCGATATGGCGAACCATCACCTCAAGCCCGGTATCCGGGTCCATCCGGCCATCTTCACGCAGGAATCCGGTGGCGAAATTTACCCCCACCATGCCGCCGGTTTCACAGATAGCCCCAAGCTGCCACGCTGTCAGGTTGCGGGCATGCGGGCACAGGGCATGAACATTGGAATGGGTGGCAACCAGCGGTGCGGTGCTTAGTGAAGCAACATCGCGAAAGCCCTGCTCGTTCAGATGCGACAGGTCGATCTGGATGCGCAACTCATTGCAGGCTTTCACCAGCGCTTTACCGGCATCCGTAAGACCGGGTCCAATATCGGGCGTTGAATTCATACGGAACGGAACGCCATGGCCAAATATATTAGGCCGGCTCCACACAATGCCAAGCGAACGCAAGCCTGCGGCATGAAACAGGTCGAGTTCGGCAAGGTCTGCGCCAATGGCTTCAGCCCCTTCAATGTGAAAGACGACGGCCAGCCTGTCTTGCGCGATCGCTTGACGAATGTCTGAAGCCTTGGTGCACAGATGAAACGCTTCTGCCCGCGCCAGCCGCAGCAGAATGGAAATCATGGCCATGGTGGAAGAAAGCGCATCACCATAGTCAAGCTCGGCAGCCAGCGGCTCGTCCAATGCAGGCATGGTCACCCGTGTGCGCATGGCTCCTACCGGCGGCGGAAAAACGGCAAACATGCCCCCTGCAAAACCACCCTTTTTGGCGCGCGGCAGGTCAATATGCCAGTCGGATGGACTGCCTTCGACAAACAGCTTGACCTTATCTGGCTCACGCGCCTGATAAAGTTTCATCAGCGTATCATTATGACCATCAAAAACCGGCACCGTTTCTGTCACGTTATTATGTCCTTAAGCCTGTGCAAAATGGATGTTTTGAGCCTGTATGAAGCAAATTAAAGATGCAGACGAAATCTTTAGAGCATTTTTTTGAATACAGATGGCACCATCTGACGCATGCACAATGCGCCTAAAACAAGAGCTTAGAGCATTTCATCCGTTTTTCGTGAAAATAAAAAATGCTTTAGGACAACTTGTCGAGCTGGCGCTGCATGGCTGCAATCTGGTCCTTCAACTCCTGAAGATCGCTGCTGCGTTCACTGTCTTTTGCGCCCGAAGGCGTCTGCTCCGGCTGCGGCCCGGAGGCTGCGGCAATCGGTGGCGTGAACATGCGCATGGCATTTTGAAACAGTTCCATATTGGCCCGCGTCTGCTCTTCCAGCGCCTTCATGGGCAATGGCATCTTCATCATGTCCATGGGCGTTTTGGAAAAAGCATCCTTCATCTGCGCCCGAAACCGCTCCTGCTCCTGCGCAAACGCATTCATGGACTGCTCCAGAAAAGACGGAACGATCATCTGCATCTGGTCGCCATAAAATGCAATCAACTGACGCAAAAACGGGACTGGCAACATGTTTTGCCCATCCTTGTTTTCCAGCTCAAAAATGATCTGGGTCAGCACAGAATGGGTAATGTCTGCGCCGCTCTTGGCATCCTGCACCGAAAATTCCTCGCCACGCCTGACCATGGCGGCCAGATCCTCCAGCGTCACATAGGAACTGGTTCCGGTATTGTAGAGTCGTCTGTTGGCATATTTCTTGATGACCACCGGCTGATCTTTCGCAACCATCAACACACTCTCCCCAATCTGATCCCCAATCCGACCTTGGAATTTACGTAAGCTCTTGCTTACATTATTTTTGTCTACTGAGTGGCACGATAAGCCCAAATGCCTCCCGGTTCCATGAAATTTTGTGCGGTGCGAAAACAACAGCGGCCATGAAATGCTGCGCAGCATTTTTCTGCAGCTTTCTTTTTCCCGGCATTCCCCCGCACTGGTCCGGCTGGCCGCCACAATTTCCGATTTGACAGCTATCGTGAAAAGAGCAACAAAAATCATATAATCTTCGTGTAGAGTGCTTTTCACAAAGGCCGGAGAATTTCATGACTGCTTCCCCATCCATCGTTATCGCCAGCGCCGCACGCACTCCCGTTGGTTCGTTCAACGGTTCTTTTGCCAATATGCCGGCCCATGAGTTGGGCGCCACAGTCATTCGCGAGGTTCTGACACGCGCCGGTGTTGACGCAACAGAAGTCGATGAGGTGATTTTGGGGCAGGTGCTGACCGCCGCTCAAGGGCAAAACCCGGCACGTCAGGCTTCCATGCTGGCTGGCATTCCCAAAGAGGCATCGGCATGGGGCCTTAATCAGGTCTGTGGCTCGGGCCTGCGCGCAATCGCCCTTGGCATGCAGCAGATCGCGCTTGGCGATGCGCGCATCGTGGTGGCCGGTGGGCAGGAATCCATGTCGCTCTCGCCCCATGCCCAGCATTTGCGCAGCGGCGTGAAAATGGGTGATTACAAGATGATCGACACCATGATCAAGGATGGCCTGTGGGATGCTTTTAACGGCTATCATATGGGCATCACGGCTGAAAATGTGGCGCGTGAATTTCAGATTTCCCGCGACGAGCAGGACCAGTTTGCCCTTGCCTCCCAAAACAAGGCGGAAGCAGCCCAAAAGGCAGGCCGTTTCCAGGATGAAATCGCCCCGGTTACCGTCAAGAGCCGCAAGGGGGACACCATCGTCACTGATGATGAATATATCCGCCATGGCGCCACCATCGAGGCCATGCAGAAGCTGAGGCCCGCCTTTGAAAAGGAAGGCACGGTAACAGCCGCCAACGCCTCCGGCATCAATGATGGTGCTGCCGGTGTGCTTTTGATGAGTGAGGAGCAAGCGCAGCGACGCGGCATCACGCCACTGGCGCGCATTGCCTCCTGGGCAACGGCTGGCGTTGACCCGGCCCTGATGGGAACCGGCCCGATCCCTGCTTCAAAGAAAGCACTGGAAAAAGCCGGATGGACGGTAAACGAACTCGACCTGATCGAGGCCAATGAGGCTTTTGCAGCGCAAGCCTGTGCGGTCAACAAGGGCCTTGGCTGGAATCTGGACAATGTCAATGTCAATGGCGGCGCGATCGCCATCGGTCACCCGATCGGTGCTTCGGGTGCACGCATTCTCAATACGCTGGTCTATGAAATGAAGCGCCGGGGCGCAAAAAAAGGACTGGCCACGCTGTGCATCGGCGGCGGCATGGGCGTTGCCATGTGCCTTGAGGGATTGAACTGATCCTTGAAGGCAGAAGCAATAATGGGGGTAAGGGCAGGTCATGACAAGACGATAGGGGAAAAACCAGTCGGCCTTTGACCCCTCTCGCGATTGCGGACTGCTCTGACAATGGAGGGCCATGAACATGAGCAAAGTCGCAATCGTCACCGGCGGAACCCGTGGCATCGGCGCAGCTACTGCCGTCGCATTAAAGGAGGCGGGCTACAAAGTGGCAGCCAATTATGCAGGCAATGACGAGGCTGCCCGCAACTTCCACAAGCAGACCGGCATCGCCACCTATAAATGGTCGGTCGCTGATTATGATGCCTGTGCAGCGGGCATTGCCCAGGTTGAAACAGACCTTGGCCCCATCTCGGTTCTGGTCAACAATGCCGGTATCACCCGCGACGCCATGTTTCATAAAATGACACGCGCACAATGGGACGAGGTGATTGGCACCAATCTCAGCGGCGTCTTCAACATGACCCACCCGCTATGGGCTAGAATGCGCGCACGCAAATTCGGACGCATCATCACCATTTCTTCCGTCAACGGGCAAAAGGGCCAAATGGGGCAGGCCAATTATTCGGCGGCCAAGGCCGGTGATATCGGTTTCACCAAGGCGCTGGCGCTGGAAGGCGCGCGCGCCGGCATTACCGTCAATGTCATCTGTCCCGGCTATATCGCCACCGATATGGTGATGACCGTACCCGAAAAGGCACGTGAGGCCATTATTGCCCAAATTCCGGTCGGGCGGCTGGGCGAAGCAGAAGAAATTGCGCGCTGCGTGGTTTTTCTGGCCTCTGAAAATTCCGGTTTCATCACCGGGGCAACCCTGAGCGCCAATGGCGGCCAATATCTAGTCTGATCCTATCATAGCCTTTTACACAGCGCCTGTGCAGTACCTGTGGATTTCTTGTGAATAGGCTGTGTGTTTAAGGTGAGCAACGCAGTCGAGACAAATCAAGATCAGGCAATTCGTATCTGATTTGTTCAAATTTTGTTCCGATTCAAGCCTGTCTCTCGAACTGGGAACCAGTTTCGAGATAAAGACATGCGTAAAAACAAAATCTTAAAGCGGGTCGTGTAAATCTGAAAGATTACGACACGCTTTAACCATTACAAACGATCACAAGACCATACAGATTCCTGTTCAGGATCAGGAGCCGCTTGCAGGATCACAGCACAAAGGGTTGAATTCCTGCTTTCACCCGGCTCTATAAATGCCTATGTGTCATCGGGTTGGAGACCCGCAGCCCAAAACGCCACTCCCGGCCATTTTTGGGCTGCCGAGACTTTTGCAGGCGCATGACCATTCATCCCAAAACACAAGACCCCCTCATTCTTTCAGGACGCGATGTTACTGCGGTGCTGGGGCCGACCAATACCGGCAAGACGCATCTGGCCATTGAGCGCATGGTGGCGCATGAAAGCGGCATTATCGGCCTGCCGCTGCGGCTACTGGCCCGCGAGGTCTATGCCCGGCTGTGTGAAAAGGTCGGCGCGGCCAAAGTGGCGCTCATCACCGGCGAAGAAAAAATCCAGCCTGCCGGGGCGCGTTATTCTGTCTGCACGGTGGAGGCCATGCCGCGTGAGACGGATGCAGCCTTTGTCGCCATCGACGAAGTGCAACTGGCCGGTGATCTGGAACGCGGTCACATCTTTACCGACCGTATCCTGCATCTGCGCGGACGCCAGGAAACCCTGTTACTGGGTGCGGCCACCATGCAGGGCATTTTGCAAAAACTGCTGAAAGGCGTTTCGGTCATCACCCGCCCGCGCCTGTCGCATCTGGCCTATGCGGGTTCAAAAAAGCTCACCCGCCTGCCGCGCCGCACAGCCATTGTCGCCTTTTCGGCCGATGAGGTCTATGCCATTGCCGAATTGATCCGCCGCCAGCAAGGCGGTGCTGCCGTGGTGCTGGGCGCGCTTTCGCCCCGCACCCGCAACGCACAGGTGGCGCTGTATCAGAATGGTGATGTTGATTATCTGGTGGCAACCGATGCTATCGGCATGGGCCTTAATCTTGATGTCGATCATGTGGCTTTTGCACAGGATCGCAAATTCGACGGCTATCAGTTTCGTCAATTGACCGCCGCCGAGCTTGGCCAGATTGCCGGACGCGCCGGGCGCCATATGCGTGACGGCACATTTGGCGTGACCGGCCGGGTTGCCCCCTTTGACAATGATCTGGTCAAAAAGATCGAAGAGCACAATTTCGAGCCGGTCAAGGTTCTGCAATGGCGCACAGCCCGGTTTGATTTCAGCAGCCTTGATGCACTGCGCCGATCCATCGAGACACCGGCCCCCGTGGAAGGGCTTTCGCGAGCCTTGCCCGCCGTTGATGCACAGGCGCTGGAATTTCTCGCCCGCGACGACGACATCCGCAAGCTGACCAACAATTCCCGCCGCGTTGCCCTGTTGTGGGATGTGTGCGCCCTGCCCGACTATCGCCGTATCTCGCCTGCCCAGCATGGCGATCTGGTTGCCGCCATCTATACAGACCTTGCCCGCCACGGTCATGTCGATGAAGATTACATGGCCGAACAGGTGCGCCGCGCCGACACCACCGAAGGCGATATTGACACGCTGTCTGCCCGCATCGCCCAGATCCGCACCTGGACTTTTGTGTCAAATCGGCCCGGATGGCTGGCAGATCAGGCACATTGGCAAGAAAAGACACGCGAAATCGAAGATAGATTGTCAGATGCGTTACATGACAGGTTGACGAAACGCTTTGTAGACCGCAGGACTTCCGTGCTTATGCGCCGTCTTAGAGAAAATACCATGTCCGAAGCCGAAATCAGCCCTGCCGGTAGTGTCCTTGTCGAGGACCATCATGTGGGAGAATTACAAGGGTTCCGCTTTACGGCGGACCAGAACGCCGGTGGCGAAGCTGCCAAGGCGGTGCGTGCCGCCGCCCAAAAGGCGCTGGCCACCGAGTTTGAGGCGCGTGCCGAACGGTTCGCCGCCTCCGGCAATAATGATATTGCACTTGGCTCAGATGGCATCTTGCGCTGGATCGGCGCGCCCATCGGCACACTGGTGGCAGGCGAAGACATATTGCGTCCGCGCCTTGTTCTGCTGGCCGATGAGCAACTGACCGGCCCGGCCCGCGACAAGGTGGCTGGCCGCGCCGAGCGCTTTGTCACCTTCCAGATTGAAACCCTGATCAAGCCGCTGATCGACCTGAAGGCTGCCGAGCAACTGACCGGCATTGCCCGCGGCATCGCCTTCCAGTTGACAGAAAACTTCGGGCTGCTCAACCGCCGCGACATTGCAACCGAAATGCGCTCGCTCGATCAGGAGGGCCGCGCTGCCCTTCGCCGTCTGGGTGTGCGTTTCGGCGCCTATCATGTGTTTATACCGGTGCTGTTAAAGCCCGGCCCTGCCGGTCTGATCACCCTTTTGTGGGCCTTGCACAATGACGGCAAGGACAAGCCCGGCTTTGGCGATGTGGTCAATGCACTGGCTACTGGCCGCACTTCACTAGTCGTGGAGCCAGGTTTTGATCGCAATTTCTACCGTCTGGCCGGTTATCGCAGCCTTGGTCGACGGGCGGTGCGTATTGATATTCTGGAGCGTCTGGCTGATCTGATCCGCCCTGCCATCAACTGGAAACCCGGACTGGGCCCGCGCCCCGATGGCGCCTTTGACGGCGGAAATTTCATCATTACCCCGCCGATGCTGTCGATTCTTGGCGCAACGGTCGAGGATATGGAAGAAATTCTTAAAGGTCTGGGCTACCGCGCCGAGCCTAAACCTGCCGATGCGGTCAAGGCCAGAATGGAGACGCTGGACGCTGCCGCGCAGGCCGCCGCAGATGCCAAGGCAGCAGAACAGGCCCAACAGGCAGAACAAGTCGCCGCCAGCAAAGACGAAACGCCAGCACCTTCTCAGGAAGCTGCCACACCCGTTGAAGAGACCCCAGCCGAACCGGTTGCGGCAGAGGCTGGCGATGCACCGATTGCTGCGCCTGAAACATCAGACCCCGAAACATCAGACATGGTGGCGGAACCTGTTTCTGAACCCGTCTCTGAGCCGGTTCCTGAACCCACTGCCGAAGCGGCTGTTGAGCCTGTCGCTGAAGATGCTTCGGCTCAACCCGCACAACAAGAGGCCAAACCTGCCGAGGAGCCAAAGCCGGTTCTGATCTGGCGCCAGGCCCGCTTCGATCGCCAGCATCAACGGCCCGGCAGTCGTCCTGCCCGAAATCAACAGGCCCGGCGTGGCCAGCAGGCACAGGCCGGTGAAAAGATAGAAGGCGCAGACACCCGCAAGGAAGGTGGTCGTCGCTTCGAGCGCAATCGCAAATCAGGCAAGCCCGGAGATCAGGACAACCGGTTCGAGCGCAAGGGCAACAAGCCGAATGCGAAAAGTGGCAATAATCCGAAATTTACACCACGCAAGCACGAGGAACGCCCGGCTCGTATCGACCCGGATTCTCCCTTTGCCAAGCTCGCCGCCCTGCGCGACCAGCTCAAGAAGTAATTTGGGCAGCCAATGCTAGCAGCCGGGCGTCAGCGCATCGATAAATGGCTGTTTTTTGCCCGTGCCGTCAAATCACGCTCGCTGGCTGCCAGGCTGGTGACTGGCGGGCGGGTGCGCATCAATCGCGACAAGATAACGCAGGCTTCCGATCAGGTGAAGCCGGGTGATGTGCTCACCATCACGCTTGAGCGCCGCATCCTTGTCTGGAAAGTGCTGGCGCCTGGAACACGACGTGGCCCCGCAGTTGAGGCTCAAACACTTTATGAAGACCTGTCGCCTGCTCCGTCAAAAGAAGAGACGCCGGATATTGCAGCACCCTTGCGCGACAGTGGCAGTGGCCGACCGACCAAGAAAGAGCGCCGCCTGACAGACCGCCTGCTGGGCCGGGACTAAAACCGGGCTACCTTCAGCGCATGACCAGAGCAGTTGATGAGGGACGTTGTGGCGCATGTCGCTTGCCTTGAAAGCATGAGATAAAGGCGTTACCTCAGCCTCAATAATGCGTCCTGAAACCGATCTGCCGGGGATGCTGCGGAGCCTTGCATGACCTACGTCGTCACCGACAATTGCATCAAATGCAAATACACCGATTGCGTTGAAGTGTGTCCGGTTGACTGCTTCTATGAAGGCGAGAACATGCTCGTCATTCATCCCGATGAATGTATCGACTGCGGCGTGTGCGAACCCGAATGTCCGGCTGACGCCATCCGCCCCGACACCGAGCCGAACCTTGACCAATGGCTTGTGCTGAATGCTGAATATGCCGATAAATGGCCGAATCTGACGACCAAGAAAGAACCGATGCCGGACGCAGAAGAATTCGACGGGCAAACCGGCAAGCTGGAAAAATTTTTCTCGGCGGAACCCGGCAGCGGCGACTGAGCCTCTCCTTATCTGCCAGAGCATTTTGTTTGGCTGCATTTATGCGCCCGGCAAAATGCACGACGCTTTAGCGTGTGCAGCAAAATCTTGATTCTTCCCCTGTTTTGTGTTACCCCTCAGGCACCATGCCCGTGACACAACGTCGATTGATGGCGCAACGCCCTAATCACTGAAAGGTGAATTTCCCAGCCTGGGACAGAGCAATCTGGACCATGAGGTCGTTTTGCGCCTGACAGGCCATCTCTTCATCCACGCCTCATCACTCGGGAATTCACTGTTGCGCGGCACTACCGGCTGATCCGGTCCTACTGTGTACGGTCGGCGTATCGCCGACCACAACAAGGAGTTTACGGCGTAATGGCAACCAGCATCCCGCAGAAGAAATCTGCTTCCACACGTCAAGGATTCAAAAGCGGCGAATTCATTGTTTATCCCTCACATGGCGTCGGCCAGATCGTAACCATCGAAGAGCAGGAAGTTGCCGGACACAAGCTGGAACTGTTTGTCATCGATTTCCAGAAAGACAAGATGCGGCTGAAAGTTCCGGTGGCCAAGGCAACATCCATCGGAATGCGCAAGCTGGCTGAAACAGACTATGTCGAGCGCGCATTGAAAGTGGTTCAGGGCCGCGCCCGCGTCAAGCGCACCATGTGGTCACGCCGCGCTCAGGAATATGACGCCAAGATCAATTCCGGTGATCTGATCCTGATTGCCGAAGTTGTGCGCGACCTTTACCGCGCCGACAGCCAGCCCGAGCAGTCTTATTCCGAACGTCAGCTTTATGAAGCAGCTCTCGACCGCATGGCGCGTGAAGTTGCCGCCGTCAACCGCGTGTCGGAAACCGAGGCAGTCCACCTGATCGAGATCAATCTCAACAAGGGCCCCAAGCGCGGCGCCAAGGCCGACAATGAGGAAGCCGAGCAGGAAGAAGAAGCCGCCTGATCTGATTCAGCAAACACATTTAAAAAAACCGCGGATCTTGTGACTCGCGGTTTTTTATTTTTACGCATAATCTTGTCCAAAAAAAATCTGCAACTTTTCGGGATCAAGCTCTTATAAGCACATTGCGATCTTTCAGATTTGCTTCCCGCATTGTGGCGTAGCCAAAAATACTTTCCAGAAACTCGCCCAGCCAGCGCCGCAACTGCATGTCCCAGATCAGGCGGCCATCAAGATGGTCGCGACCGGGCTGTGCACCGGGAAGCGTGAAACGCTGCGCGCCATGAACCACCCAGCGCTGCATCATCACTTGTGTCAATTCAGCATGAAACTGAATCCCATAGGCATTTTCACCATAGCGAAAAGCCTGATTGGGATAGTTTTCTGAAGTGGCAAGCAAGGTGGCATCTGCAGGCAGGCTAAAACCCTCAAGATGGAACTGATAGACCATTTCAGGCCAGTCCAGCAGGTCTTGTCCCGGCTTTGTGGCTTTGAGCGGATACCAGCCGATCTCCACCAGACCATTTTCATGGGCCTCCACCTTGCCCCCCAGATGATTGACAAGCATCTGCGCCCCCAGGCAAATGCCCAGAAACGGCTTGTTTTCCTCCAGCGGCACACGCATCCACTCGGTTTCGCGCTTCACGAACTCATCAGGATCATTGGCGCTCATCGGTCCGCCAAACACGACAGCGCCGGCATGGGCGGCAAGCGTTTCAGGCAGTTGGTCGCCGAGCGGCGGGCGGCATATGTCAAGATCAAAGCCGCGCTCGACAAGCATTTGCCCAACCCGGCCGGGGCTTGATGTTTCCTGATGCAAAACAATCAGTATTTGAGGGCGGGGCCTGGCTAGCATTTAAACAGAATCATCTTGGAATTTAACGGATTATGCCTCGGCATCACTTTTCATCAAGGTTTTTTGATGTCTGAAAGGCGAGCCGCGACCTTGCGGCGGGCGGCAATGCGATCTTCCCGCTCCACGTCAAGCAGTTCGGCAACACGCCAGACCGTATTGTCTTCAAGCTCATGCAACTCGCCATCGGCAAAAACGATCTCCCACATCAATTCAATAAAAGCCTTGCGCCCTTCATGATCAAGATGACGGTTCAGCACGCTGGTAAAAGCGTAAAAATCGACCGATTCCCGTTCTGCCTCTGCACCTGCCTGAACCAGTTCATCCAGTTCCTTGCCACTGACAGCATAGCTTTTGCTCAATATGGCCTTGAACCGCTCCCATTCGACATCCTGCCGTTCTCCATCAACATTCATGACGTGATAAAGCAAAGCAGAAGCCGCCACGCGCGGATCATCATGATGATCGTGCCGGTCTGGAGTACCCGGAAGGGTTTTCAAAAAAGACAGGAAACGCTCAATCATCAAAACAACCTGAATTTTTCTGGTTCGGGTTCACGCTCTTCATCCGGGTCAACGCCCGGATCATCCGGCAAACGCGGTGTCATGTCCTGCTGCGCTACCTGTTCGACATCCGGCGGCAGTGGAGGCACCGATGACGATGGCTCCGGTTCCATTTCCGGTTTTACAACGGTTTTTTCGGGAGAAACTGTTGTCTCCGGCACCGATTTCTCAAGCGAGGACACAGGACTGACCACATCCACCGGGGTAATTTTTTCGATGATCTCAGGTTCGGCAATTGTTGTTTTTTGCAGTGGCGCTTGCACAGCAACAGCCGGAACAACCGAAGCCAGTGTCTCACTTGCCTGTTCCTGCCCATTGTCGATCAGCCTGCCCAGTTGCTCAACCGGTGCGCGCCATTCAAAAGCATCCAGCCTGCCGGTCACAGGCGAGACAGGCGCCCATTGTTCAGCAACAACGCCATCGGCCACCCAGGCAAGATCGCGCGGTGCACGCACAGCTCCCGACAGCCACTGGCGCACCTTGCCCTCATCGCCGGTTTCAGCCTCTTCAATATCGGCGAGCAACAAAAAGGCCCCTTCACGTGCATCCAGATGAATGGCAGCTTCTGCCTCGGCACGCGCCGTGCGATAGTCATTGGCGTCAAACGCCACGCGCGCGACGACAAGAGCAGCCTCGGCACTATCTTTCTGCAAAGCCTGCAATTTGCGCGCCCGCTTCATCCGATCTAACACCGCATCGCCGGAGCGGGCATGAATATAAAGCTCGGCCACTTGCGGATGCGGCGTTGCCCGCCAGACCTGCTCCAATATTTTTGAAGCCTTGCGTATAGCGTCATTGTGCAGCAGTGCTTTGGCGGCAATAAGAGCTGCCGGCACAAATTCAGGTTGCAGCCTGTTGGCTTCCAGTGCGGCATTCTTTGCCGCTGCCGGGTCACTCTGCTCCAGTTCCATCGCCTTGGCGGTCAGCAGAACCGCTCGCTGGCGATTGGCGGCATCGGGTGCAATGCGCTTTGTCGATTTTTGCGCCGCCACCAGTTCCAGCGCCCCATCCCACTGGCTGCGGGCAGCCAGTTCCTCAATGGTTGATTCCGTTGCCCAGTTAAGTTGCGGCGCAACAGCAGCAGCACGTCCCGCATAAATTCGCGCCGCATCGCGATCCCCCAGCCGTCCAGCCTCAAGATACAGGCCGCGCAGCCCAAGAAGGCGTGTTTCAGGGTCATCAACCATCGCTTCAAACTTGCGGCGCGCCCCATCATGGTCGCCTTCTAAAAGAGCTGTCTGCGCTTCCAGAAGATGGATCAACGGCTCCTGATCGGCATGGATCAACCGGGCGGCTTCCTTGCCCTTCACCCGCGCCAGCCCCGCATCACCCGCCCCGGCCGCAATCAGGCCAGTGGACAGCGCCTGATAGCCCCGGTCGCGGCGACGCACCCGAAAATGGCGGGCAATAGCATGGGGACTTTGCCAGATTGAGCGAATCAGCCACCAGAAAATCATGGTTGCCGCAACCACAGCCACAACAGCAACGGCTGCCGTCATCAGGGTCAATTGAATGCGGTAATTCTCAAAATTGAGAACCATCTCGCCCGGACGGCCCGCCAGCCAGGCAAAACCGATACTCATTGCCAGAACAACAAAAAGATAAAACAGAATGCGGGCCATCTGTTATCCTTCGCTTTCGCTCATGGTTTGCGAGATCAGCGCATCGACAGCCGCCTGCGCCTCCATATGCGCCTTCAACAAGCCTGCAAATTCCGCCCCGGCAGCTTTGACCGGATCGGACAAGGTTTCATATTCACCAAGCGCTGCGGCATAGTTATTTTCCCTGACATCGGCTTCCAGCCGTGCCACGGTCTCAGGCGCCCCGGCCCCTTCGACAGCCCCGATGGGCCGCACCTTGACCAGCGACTGTGCGCTGGCGATCAGGCGCTGGGCAAAACCGGCATTTTCATCAACGGGATTGTCTGCCGCCACCATGGCGTCAGCCGCCGCTTCAACCTGCGCTTCAATCTGACTGCGGGTAGCCACGCCTTGTTGCGCCTGCCCGCGCAAGAGGGCAAGCCCGGAGGGGTCAAAAGACACGCTATCAGGTGCAATGGCGACAAAAGTTTCCAGTTCAGCCTCAAAGGGCGCCCCGCGTTCCAGCGCCGATTTCAGTGCCGATGCCGCAATGGCCAGCGCAATTTTCGGCTGATCGGCCAACTCTTCCTGCTTGCGAACAACAACGCCAAGCGACTGATCCAATGCCCCTATGCGGCTTTGCTGTTCCTTCACGGCCTCATCAACCGTGCCCAATTGCTGTTCCAGCCCGGCAATCCTGTCATTGAGGGGAGCAAGATCAACCGGCGGCGCTGAAGATATGTCGTCAAATGCAGCAATCCGGGTCTCGACCTGTTCAATTTTTTGCGACAACGCCGCCAGCATTTCACCATTGTCCCCGGCTGGCGCATTCGTTCCAACTGTCTCTTTGAGATCTGCCAAATCACTTTCAAGCAGGCTGACCTGGCTGTCGAGATTTTTGATCTGCTGTGCTGCACCATCATCGCTGCGCGCGGCTGCAAGCTCAGAAATCTGCTCCTGCAATTGTGCGATCTGGTCACCATGATCGGCAGGTGCATCTTGTTGTGGTGTGTTGACAAGCCCCGCATATTGCAGGCCCGCCGCCCCGGCCAGCGCGATGATACCGCCGACAACACCGGCCGCCAGCAGACCCAGACCATGCCGCCCTGCAGGCACTGACGCAGATACAGGCTCAGGCCCTGACACAGGCTTCGGCTCAGGTTCCGGCTTGGGTTCCGGCTTGGGCTCCGGCCTAGGCTCCGGTGAGGGTGGCGGCTCTTTTGAAATGCCGGGTTCTTCTATCCGTGCGGTCTTTGGCGCTGGTGATGTTTTTGCCTTCACCTCTTGCGCCTGCCCCTTTTCAGGCGGGACCGCCTTGGACTTTGGCAAAGCCGCATCTTCGGCACGGGCGACCTGATCTGCGTCCAGATCAATCGTCACCGGCGCGCGGCTGCTGCCTGAATGTCGCGTTCTCGGCGTCTTGACCATGCCGGCTCCTCATTATGCGTCCGTGTTCAGGAAAAAAATCTAGCATATCTCAAGGCAGTAAAAAGAGGCGCTGTAATGACACACCCATTATGGGGCTGGTAAAAGCGCCAGCAAGGCATCTTGCGAAGGCTGTCTGGCAATATTCACCCTCTTCATAAATTCTGCCCCCAAAGCTTCTGCAATACGCTTTGACAAGGTTAAAACCTGCGCTTTTTCAAACAGAATTTGCAGGTTTTCACGTTGTAAAAGCGCCCGCATGGCAAGTGCCGCCTGCGCCGAATATAGCATGATGGCCCCGACTGGCTGGCCGCCCAGACACGCATGAATGCTTTCATCCGTATAATCCAGCATCACAGTATCATAAGTCTCCAGCGCCTTGATTTGAACGCCCGATGCCGCCAAACGTTCCTCAAAGCCTGTAAAACGCACCTTTCCGCACAAATAGACCAGTTTGCCCGAAGAAGCGGCAATGATACGCTCAGCCAGGGTTATTGCATCACCCTGCCCTTCCTCGACATGAAAAAAGCCTGCCTGCCGCGCAGCCTGCGCCGTGCGCGCGCCCACCGCATAGCAGGGCAGATGCACCAGGCTTTCAATCAATTCGGGAGCAGCATGGCGCAAGGCATTGATGCTGGTCACAGCCACGCCCTGTTGCCGGGCAAGCGCAGGCGCATCAATTTTGAGGGCGCAAATGCGCGATAGCGGCAGCATAATAGGCGCAAAGCCCAGCCCGGCCAGCCGGGCGGCTGTCTGGCCAGCCTCCGGTTCGGGCCGGGTGACCAGAACCCGGATCAGAACCAGCCCTCAAAAAACTGTGTGCCAGCCTTTTCACGCACATCTGCACCGGCTTTCAGGCCGATGGCCGCGGCCTCTTCAGCGCGGCCTTCTGCGCCAATCTCATGGCAGATGGTGCCGTCGGGGGTAATGATGAGGCCCCTGAAACGCAGTCTTTCTCCTTCAATCACCGCATGACCGGCAATCGGCGTGCGGCAAGAGCCATCAAGCGCGCCTAAAAAAGCGCGCTCACATGCCAGCGCCTGTCCGGTTTCCTCATCATGAATCGGCGCCAGAAGACGCATCACCTTCTCATCATTTTCACGGTGTTCGATGCTGATGGCGCCTTGTCCCGGGGCCGGCAAAAAACTGTCCAGCGGCATGATGGCGGTGGCGATATGCTCCATTTTCAACCGCCGCAAGCCAGCCAGCGCCAGCATGGTGCCCGAAACAACACCATCTTCCAGCTTGCGCAACCGACTTTGCACATTGCCACGAAACATCACCACATCAATATCAGGGCGCATCCGCCGAATCAGCGCCTGCCGCCGCAGCGAAGACGAGCCGAACTTCACACCTTGCGGCAAATCCATGATCGACAGCGCAGACAGGCTGATAAAGCTGTCACGCACATCTTCACGTGGCAAGAACACCGGCAGCACCAGCCCCGGCGGCAATTCGGTGGGCATATCCTTTGAGGAATGCACCGCAATATCAATGCGCCCGTCATAAAGCGCATCTTCCAGTTCCCGGGTAAACAGCCCCTTGCCACCTGCCTCCGAAAGCGGACGGTCCTGAATCGTATCGCCAGTGGTGGTGATGGGCACAATCTGGAAACTGTGCTCCTCCAGCCCATGGGCCGCCATCAGCCTGTCGCGCGCCTCATGCGCCTGTGCCATAGCCAGCGGGCTGGCGCGGGTTCCAATCTTGAGCACGGCTTGCCTCTTCTTCATTGCGGTTTGCATCGCACGCAGTCCATGATAACCCGGCGATATTCATGATCGACCTTCTCCTATCGGGGAAAAGCGTCAGGAGCAACTTTGAGGATCGTGACACGTTGATACGCGTATTGGGCATTGAAACAAGCTGCGATGAAACGGCTGCAAGTATTGTGGCGCTCGATCATGCACAGGCCAGGCCCAAAATCCTGTCCAATGTGGTGTTAAGCCAGATTGCCGAACATGCCGCCTTTGGCGGTGTGGTGCCTGAAATCGCAGCGCGCGCCCATGTCGAGGCGCTGGACGGCATCATTGAGGCAGCGCTGGAAGAAGCAGGCGTTACGCTGGAGCAGGTGGATGCTGTTGCCGCCACCGCAGGCCCGGGCCTTGTCGGCGGGCTGATTGTTGGCCTGATGACGGCCAAGGCCATTGCGTCCGCCACCCAGAAGCCGCTGCTCGCCATCAACCATCTGGAAGGTCATGCGCTGACTGCCCGCCTGAGCAACGGGCTTGAATTTCCCTATCTGCTGCTGCTCGTTTCCGGCGGCCACACCCAGATCCTGCGCATTGGCAATGTTGGCGATTATCAACGCTGGGCCACCACCATAGATGATGCGCTGGGCGAGGCTTTTGACAAGGTGGCCAAAATGCTGGCGCTGCCCTATCCGGGGGGGCCCAATGTCGAAAAAGCAGCCGCATCCGGCGACCCGAACCGCTTTGCCTTTCCGCGTCCGTTAAAAGGCTCAGCCCAGCCCGATTTTTCCTTTTCCGGCCTTAAAACCGCAGTGCGACAGGCAGCAAGCGCCATTGCACCGCTCTCTGATCAGGATGTGGCCGATATTTGCGCTTCATTTCAGGCGGCCGTGACCGACACGCTGGCTGACCGTGTCAAACGTGCGCTGGTGCGGTTTCGCGCCGACTACCCAGACAGAAAAACACCTGCGCTGGTGGTGGCAGGCGGTGTTGCCGCCAATCACGCAATCCGTACAATGCTGGAACAGCTCTGTGCTGCTCATGGTTTTTCCTTTGTCGCCCCGCCGCATATATTATGCACCGATAATGCCGCCATGATCGCCTGGGCGGGGATTGAACGGCTGAATGCGGGAATGGCAGATCCTGACGCCTTTGATTTTGTGCCGCGCTCACGCTGGCCGCTGGATGCTGCATCCACACCCGTCATCGGCTCCGGCAGACGCGGAGCCAAGGCATGAGGGGACCAGAAAAAACACCGAAAACAACCATTCTTGGCGGCGGTGCATGGGGCACCGCACTGGCGCTGGCGGCCCTTCATGCCGGCCATCATGTGCGCCTGTGGGCGCGCGATGGGGAGATAGCAAAAGCCATCACAAAGGGTAAAAATCCGC
The DNA here is from genome assembly GCF_042656785.1 of Aquamicrobium segne. NCBI lineage: Bacteria > Pseudomonadati > Pseudomonadota > Alphaproteobacteria > Hyphomicrobiales > Phyllobacteriaceae > Aquamicrobium > Aquamicrobium segne. The sequence goes on from NZ_JBHSLL010000011.1 coordinate 42,104, forward strand.
GCTATCTGCCCGGTATTGCCTTTGACACAGGCATTGAGGCGACCACCGATCTGCAAACAGCTCTTGATCAGACCGATTGCGTTTTATCAGTCACGCCAGCGCAATCATTGCGTATGGTTCTCAATGAAATCAGGGCGCATATGCCTGCAAACATCCCGCTGGTGTTGTGCGCCAAGGGCATTGAGCGTGAAACCGGCGCTCTTTTGTCCGCCATTGTCACCGAAATCCTGCCCAAAGCACCGGTTGCGGTACTGTCTGGCCCCAGCTTTGCCACAGATGTTGCGCGCGGCCTGCCCACAGCCGTGGTGGTTGCCGCCCAAGATGATGCGCTGGCCATGGATCTTGCCGCCCGTTTTTCAGCTCGCAATCTGCGCTGTTATGCCAGCACGGACATAATCGGCGTTGAACTGGGCGGGGCCTTGAAAAATGTTTTTGCCATTGCAGCCGGGGCTGTGGCCGGTGCTGAACTGGGCGCCAGCGCACAGGCTGCCATGGTCACACGCGGCTTTGTCGAATTGCGCCGTCTGGGAGTCGTATTTGGCGCCCAGCCTGAAACACTGATGGGTCTTTCAGGCCTTGGCGATCTCTTGCTGACCTGTTCTTCCACCCAATCGCGCAATTTTGCCTATGGGGTGGCGCTGGGGCGCGGTGAGGTGCTTGAAGGGCTGCCACTGGCGGAAGGTGTGCCCACGGCTGCCATTGCCGCGCGCCTTGCTGCCCAGCATGGTGTGGAAGCTCCCATTCTCTCGGCGGTTGCCGCCATCCTTGCCGGTGTCATCACTGTTCATGAAGCGGTGGAAGCGCTGATGACCCGCCCGCTCAAACACGAAAACTTAATTTAGGAATTTTTTGACATGCTGTTTGCTTTTCTGTGCAAAGACAAGCCCGGTGCATTGCAACTGCGCCTTGATACCCGCCCCGCCCATCTTGAATGGCTCAATGGGCTGAATGCCGCTCAAAAAATTGCTTTTGCCGGACCTTTCCTTGATCAGGATGGCAAGCCGGATGGCAGCCTTGTCGTGGTGGAGGCAGCCAACCAGGCTGAGGCCGAAGCCATGGCCGCCAATGACCCTTATGCCATAGCCGGTCTGTTTGAAACCGTGGATGTGCGCGCCTGGAACTGGACCGTCAACAAGCCTGAAAGCTGAAAAGGAGACTGCCTGCCATGAATTACTGGCTGTTCAAATCCGAGCCCTTTGCATTCTCGTTCGATGAATTGAAGGCAAAGGGCGCAAAAGGCGAGGAATGGGACGGCGTGCGCAATTATGCGGCGCGCAACAATATGCGCGCCATGCAGATCGGCGATCTCGGCTTTTTCTATCACTCCAACAAGGGGCTGAATGTTGTCGGCATTGTCGAGGTCTGCGCCTTGGCTCATCCCGACAGCACCACCGATGATCCGCGCTGGGAATGCGTTGACATTCGCTATGTGCGCGAGATGCCCAAACCTGTCAGTCTTGCCGATGTAAAAGCCAATCCACGCCTGACGGATATGGCGCTGGTGCGGCTCGGGCGCTTGTCGGTGCAGCCGGTCACACGGGCAGAATGGGAGGAAGTGTGCCGCATGGGCGGCCTCGTTCCGGCCCCATGAAATTAAGCCCCCAAACGGCCGAAAACTTCATCCGCGCCAATACAGCGCTGCTTTCTCCACCCCATGTGCCACAAATTGCCCTGCATCTTGCGCAGGAAGCCCACGATCTGTGGCAGAAAACGGAAGAAGAACTGGCTAGAATCGGCCTGCCACCCCCTTTCTGGGCTTTTGCCTGGGCGGGCGGGCAGGGCCTTGCGCGCTATATTCTCGACCATCCCGAAATTGTGCAGGGCAAAAAGGTGCTGGATTTTGCAACCGGCTCAGGAATTGTAGCCATTGCCGCAGCAAAGGCTGGCGCTTCCAGCGTGGTGGCCGCCGACATCGACCCGTTTTGCCAGACAGCCGTTTTCCTCAATGCACAGGCAAATCATGTCTGCCTCATTTTTGACGGCTCAGACCTCATCGGCGCAGATCATGGCTGGGATGTTGTTCTGGCCGGTGACGTATTTTACGAAAAACCTTTTTCTGAGCGCCTGATACCGTGGTTTGAGGCGCTCACATTGCGTGGCGCAGAGATTTTTGTAGGTGATCCCGGCCGCTCCTACCTGCCGAAATCCGGGCTGGAACAGCTTGCCCTTTATGAAGTGCCGGTAACGCGCGCACTGGAAGACACTGAAATCAAACGCACCATTGTTTGGCGCTTCAGCAAGGCTTCTATCTGACCACCTTGAGCACCGTATGCCGCGACAGATAGGGTAACAATCGCTCCATGTCGCGGCGGCTAATTGCAACACAGCCTTCCGTCGGCTCATAAGCGGAGCGCGCCAGATGAAAGAAAATGGCGCTGCCGCGCCCGCGCTTGCGCGGAGCAAGATTCCAGTCCAGCACCAGACAGGCATCATAAAGCCGATCAGTGCGCTGCATGGTCTCATGGCTGGCCGGATAAGGCAGCTTTACCGGGCGGTTGTAATTGCGGTCACCGGGCGTATCGCACCAGCCCAGCGCAGCGGTGGTGGAGCGCATCGGCAAGGGTGTGCGCCGCGCCCCGGCAAAGCGCGCATTGCGAAAATAACCTGAAAGGATGCGCATGCTGGCCAAAGGTGTTGCGCCATCCCCCTCACGCTTGTTTGAGGTGATGCCGCCCTTGCCCAAAGCACAGGCAATCACCAGCGGTCCGGCCCGCAAAATCCCTTTTGAAGGCTGCCCCGGGCGCGCCCGCACCACCAGCGTGGCAAGGCTGCCGGGAAAAGTTTCCTTTGCGGCCTTGCGTCCGCTCAATTTCCTGTATGATCTGGCCACAAACAAATCAGCACAACTGGACGTTTATACTTACTCACCTTCCGCATAAAACCAGCCCGGTCAAGCCTGAAGGACCGGGAAAAAGAACGGACTGATCCATGGCCCCACGCACCTTGTTGATTGTCGATGATGATGATGATTTGCGCCAGACACTGGTCGAGCAATTGTCGCTTGACGAGGAATTTCATGTTTTGCAGGAAAAAAATGCCGTCAAAGGCATGGCCAGTGCACAAAACGAACAGATCGATCTTCTGATCATGGATATCGGGTTGCCCGATATGGATGGGCGCGAGGCCGTCAGGCAGTTGCGCAAAAGCGGCTTCAAGGCCCCCATCATCATGCTGACCGGCCATGATACCGATGCCGATACGATTTTGGGACTGGAAGCGGGCGCCAATGACTATGTGACCAAGCCGTTCCGTTTTGCCGTTCTTCTGGCGCGCATCCGCGTTCAGCTTCGCCAGCACGAGCAGAGTGAGGACGCCACCTTCACGGTCGGCCCCTACATCTTCAAACCCGGCCAGAAGCTGCTGACCGAACAATCAGGGGCAAAAATCAGACTGACCGAAAAAGAAGCCGCCATCATCAAATATCTCTACCGTGCCGACCAGCAGGTCGTCACCCGCGACGTGTTGCTGGAAGAGGTGTGGGGTTATAATTCAGGCGTCACCACCCATACGCTTGAAACCCATGTCTATCGCCTGCGCCAGAAGATTGAGCGCGACCCTTCCAACGCTGCCATTCTTGTGACCGAAAGCGGCGGCTACAAGCTGGTTCCTTAAGTATTTTGGGGTTAATGACGATTACACATATAAACCCCGGTTTTTTACAAGCCCCGGTTCTTTACGAGAAGGAAAAACGACCTGCTGTCGATATGGGGACATGATTGATGGCGCTGGATGATGACATTGACATCCTGTCTGGCGTGGACCTGTTTGCCGATTTTACGCGCGAACAGTTGCGTCTGCTTGCCTTTGGCGCAGAAACCACCTCGCTTGCCGCTGACCGCAAGCTCTATCGTGAGGCCGATGAGGCAGATTGCGCCTATATCATCATCAGCGGCCGTGTTGCGCTTTACCATGAAAACGACCCGCAACGCACCGCAATCACCACCGCCGGAGCTGGTGAAATTTTAGGCGAAATGGCGCTGATTGCCGACACAAGGCGCATGACCAGCGCCTATGTGCTGACCGACACACAGGTGTTACGGCTCAGCCGATCCATGTTTCGGCGCATTTTAGAAGAATATCCGGAAGTCGCTGTCCATCTGCATGCGCGCATTTTGCAACAGTTTCAGGCGCTGATTGAACGTATCGAGGGCATGGCCCCGCACTTTCTGGATTAAAGCGTATCTCTGAAACTGGGAACCAGTTTCAAGAGACCGGTTCTAAAAATCGAACCGTGCAAGCACCGGCACATGGTCCGAAGGCCGTTCCCAACCGCGGGCTTGACGCAAAATCTCATAGCCGGAGAAATTCGGCACCAGATTTTGCGATGACCACACATGATCCAGTCGTCGGCCACGGTCAGACGCATCCCAGTCACGGGCACGATAGCTCCACCATGTGTAGATTTTCTGCTCGTCCGGGATATTGTGGCGCATCAGATCCACCCATTCACCGGCCTTGCGCATGGCTTCAAAACTGCTCGTCTCAATGGGTGTGTGGCTGACCACTTTCAAAAGCTGCTTATGCGACCACACATCGTGTTCACGCGGCGCAATATTCAGGTCCCCGACCAGAATCGAGCTTGACGTCTCATCCTGCTCGGCGCGGATCTTGCGCATTTCCTCGACAAAATCGAGCTTATGGCGGAATTTTGGATTGATTTGCGGATCAGGCTCATCACCCCCTGCCGGCACATAAAAATTATGCAGCAAGATCTGGCGCGGCCCCGCCTCCAGCCTGACCGAAAGATGGCGGCTGTCATCAATCTCGCAAAACCGCCGTTTTTCAACGATTTCCAGCGGCAGCCGCGAAATGGTGGCAACGCCGTGATAGCCCTTCTGGCCGTGAATGGCGATGTGCTCATAGCCCAGCTTGCGCAATGGCTTGAACGGAAACTGATCGTCCGGACATTTGGTTTCCTGCAAGCACAGCACATCCGGCTGGTATTCTTGCAGAAAATGCTCGACCAGCGGCATACGCAGGCGCACAGAGTTGATATTCCAGGTGGCAAGGGAAAATGACATGGCCGGAACATGTCAGTCACAGGCAGAAAATTCAAGCCGAAGCGCGCTCTGCTGCACGCCTGGCCCGGATTTCCACAGATGCTGCGAATAGTATGTGACGCGCCCTACGGAGCCTTGCTGTTAAGCACCCGGTTGGCGCGATAATCGATGGTGAAAGTGTCGGCGGCAAAGCGCACACCTTGCTGTACATTGAAGATCATCACCGTGGTGTCCTTGCCCTGCGCATCGGTGATCGTCCACTGGCGCAGTTCATAAGTCTGCGGATCAAACATCATGGTGATTGTGGCATTGCCGAACACGGATTTATCGGCAAGCTGAATGGTGGTCAGATCAGATTCCTGACGCACGCTTTTCACCTTGTCGCCCGACAGGTCGATGCGTTCATCCAGCAGAAGTTTGAGCGGCGTTTTCGACAGCGGATAAAGGTCTGACGTGCGCAGTTTCTGATTGAGGATAACCACCGACTTGCCATCGGAAATCACCCTGAAATTCGATGATCCGTCATAGTTGAAACGGATTTTTCCCGGCCGTTGCAGGAAGAATTTTCCGCCGGTCTGCTCGCCCTTGGGGCCAAATTGCACGAATTCGCCGGTCATCGACTTCACGGCTGAAAAATGATCGGCAATGGCCTGCGCGGCATGAGGTGTGGCGGCGCGCGCGCCAGAAACAAGAGGAAAGCCGGAAGCTGCCCCTAAAACACCGATCCCCGCACAGGCAAGACCAGCCTTTAACAAGCTGCGGCGCGAGAAAGCGGTTTCAACCGTCGTGGCATAAGTCTGATATGTCATGTGTCTTACTCTCGTCGGCCCTTCAAATATCCTTATCCGCATTTATCTGGGCTTAAATTTGGCAGTCGGGCTTTCTGGCGCTTTAAAAAACATCCTCTTCGGTCGGCACAAGAATTTCGCGCTTTCCGGCATGGTTGGCGGCGCTGATCACACCTTCTTCTTCCATGCGCTCAATGATCGAGGCGGCACGATTATAGCCAATGCCGAGACGGCGCTGAATATAAGAGGTCGAGACCCTGCCATCGCGCAACACCACCGCAACCGCCTGATCGTAAGGATCGTCGGAATCTTCAAAATTTCCACCACCCGAACCCGTGCCGGAAGCCATATCGTCTTCCTCATCCTCTTCGGTAATGGCATCCAGATATTGCGGCACACCCTGCAATTTAAGATGCGCCACCACTTTTTCCACCTCGCTGTCGGAAACAAAGGGGCCATGCACACGCTGGGTGCGCCCGCCACCGGCCATATAAAGCATATCACCCATGCCCAGCAGTTGCTCAGCGCCCTGTTCGCCCAAAATGGTGCGGCTATCGATCTTGGAGGTGACCTGAAAGGAAATGCGGGTCGGGAAATTGGCCTTGATGGTGCCGGTGATGACATCCACTGAAGGGCGCTGTGTGGCCATGACAACATGAATACCGGCCGCACGCGCCATCTGGGCAAGGCGCTGTACCGCGCCCTCGATATCCTTGCCCGCCACCATCATCAAATCGGCCATCTCATCGATGATGACGACAATATAGGGCATCGGCTCAAGGTCGAGATGCTCGGTTTCATAGATCGCCTCGCCGGTCTGGCGGTCAAACCCGGTCTGTACCGTGCGGGTAATCTGCTCGCCTTTCTTGTGCGCCTGCGCAACCCGCGCATTGAAGCCGTCAATATTGCGCACACCCAGTCTCGACATGTTGCGGTAGCGGTCTTCCATTTCCCGCACCGTCCATTTCAACGCCACCACGGCCTTTTTCGGATCCGTCACCACCGGGGTCAAAAGATGTGGAATGCCGTCATAAACCGACAGTTCCAGCATTTTGGGGTCGATCATGATGAGACGGCATTGCTCGGGCGTCATGCGGTAGAGCAGCGACAGGATCATGGTGTTGATGGCCACAGACTTGCCCGATCCGGTGGTACCTGCCACCAGAACATGAGGCATTTTGGCAATATCGACGATCACCGCCTCGCCATTGATGGTCTTGCCCAGCGCCAGAGCCAGTTTTGCCTTGCTGGTTTCAAAATCACGGCTGGCAAGGATTTCACGCAAATAAACTGTTTCGCGCCGTGCATTGGGCAGTTCGATGCCAATGGCGTTGCGGCCCGGAACCACCGCCACACGCGCTGCAATTGCGCTCATCGAGCGGGCAATATCATCAGCCAGACCGATCACGCGGCTTGATTTGATGCCGGGGGCCGGCTCCAGTTCATAAAGCGTGACAACCGGGCCGGGGCGCACCTGAATGATCTCGCCGCGAACGCCAAAATCTTCCAGCACCCCTTCCAGCAGCCGCGCATTCTGCTCCAGCGCATCCGCGGACAGGCTGGCGTCACGCACCACATTGGGCGGGTTGGACAGGAAATGCAAAGACGGCATTTCAAAATTGTCGCTGCCGATCAGCGAGGCCTGCGCCTCCCGTTGCACACGCGCACCTTGCACCGGGCGCGGTGCCGGGGCTGCAACGCGCGCGCCCCCTTCAGGCAAAGCGCCATGCTCAACATGGTCTTGCGCGGGCTGTGCAAAAAATTCCGGCTCAATGCGCGCTGCATAATCGCCATTGATCATGCCCGCTTCTTCCATTTCAGCATTTTCCACCCGCAAAGCCGCCTCACGCCAGGCACTGCGGCGCAAAGTTTTTGGCAAGCAGTCCTCATCATGACGCAGAGGCTTGTGGCGACGCAGCCAGCCACGCGCCGACATCCACCAATGCGCCAGCATTCCCAGCACAAGGCTGCTGCGGGGTTCAAAATCATCATCACCGTCGTCTTCAAACGCGGGGCTTGTATCGATGTCCTCGTCGTGTTCTTGTTGAATGGCAAAACCATTGCGCCGTTTGATCAGGCCCGAACCATAGGCAAACAGCCAGAGCGCCGGGGCTGCAAACACCACAATCACACCAGCCGCAAACAGCCCGGTCGGATAGGTGCCGGTGAACATGGCAGGGATTTTCAGCACCATATCGCCCAGCACACCGCCCAGCCCGCTTGGCAATGGCCAGGTGGGGGGCGCGGCAATGCAGCCGGCAATGGCAGCGGCAAGCAGGCAAAACCCGAACCAGCTTAAAGCGCGGCGCGGTTTGGCGTCCACGCCACGGCCTGAAAACAGCAAAAAGCCCCAGATCGTGGCAGGCACCAGCGCTGCCACTGATGACAGGCCGAAAAACTGCATGGCAAGGTCGGAAAACACCGCGCCCGCATAGCCCATGGCGTTGGTGACGCTGTTATCTGTGGCGTGGCTGAAGCTCGGGTCAGCCACATTCCATGTGGCCAGCGAAGCAATGCAGAAGACAACCAGCGCCAGCAGCAGCAATCCAGTCAGCCGCCCGGCCTGCCTGCGCATGAATGCCTGCAAGCCGCCATAAGCCGTTTCTTCCAGCGCAAGATGTGCGGGCGCCCCTGATCGCATCACTCGTCCTCATCAATCATCATGATCCGGCATGAGCAGCCGGACAGATTTGTGAGGGTAGATTAGCCAGATGGGGTTAAAGGTGCATTAACCATGCAGCTGAATACAGACAGCAAAAGAACAAAAGAAAAAACCCGGCAGTTGCCTGCCGGGTTTCTTTGTTCAAACCGAAAACTCGATCTTAGAACGAACGCTGGAAGCGGAGGTAACCACCCCAACCATCCTTCTTGCCGCTGATCTTGTTGCCATTCCAGTCATAGTCATAACCGGATGCGTAGACAACTTCCGGACGGATGTTGAAGCCGGGAACCAATGCGTAGTTCACACCAACAGCGGCACCGAAGGTTTCGTTGTCGTCATAGGCGAGTTGGAAGTCCAGAGCAGCCTTGTCGCTGAACTGATACTTACCACCACCCCAGACAGCCCAGTCGCCGCCCCAGACACCGTAATAGCTGCTCTTGCCATCCAAGTCCCAAGCGCGATCGTAGTTGTAGTCCTGAAGACCAGCCATGACCCAGAGGCTCAGAGCATCATTGACGTTAAAGTCAACGCGCAGCTTACCGGCAACTTCACCGTAGTTGGAGTCGTAACCGACAACACCGGAGACCTTGCCCCAGCCCTGCGTGAACGAGGCGCCAGCCACGACATGCGGGACGTAGGAGTCGATCGTGTATTCAATACCCGAACCTTCTTCAACACCGATGGTGGCGGAGAAGCCGTTGCCGCCGTCGAAGGTGTAGGCGATCATGTGGGTCTTGCCAGGCGTGTAGGTAACGCCGATGTCATCATTGATGACCGAGCCAGCCGAATCGGTCAGCGTCTCGAACAGCGAGTCGGTATAGGCAATGGTCAGGCCGCCAAGCTGAATGATGGCATGCTCAAGCGACCAGGCGTCCCGGGTGTTCGAGAAAGGACCGAACTCATCATCATCCTCCGGATCGATGTAGGAATCTTCAAAAGAATCACGCTGATAGAGAGTGGAGATGAAGCCACGCAGAGTGCCGTATTCGGTTTCCGAACGGGCATCAAACGTCACCTGGGCGCGCATGCGCTTGAAATAGGTGTCGTGTACCTTGTCAAAGTTCTTCTTGTCGATGCTCTCGATACCGCTGACATCACCAACGCCGATGTCGTAGCGCAGATAACCGCCGATCTTGAGGCAGGTTTCGGTGCCCGGGATATAGAAGAAACCAGCGCCGTAAACGTCGCAGATGCGGACGTATTCAGCAGGCTCAGGCTCGGCAATGACGATAGCGTCGGCGGCGCGTGCGCCGGAAACTGCGACGAGAGCCGCAGCGGAGCCGAGAAGAAGGCTCTTGATGTTCATTTTCTGACCTCCAGTCAAAATTTTAAAATCGGGTCTGGGTTATTTTTCTGAAGGACAGTAAGCTGCCCATCCCCACGGTGAAAAAGACGCGCAGCGCGCTTCCTCTTCAAAACCGACATTACCCATCCGGCCTTTCCGTTCAACCAGGAACGCAACCTGCGGCAAGCTGAAAAGGCCATATCCAAAAGCACTGTTGCACAAACGCCACGCTTTTATCGGGTCCAGAAAGGTTTTGTTAACTTTTTTCCCCCGCCCCGGCCCGTTTCAGGGCCCAAAACCCCGACTCACCCATATGTGTGCACACAACCTGCTGCACGTGAGCGTCAATGCGCGTTACGGCGCGCGCCGCAGGCGGATCAGACCCTCCTGGGCGACAGAGGCAATCAGGGTTCCATCACGGGCAAACAGTTCGCCACGGGTAAAGCCACGCCCGCCGCGTGTCGAGGGGCTGTCTTGCGTATATAAAATCCAGTCGTCCAGCCTGTTTGGGCGATGAAACCACATGGCATGATCAAGGCTGGCGGCTTGAATCTCGCTGTCAAACACCGCCCGGCCATGGGCAAAGGTGGAGGTGTCAAGCAGGGTCATATCCGACAGATAGGCCAGCACCGCACATTGAAGAACACGGTCATCAGGCACCGAACCCGTGGTGCGTATCCAGATGTTCTGGCGCGGCTCCAGCTTTTCCCGGCTTGTATAATGCTCCAGCATCACCGGCTTCATTTCCAGCGGCCGGGGGCGCTGCCAATAGCGGCTGACCCATTCGGGCACATTCTTGCCAAAACGTTCCAGCAATTGCGCCTGTGACAGGAGCAGATCAGGCTCGGGCACATCCAGCGGCATCGGAATCTGGTGTTCCAGCCCGATCTCATCTTTCTGAAAAGAAGCCTCCAGCGAAAAAATGGCATGACCGTGCTGGCTGGCCACCACACGGCGCGTGGTAAAAGAGCCGCCATCACGGATGCGCTCTACCGTATAGATAATCGGCACTTTGATATCACCCGGCAACATGAAATAAGCATGCAGCGAATGGATATGGCGGTCTTCTTCCACGGTACGGTGGGCCGCCACAAGGGCCTGCGCAATCGTCTGGCCGCCAAACACACGCTGCCAGTCGCTTTCGGGGCTGCGACCCCGAAACAGATTGTGCTCCAGGCGCTCAAGATCGAGAATGGAAATGAGTTCATCCATGGCTGTTATCATGAGCGTGGCTCCTTGCGATTACTAACCATCTCCGACAGGATGGGCGCAAGGTCAAGCTTGCCATAAAATGCCGGGCAGCAGAATAAAGAGATTAGGGTCAGGAACACGCAACATGGCCAAAGCCGCAAAATCTTCTGCCAATCAGATGCCGGATGAGCAAAAGCTGGATGTGCTGGTGGCCGGTGCCGGTTATGTGGGGCTGGCCAGTGCGGTTGCCATCAAACATGCCCGCCCCGGCCTGAATGTGGCTGTGGTCGATGCAGCCCCTGCCGATGCCTGGCAAAAAGACAATCGCTCTTCGGCCATTGCTGCTGCTGCCTGCCGGATGCTGGAGCAGCTTGGGCTGTGGCATGAGGTGGAGCCACAAGCTCAGGCCATCACCGAAATGATCATCACCGATTCACGCACCGGCGACCCTGTGCGTCCGGTGTTTTTAACCTTTGACGGCGAGGTCGCACCGGGCGAGCCCTTTGCCCATATGATTGCCAATCGCGATCTCAACCGCGCTTTACGCAACCGCGCCGCAGAATTGGGTATCACCATTCTTCAAGGCGTCGGTGCAGAGGGTTTTGAGGTGGGTGGCGGCGGCATGGATGTGCAATTGAGCGACGGTTTGCGCCTGCACACCCGGCTGCTGGTTGCAGCCGACGGGGTGCGCTCAAAACTGCGCGATCTGGCTGGCATCAAGACTGTGCGCTGGAATTATGGCCAGTCGGGCATTGTCTGCACGGTTGCCCATGAGCGCCCGCATCATGGCCGCGCTGTCGAGCATTTTTTCCCCGGCGGTCCCTTTGCCATTCTACCCCTGAAAGGCAATCGCTCCTCGCTGGTATGGGCGGAAAACACACAGGAAGCCGAAAGGCTGATCCATGGCGATGAGATGGTGTTTGAGGCCGAGCTTGAGCGCCGCTTCGGGCTGGAACTTGGCGAAATCCGCGTCGAGGACAAGCCGCGCGCCTGGCCGCTTGGTTTCATGCTGGCGCGCAGTTTTGTGGCGCCACGGCTGGCGCTGGCCGGAGATGCCGCCCATGGCATTCACCCCATAGCCGGACAGGGTCTTAATCTGGGTCTTAAAGATGTGGCGGCCCTTGCCGAAACTATTGTTGAGGCCGACCGGCTGGGGCAGGATATTGGCGCGCTCGATGTGCTGGAGCGCTACCAGCAATGGCGGCGCTTCGACACGGCTCAAATGGGCGTGACCACCGACATTCTCACAAAACTGTTTTCCAATGATGTGGCCCCCTTGCGCACGGCCCGCGATTTTGGCCTTGGGCTGGTGGAGCGCCTGCCGCGGCTGAAAAATTTCTTTGTCAAACAGGCTGCCGGACTGACCGGCACCACGCCAAGGCTGTTAAAGGGTGAACCGCTTTAAGAGCATGATCTTATCTGACGGATGATGCGCCCTATATATACAGGGTCAGGACCTATATAGGTAGAACAAGGAGACATCATCATGAACCGTCACGCTATTGCGCATTGGCAGGGAACGCTCACCGAAGGCACAGGCACGCTTGATGTGCAAAGCGGCGCTTTTGCCGGACAGCCCTATTCGTTCAAAGGGCGGTTTCAGGATGAAAGCGGCAAATCAGGCACCAACCCGGAAGAGCTGATTGCGGCGGCCCATGCCGGTTGCTTTGCCATGCAGCTTTCGCATTTTCTGGCCGAAAACGGCACACCGGCAGAAGACCTCAAGGCTGAAGCCGTGATCACTTATGGGCCAGCGGCAGGCGGCGGCTTTGAAATTACCCAAAGCGACCTGAAACTGACAGGCAAGGTGCCCGGCATTGATGAAGGCAAATTCAAGGAACTGGCAGAACAGGCCAAATCCGGCTGCCCGGTTTCAAAAGCGCTGGGGGCAATCAAGGTAACACTTGAGGCAAAACTGGCTTAGCCGCTTTAAGCTTTTGTTTTACGCATGATCTTATCTAAAAAGTCTGCAACTTTTTGAGGATCATGCTCCAAGCGCATCCAGCCGCTCGGTCAGTTGGCGCACCTTGTCTTCCAGTGCAGCAAGGCGCGCCTCCAGTTCAGCGTCCCCCGGCACTGTGACGGATGCAGGGGCGGCTAAAAATGCCGCCATATCAACCGGCCCGCATAAAAGATGCACGAAACGATCTTCGCGCTGGCCCGGAGCACGCCCGATTTCCTGAACCAGCGGCGGGCGCTTGCCAATCAGCATGTCAAGCTCGCCGCGCAATTCCTCGGCACTGGCAAAGCGGGACAAGCGCTCGGTGCGCGCCAACAATTCATGCAGGGTTTGCGGGCCGCGCAGCATCAAAAGACCAAGCAGCGCGGTTTGCGCCACGGTCAGCGAAAATTTCTGCGCCATCAAATGTTCATAGCGCTCGACACGTGAGGCAAAAATCTGCCGCACCAGCCCTTTTTGCTCCAAAATTTTCAAGCCGCGCACCACATCGGCAGATGACAGCGCCATGACCGGTTCACGCGCCGTTTTCTGGTTGGCTGCCGCAACAAGCGCATTGGCCGTGAGCGGATAGACGTCTGGCGTCAGCAGCTTTTTTTCAATGAGGCAGCCCAGAATCCGGGCCTCAAGAGCGCTGAGCGCAGGAAATTCTTCGCCATCCATCGTATTTTGTCACCCCTTGGGCACGCCGGGTCAGACGCGGCGCTCCACCATCATTTTCTTGATTTCGGCAATCGCCTTGGCCGGGTTCAGCCCCTTGGGGCAGGTCTGGGTACAGTTCATGATGGTGTGGCAGCGATACAGCCGAAACGGGTCTTCCAGATTGTCCAGACGCTTGCCGGTGGCCTCATCGCGCGAATCAATCAGCCAGCGATAGGCCTGCAACAACACGGCCGGACCCAGATAACGGTCGCCATTCCACCAATAGCTCGGGCAGGCTGTCGAGCAGCAGGCGCATAAAATGCACTCATAAAGCCCATCGAGTTTTTCGCGATCCTCATGGCTTTGCAGCCATTCCTTGGCTGGCTCTGGCGAAACCGTTTGCAACCACGGCTCGATCGAAGCGTGCTGGGCATAAAAATTGTTGAGATCAGGCACAAGGTCCTTCACCACCGGCATATGCGGCAGCGGATAAACCTTGACCGGGCCGCTGATATCGTCTGCGCCCTTGGTGCAGGCCAGTGTGTTGCCACCATCGATATTCATGGCGCAGGACCCGCAAATGCCTTCACGGCAGGAGCGGCGCAAGGTCAGCGTCGGGTCAATCTTGTTCTTGATCCACAGCAGGGCATCCAGAACCATCGGACCGCAATCGTCCATATCGACGAAATATGTGTCCATGCTCGGGTTCTTGTCGTCATCGGGCGACCAGCGATAGATACGGTATTCACGCAGATTGGTTGCACCTTCCGGCTTCGGCCAGGTTTTGCCCGGCACGATCTGCGAATTTCTGGGGAGTGTGAGTTCGACCATTTTTCAGATCCTCAATAGACACGCGCTTTGGGCGCGATCCTGGCCGGGTCGATGCCGCCATCTTCAGGCTTGACCTGCGGCTCTACATGCACCGGACGATAGCTGAGCGTTACCTTGCCGTCAGGGCTTAGACGCGACAGCGTATGCTTGCGCCAGTTGACATCATCACGCTCGGAAAAATCCTCACGCGCATGCGCACCACGACTCTCTTTACGGGCTTCGGCGCTGTAAACCGTGGTGATGGCGTTGGCCATCAGGTTTTCCAGTTCCAGTGTCTCGACCAGATCGGAGTTCCAGATCATCGAACGGTCCGTGACCTTGAGATCCTTCATCTCGCCCCAGATCTGCGAAATCCGCTTGCAGCCATCTTCAAGCGTTTCCTGTGTGCGAAACACTGCCGCATCTTCCTGCATGGCGCGCTGCATCTTTTCACGCATCACCGCAGTCGGGGTCGGGCCATTGGCATGACGCAGACGGTCAAAGCGATCCATGATCTTGTCGCAGGCCGCCAGATTGAGCGACGGCACAGGGGCCTTGGCATCGACCACCTCACCGGCGCGAATGGCCGCAGCACGACCAAATACCACGAGGTCAATCAGCGAATTGGACCCCAGACGATTGGCGCCATGCACGGAAGCACACCCCGCCTCACCCACAGCCATCAGGCCCGGTGTGACGCGATCAGGATCGTCAGCGGTCGGGTTGAGCGCCTCGCCCCAGTAGTTGGTGGGCACCCCGCCCATATTATAGTGAACCGTCGGCTGCACCGGGATCGGCTCACGGGTCAGATCAACACCGGCAAAAATCTTTGCCGATTCTGAAATTCCAGGCAGCCGTTCATGCAGAACCGCCGGATCGAGATGGTCAAGATGCAGGAAAATATGATCCTTGTTTCGGCCCACGCCGCGGCCTTCGCGGATTTCGATGGTCATGCAGCGCGAGACCACATCGCGTGAGGCCAGATCCTTGGCGGAAGGCGCATAACGCTCCATGAAGCGTTCGCCTTCGGAATTGACCAGATAGCCGCCCTCGCCGCGCGCGCCTTCCGTAATCAGGCAGCCTGCGCCATAAATGCCGGTCGGGTGGAACTGAACGAATTCCATATCCTGCAAGGGCAGACCGGCACGCGCCACCATGCCACCACCATCGCCGGTGCAGGTATGGGCCGATGTGGCCGAGAAATAGGCACGGCCATAGCCGCCAGTGGCCAGCACCACCATCTTGGCCGAGAAGCGGTGAATGGTGCCGTCATCAAGATTCCATGCCACCACGCCGGTACAGGTGCCGTCTTCATCCATGATCAGATCAAGGGCGAAATATTCAATGAAGAACTGCGCCTTGTGCTTCAGCGACTGGCCATAAAGCGTGTGCAAGATGGCGTGGCCGGTGCGGTCGGCAGCCGCACAGGTGCGCTGCACGGGCGGGCCATCACCGAAATTCTGCATATGGCCGCCAAACGGGCGCTGATAGATCTTGCCTTCCTCGGTACGCGAGAAGGGAACGCCATAATGTTCCAGCTCATAGACCGCAGCAGGCGCTTCACGCGCCAGATATTCCATGGCGTCCATGTCGCCCAGCCAGTCAGATCCCTTGACCGTATCGTATAAATGCCAGTGCCAGTGGTCCGGCCCCATATTCTTGAGCGAGGCGGCAATGCCTCCCTGGGCAGCCACTGTGTGTGAACGGGTTGGAAAAACCTTGGTGATGCAAGCCGTTTTCAGCCCCTGCTCAGCCATGCCAAGCGTGGCGCGAAGACCGGCGCCACCGGCCCCCACAACAACGACATCATATTGGTGATCGACATAATTATAGGCGGCCATGCTCAGCCTCCGAATGCAAGCTTGAGCAGCGCAAACACCGAGACGATGCCGATTGCTGCAGTAAAAAACGTATTGAGAAGGAAAAGCACAAGCTTTGCGCCTTCGCCGTGAACATAGTCTTCAATGATGACCTGCATGCCAAGGCGCATGTGATAAAGGCCGGACCCAAGCATGGCGATCATCACCAGCGCGACCGCCGGATGCGCAAGGGCTGCGCGCACTTCTTCATAGTCTGCGCCATTCATGACAATTAAAAAGCCGACGAAGAACAAAAACAGCGGAATATTGGCGACCGCAGTAACGCGCTGGCGCCAGAAACTCATGGTGCCATCACGGGCAGAACCCAGACCCCGCACTTTTGCCAAGGGAGTGCGCATATCCTTCAATGAAGTGCTCATGCCCAGCCTCCCCGCACCATCAGGCCAATGACCCAGACGGCAATCGTCAACACAACAGAGCCGATCAATGTCGCCCAGCCGAATTTCGAGGCCGTGTGCTTATCAAGCCCTTTGCCTGCATCCCAGATGAAATGGCGGATGCCGCCCAGCATGTGCAGCATCAGCGCCCAGGTGTAGCCAAGCAGGATGAGCCTGCCGACAATCGTCCCGAAGAACCAGTTGACGCACTCAAAAACTTCCTTCGACAGGGCAGCCGCACCCAGCCACAGTGCAACCAGAAGCGTGCCGACATAAAGCGCACTGCCGGTGATGCGATGCAAAATTGACATCGTCATGGTGATTTTTGGCCAATAGACTGACAGATGCGGCGACAAGGGCCGGGGCTTTGGCGGTGTGCGGGTAGCTGGTGAAGGGCTCATGGTTCCCCCAAACTGAGCTTTGCCAAAAACAATACCGTGACGCAAATTACATCATGGCCAGATTGGCAAGCAACTTAAGGACTGCCGCGTTCTAGAACGCTTTTTGCACCGCGTCAAAGCCGGAAAGCTGTTTCTTATTCATAATTTAGTCTGAAAAACTGATTTCTTTTAACTTCAACCGATTAGAAAAGCTCGCAAGTTCCGCATCAATGTTAAGTTGAGTAAATCACTCATCTTGTACAACTCAGCGGCGACTGACGCCCCTTCATGACAAGCGCTTCACGCCCGTCAAGAACAATGGCATCCACCCCAAGTCCATAGCGGCTGCGCTGATTGGCGGGCGAGGCTGGCAGTTCTTCTTCCTCATCCGGTCCCATGACACGGATTGATGTTCCCAGATTGCGAATGGTCATCAAGGAACCATCGGCGCAATTATAGGTGGAAAGACCCGGCTGGGCTGCTTCCTTCTCGGCAATAATGGCCATGGCATCCTGCTTGCCGTCAGGGCCGGTCAGCAATTTGTCCTCAGGAGCCTTCCCCCCCTGACTTGAAACACAAGCGGCAGCAATCAGCGGCAAGAAAATTATGGACAGCCTTGTCATGCGGCGCAGCTTCATGGAGCGTCCTTTTTTGAAAAGTGCAGATCAATCATGATCGTCTCTTTGCCCTTAACAAAGGTTAAAAAATAGTTAATTCTAACGCATGAGGCCGGGACAAGCATCGTTCCGCCATTTCGGGGGAGTGCCGATCATGCGTAAAAGCACCTGTATGGCCGCAGCCGCCATTGCTGGTTTTATCCTGTGCCAGCCAGCCATAGCCGGACAGCAGGGCGACCATATCTATGCCGATTCCTTTGGCAATCTCGTGGTTGACAGCACTGCCGGCTATAAGCGCATTGTCGTTGGCCAGGGCCACATGGCCAGACAGGTTGCCGCCTACACCGCCTCAAACGGGCCAAAAATCATCTATCTCGACAGGGTAGAAGAAAACAAGAAAACCTGGGCTACTGATTGCTACCGCCCACCGGTTTTCATCAAGGGCCGCAGCCATATGTATGGCCTGTCCGATGGCGAGATGCCGCAAATCAGCCCCTGTCAATAAAGGCAAGATACCCGCCACCATATGCAATAAAAAAGCCCCGCAAAAATACGGGGCTTTTTTTTATTGCTGCGGGTGGAAAAGTTATTTCCAGTCGCGAATATCGACAAAATGACCGGCAATGGCGGCAGCAGCAGCCATGGCAGGCGACACCAGATGGGTGCGCCCCTTAAAGCCCTGCCGTCCCTCAAAATTGCGGTTCGAGGTTGAAGCACAGCGCTCATAAGGCTTGAGCCGGTCATCATTCATGGCAAGGCACATGGAACAGCCCGGCTCGCGCCAGTCAAACCCGGCCTCGATGAAAATCTTGTCCAGACCTTCAGCCTCAGCCTGCTCTTTGACCAATCCAGAGCCGGGAACAATCATGGCACTGACAGTCGGGGCAACCTTCTTGCCCTTGGCCACATCAGCCACGGCCCGCAGATCCTCGATACGGCCATTGGTGCAGGAACCGATGAACACGCGGTCGATCTTGATGTCGGTGATGTTGGTGCCAGCCTCAAGGCCCATATATTCAAGGGCGCGTTTCTTGGAGTTGCGCTTGTTTTCATCTTCGATCAGGTCCGGGTCAGGAACCGTTCCGGTGACGGAAACCACATCTTCGGGCGATGAGCCCCAGCTCACAATTGGCGGCAGCCTGGCCGCATCCAGCACCACGACCTTGTCGAAATGGGCGCCTTCATCGGTCTTGAGCGTCTTCCAATATTCAAGCGCCATATCCCACGCCTTGCCTTTGGGCGCGCGCGGCTTGTCCTTCACATAGGCAAAAGTGGTCTCATCAGGCGCAATCAGACCGGCGCGGGCGCCACCTTCAATCGACATGTTACAGATCGTCATGCGACCTTCCATGGACAGCGAACGGATCGCCTCACCAGCATATTCGATAACGTAGCCGGTGCCGCCAGCCGTGCCAATCTCGCCAATAATGGCAAGAATGATGTCCTTGGCGGTGACGCCTTCGGGCAATTGCCCGTCAACGCGCACCAGCATGTTTTTTGCCTTGCTCTGGATCAGCGTCTGGGTGGCCAGCACATGCTCCACTTCCGACGTGCCGATCCCATGCGCCAGCGCACCAAACGCCCCATGGGTGGAGGTGTGGCTATCACCGCAAACAATGGTCATGCCGGGCAGGGTAAAACCCTGCTCAGGACCGATAATGTGGACGATGCCCTGACGGCGATCCTTTTCCGAATAATACTCAACGCCGAAATCAGCGGCATTTTTCGCCAGCGCTTCAACCTGAATGCGGCTTTCCTCATTCTTGATGCCGTGGATACGGTCCGGCGAGGTCGGCACATTGTGATCGACAACAGCCAGCGTCCGCTCCGGGTGGCGCAGCTTGCGGCCAGTCATGCGCAGACCTTCAAAAGCCTGCGGACTGGTCACCTCATGCACGAGATGGCGATCGATATAGAGCAGGCAGGTCCCGTCTTCCTGGCGGTCGACCACATGGTCATCAAAAATCTTGTCGTAAAGGGTGCGCGGTGCGCTCATGTTCATAAATCCAGCAATCATGGAAAGGATAAGGCCCTCAAAGCCGGGCCGACGAGGGTCAGGCGCGCCTTAGCGAAGCCGACTGGTCCGTGAACCTGAAACCCGCGCAAAAAACCGTGCCGGCAGGCGTTTTTTATCCTGCAGCACAAAGCTCTTATAGCTCGGGTTTCCAAACAGCTCTTCCATCCCCTGTTTCATACCAATATTTTGGCCGTGCGGCAATTGCCCTGTCTCAAAGCCAGCCCTGAAACGAAAAAGGCGGCCGGAGCCGCCTTTGGTCTGCTACACGCAAAAACTGCTTATTCAGCCGATGCAGTCTCAGCCGCAGCAGCTTCAGCAGCAGCCTTTTCAGCGGCTTCCTGTGCAGCCTTTTCAGCAGCCAGCGCCTGGGCAGCAGCAATCTTCTCAGCCTCGATGCGGGCCTTTTCAGCGTTGATGGCCTCGCGCTCGGCTTCGTTCAGCTTGCGGGCGCGCACGCCGGTATTTTCGGTAATACGTGCCGACTTGCCGCGGCGATCACGCAGATAATAAAGCTTGGCGCGGCGAACCTTGCCGCGGCGAACCACATCAACGCCCTCAACCATTGGCGAATAGACCGGGAACACACGCTCCACGCCTTCGCCATAGGAAATCTTGCGGACGGTGAAATTCTCATGCAGGCCAGCACCGGCGCGCGCAATGACAACACCTTCATAAGCCTGCACACGCGTGCGGGCGCCTTCGGTAATGCGCACATTGACGCGCACCGTGTCACCGGGCTGGAATTCGGGCAGCTTACGCTTTTCTTCGATTTTGGCGACCTGTTCGGCCTCGAGCTGACGGATAATATCCATCTTTAAATCCACTTCTTGTTCTTCCGACAGTCAGAGCGCCCTGCACTTGCCACAGCAGTTTTTTTCACCGCTGGGCTATGCCGTCAGCCCGCAAGGCATCTGGCAGGGGCGGCTACACCGTACCTCTATGTGACGGGTTGACCTGAACCAAAGGACACTTCATTCCTTCAATCCCGGTCGGGCGATACACTATTGCAAAGACTTTGTCACGGGGCAGTCTCTATCTTTATTGTCAGTTAGCACCAGCAGCCGCCGCCAGCGCAATCAGACCCAGTGCAATTACGGCCAGTTTCCAGAAATCCGCACGCCGCCTCAAACCGGGCAGGCCAAGCGGCCTGATGAGATGAACTGCCATCATGGCAAGGATCAGATAAGCAAAAATCTTGGTCATGGTCTGTTTGAGCAGCGGCTGTGCAATCTGTCAAAGCCTGTATTGAACCAGCTCATATATTATGATGCAGCTTGACATCAGCGTCCCGGCATAATCTTTCCTTGGCAGCAACCCAACGCCCATAACGGCGTTTTCCTTGGAATTTGGGAAAACCATGCTGACACTGCCCCAGACACTTTCTTTTTCCGTCATCATTTTGATGATGGCCGCCTTCATATGGGGGCGGCTGCGCTATGATCTGGTGGCTGTCCTGTCGCTGCTGACAGCCGTTGCTGTGGGCGTGGTGCCCTTCAATGAAGCGTTTTCCGGGTTCAGTGACGATATTGTCATCATTGTCGGCAGCGCCTTGCTGGTCAGCGCCGGTGTGGCGCGAAGCGGCATCATGGAATATGCGCTGCAACGCTATGTGCCCGGTGTCAGTTCGGTGCGCATGCAACTGGCGCTGCTGGTCATCACCGTAGCGGTTTTGTCGGCTTTTGTGAAAAATATCGGCGCATTGGCCATCATGATCCCGATTGCCTTTCAGTTTGCCCGCCGCTCCAATGTCTCGCCCTCTGTCTTTCTGATGCCGATGGCCTTTGCCTCATTGCTGGGCGGGCTGATGACCCAGATCGGCACCTCGCCCAATGTCGTTGTGTCGCGCCTGCGTGAGGAATTGACGGGCGAATCCTTTAGCATGTTTGATTTTACACCGGTGGGGCTGGCGCTGACGGCTGCCGGTTGCGTCTTTCTGACCCTGTTTTATTTTCTGGTGCCAACACGTGAGCGCAGCGACAGCGGCCTTGATACCGCACTGGCCATCGAAAACTATTCGGCTGAAGCCCATATTACCGCGGATTCAACGGTCGCCGGCAAACCGCTTTCCGCCCTGTTGAAAATTGCAGCAGACGAGGCGGCCATCACCGCCATATTGCGTGAGGGTGGCGTGCGCATCGCCCCCTTGCCGGATACGATACTGCATGAAGACGACATTGTGCTGATTGAAGGTGGGCAAGAAGCCCTCGACCGGCTGGTGGCACAAGCCAAGCTGCGTGTGGGTGTGGGCCGCACCCAGAAAACAACCGATGAAACCATGACAGTTGAGGCTGTGGTTACGCGCAATTCCAGCCTTATCGGCTGGTCGGCCCAGCATCTGATGCTTTATGACCGCTTCAATGTGAATCTTCTGGCCGTATCGCGCAAAGGCACAAGGCTCAACCAGCGGCTGGGCAGCATCACGCTTGATTTCGGCGATATTGTCATGCTGCGCGGTGACAGTCACACCCTGCCACAATTTCTGAAAGATTTTGAACTGCTGCCACTGGCTGAAAGACAGGTGCTTTTGGGCAGTGTCCGGCGCGGCCTGGTGCCGGTGCTGATCCTGATTGCCGCCATGGGCACCACCGCGCTTGGCTTGCTGCCCATTGCCCTGGCCTTTTTTGCAGCAGCCGTCGCCATGGTGTTGTTTCGCGCCATTCCCTTGCGCGAGACTTATGATGCCATTGACGGGCCAATTCTGGTGATGCTGGCCGCCCTGATCCCGGTCAGTGATTCCTTGCGAACCACAGGCGCCACCGATGTGATTGCCACTTTTCTTGCCGATTTCGGCCAGATACTGCCCGGCTATGGCGCGCTGGCCTTGATGCTGATTGTGGCGATGATGGTCACGCCCTTCCTCAACAATGCGGCAACCGTGCTGGTCATGGCCCCGATCGCTGCCGGTTTCGCCAGCAATCTGGGCTATCAGCCCGAAGCGTTTCTGATGGCGGTTGCCATCGGGGCCGGTTGCGATTTCCTGACCCCCATCGGCCACCAGTGCAACATGCTGGTCATGGGCCCCGGCGGCTATCAGTTTTCGGATTATCCGCGCCTTGGCCTGCCGCTGTCCCTGCTGGTGATTGCGGTCGCCATTCCCATGCTGATGCTGGTCTGGCCGCTATAAAACCGCTCGCTTTACGGTGCCGGAATACCGCCTGAAAGCACGGTGGCATAATCATCGGCATCAATATTGCCGCCTGAAATAACGCACACCACATTGCCCTTCACATGCGGGCTGGCAAGGGCGGCCGCCAGTGAGGCCGCACCCGCCCCTTCAGCGACCACCCTGGCTTTTGAAAACAGAATGCGCATGGCATCTGTTACCTGTTCAAGGCTGACGCTGACCGCCCCGTCAATCAGCTTCTGTGCCACCGGCCAGATTTGGGGAAGAAGCGAAGGCCCGCCAATGCTTTTGATAAAGGACGGATTCATCTCGACATCAACAATGTGGCCTGCCCTCAAGGCAGCCGCAACCGGGGCGGCATTCTCATCCTCACAGGCAAAAATTTTTGCTTCTGGCTTTAGATATTTCAGGGCGCTGGCCAGACCCGTAATCAGCGATCCACCCCCATAAGGTACAAAAACGGCATCAATGGCGGGCAAATCCTGCGCAATCTCCAGCCCGATCGTGCCATTGCCGTCCAGCACCGCCTGGTCGATCACCGGATTGATCAGCAGTTCCTCCAATAGGGGACGATCAGCTTCGGTAATGTAGCGCCACCAGTCATCCATGCCGATAAAACGCACCTCACCGCCTAGCCTGCGCACACCATCGATCTTGGTCTGTGGCGCGCCTGCAAACATGTAAGCGGCCATTTTTACGCCAAGCACATGACTGACATGGGCCATGCCATAGGCCATATTGCCCGAACTGATGGTCGCCACGCCTTTTGACAGGCTGGCGCGATCACGCGACAGCATTGCATTGAGCGCGGGCCGCAGCTTGAAAGCGCCGATAGGCGACAATGTTTCGAGTTTTAAAAAGATGCGCCGGTCTGGCAGATCAAGATTGAGCGGCACCAGCGGTGTCGGCTCCATCCAGTCAAGCAGACGAAGTCTTGCCGCCTCCATTGCCTGCATGGTGGGACGTTGCGGATGGCTCATGCTGTCACTTTCCTGGAATCATGGCTTCAGAATATGGGCCAGCGTCGTCTTCATCGCCATCGGCATGAATATAAGCGCGCAGCGTATGGCCGATATGCTCTTCCATCAATTGGCGTGAGCGCTCAATATCACGATCAAGTGCGGCTTCCATCAATGCTGTGTGATGGTCAATGCCCATGGCCTCACGCAAGGCCACAACGGCCTTTTCATAGCCTTGTTGCCGTCCTTTGGCGGCGCGCAGTGTGGGCGCAAGGCCAAGGAAACGGTGGTGACGGCGGAGCTGGTCGGAAATCGTGGCATGAAAGCGCAACAGCCAGTCCGAACGTGCCGCGCTCAACAAGGCGTCATGAAAGGCTGTGTGTTTTTCATCCCAGTCATCAACCGCCGCTTCCGAGGGGTCATCGGGCGCTATTGCGCAGCGTGACAGGCGATAATGGCTGGTGACAACCGCCGCCTCCCATTCGCCATCGCCATGGGCGACCGATTCCAGCAGAAGCGGCAATTCCACCACCATGCGCGCCCGCGCCAGATCTTCCAGTTCCCTGCGCGATACCGGCGCAACGGCAAAGCCGCGATTGGAAATGGCCGTAACCAGTTTTTCAGCTTCCAGCCGTGACAGCGCCTCGCGCAGCGGTGTCCAGCCAAGGCCGTAAGCATCCCGCAATGCGCCAAGCTTGAGCGAAGCGCCCGGCTTCAGGCGGGTGGTCAGAATATCGCGCCGCAGCAGGCGATAGGCCGCTTCCGTCTTGCTTGGAACAGGTGTTTTTTCCTCCATCGCGCCATCCGCCTGCATCCAGCCCTCCCGCCGCACCTGCCCGCTGCGCCTGTACGACATGTATCGCAAATATATATAAAAGGCCATTTTGCCAGATTATATATGATTTAAGTCTTCATCTTGATCTATATATATATGTTTGACAAGGCATCCGAAGCCGCTATGATCGCCGACCAAGGCGAGGAAAAGCGCCGAATACCTGCATTTTGGGAGGGTTACTAATGATCAGGTCAAAAACCGGCTTGCTGTCCAGCTTGGCCATTGCCAGCGCCATGCTGGCCAGCGTTGCAGCAGCCTCTGCCGATCCTGTGCGCATCGGCGTCGCCAATTTTGGCGAGCACTCGCAGCTTAACATTGCCATTGAAGGCTTCAAGCATGCCTTGACCGAGGCTGGCTATGAAGAAGGCAAAGACGTTACCTACACCGTCAGCCACACCAATTTTGACGCCTCGCTGGTGCCGCAGATGATCGCCAAGCTGCAATCCGAGCAGCCCGGCCTGATCTACACCGTTACCACCCCGGTTTCACAGATTGCCCAGAAGGCGCTGGCAGGCTCGGGAATTCCGATTGTCTTTACCGCAGTCACCGATCCGGTTGCCGCCAATCTGACCCCTTCATGGGATGAAGGCGGCGAAGGCATTACCGGCTCATCCGACCTTCAGGATCTTGCCGCAGTGATGCAGTTTACCCGCGAATTGATGCCTGAGGCCACCCGTCTTGGCATTCCCTACAATCCGGGCGAGGCCAATGACGTTGTGCTGGTTGAAAACGCACGTGAGCTTGCCAGTGCTGCGGGCTTTGAGATCGTTGCTGTGGGCGTTGACAATATCAACGACATCCAGCAGCGGGTTGCCTCTTTTGCCGGCAAGGCCGATGTCATCTATGTGCCGACCTCCAACCTGTTGCAGCCAGCCGTTGCAGCCGTTGCAGCCGCAGCCCGCCAGGCAGGCATCCCGATCGTCAACGCCGATGATGGCGCGGTTCGCGATGGTGTGGTCCCGGCAAGTTTTGCCGTCAACTACACCAAGGTCGGCGAGAACGCAGGTAAAATCGCCGTGCGTATTCTCAAGGGTGAAGATCCCAAATCCATCGCCCCTTCCAAGCCTGCCTATGAAGATCACGTCATGGTGATTTCACGTAAAGCGGCCAAGGAATTCGGCCTTGAAATTCCCGCCGCGCTTGATAATTGCGAGTGCTTCGTCGACTGACGAATAAAATCATCCAAAAAGGCGGTGCGCTGACAGTGCCGCCTTTTTCCTGAAACCGCTCAACGCGCAGGAGTAGCGGATGCTGGAAGTCAGATCCGCGCGCAAGATTTTTTATCAGGGGCAGCCCGACGAGAAAATTGCGCTCGACAATCTCGATCTCACCCTCGCGACAGGCGAATTTGGTGTTGTCATCGGCTCGAACGGAGCTGGCAAGAGTTCCATGCTCAACGCCATTTCAGGCTCGCTGGTTCTCGATTCCGGTAAAATCCTGATCGATGGCGATGATGTGACCGCCATGCCGGTACACAAGCGCGCCGCAAGGCTGGCGCGGGTCTTTCAAGACCCGATGCGCGGCACCGCCGCCTCCATGACCGTTGCCGAAAACATGTTATTGGCTGAATTGCGGGCAAAAAGCCGCTCCCTGCGCCCCGGTCTTGATGCGACCCGTCTCGCCCGCTATCGCGAGCGTCTTTCCGTGCTTGGGCTTGGTCTTGAAAACCGGCTTGACACCAAGGTTGAACTGCTTTCGGGCGGTCAGCGCCAATCGCTGTCGCTGATCATGGCGGTCAGCGACCGGCCCGCTGTCCTGCTGCTGGACGAACACACCGCAGCCCTTGATCCACGCACAGCCGATATTGTCATGCAGGCCACGATCCGCACCGTTTCTTCCCTCAAGCTGACCACCTTGATGGTCACGCATAACATGCAGCACGCTGTCGATTATGGTGATCGCGTCATCATGCTGGATTCTGGCAAGGTGAAGCTGGAAATTGCCGGTGAGGACAAAAAAAATATAACGGTGGCGGACCTGATCGGCCATTTCTCGGTCAAGACTGACCGCATGATGCTGGCGAGCTGAAAAGACCATGGGCTTTATTGAAACCACCTTGTCGAGCTTCCTCTCGCTCATTCCCGTCACGCTGGCGCAAAGCCTGATCTTGAGCTTTGTCGTGCTCGGCATCATGATCCCGTTTCGGATGCTGAGCTTTCCCGATCTGACCAGCGAAGGCGCTTTTCCGCTGGGCGGCTGCGTCTGCGGTGTCATGCTGGCAGCCGATTTTTCACCAATTCCTGCCATTGCAGGCGCGTTGGCTGCGGGCTTCATTGCCGGTTGCTGCACGGCATTCATCCATCTGCGCTTCCGCATTCACACGCTTTTGGCCGGTATTCTGGTCATGACCATGCTCTACAGCGTCAATCTGCGTATCATGGGCCGTTCCAACCTGTCCGTCTTTGGCAACACCACGGTCTATGACTGGGTGCCCGGCCTTCAGGCAGGCTTTCCGGCTTCCAAAATCGTGGTGGCCGGCATTGTGGTTCTGCTGGTCTTTGCCTTGCTTTATTTTTACTTCAAAACCGAAAAAGGCACCGCCATGCGCGCCGTCGGCTCCAATCCCGACATGGCCGAAGCACAAGGTATCAATGTCTGGGCAGCCACCATTGGCGGCATCGGGCTGGCTGGCGCATTTTCCGCCACTGGTGGTGCGCTGATGGTGCAAAGTCAGGGTTTTGCTGACGTCAATATGGGCATTGGTGTGCTGATCAACGGCCTGGCGGCCTTGATGATCGGCGAAGCCATTACCGGCAAACAGACAGTGCTGCGCCAGCTTCTGGCGCCCTTTGTCGGCGCAATCGTCTATTATCAGCTTGTCTCGCTCTGCCTTGCTGCCGGTATGCCGCCGCCCGACCTGAAACTGGCCACCGGGATATTTGTGCTGGTCATGCTGGCGCTGCCCAGCATCAAACGGGGCCGCGGCCCTGCCATGGCAAAAGAAACATTCCGGGAATAGGGTCCGTTACACCCGCAAGGTCCTTTTTTTTTGAAATGCATTCGCACCACCAGATGATCCAGTCTGGTGGTAAAATGCTTCAGGAGGTTTCATGTCCGTCCTTCCCGATCTTGCTGCGATTGAAGCCCTCGACGCAGCCGACCCCTTACGTTCATTCCGCAACCGTTTTGTGCTGCCCGAAGGCGTGATCTATCTTGATGGCAATTCGCTGGGGGCTGCGTCGTCTT
Organism: Aquamicrobium segne; assembly: GCF_042656785.1. Classification (NCBI taxonomy): domain Bacteria; kingdom Pseudomonadati; phylum Pseudomonadota; class Alphaproteobacteria; order Hyphomicrobiales; family Phyllobacteriaceae; genus Aquamicrobium; species Aquamicrobium segne. Next base: position 69,814 of record NZ_JBHSLL010000011.1, read on the forward strand.
CCGCGCTGGCTGAACTGGAGCAGGCTGCCCGTCAGGAATGGAGCCAGGGTCTTATCCGCTCCTGGAACAAAGCTGGCTGGTTTGATCTGGGACTCAAGCTTGGAGATCGCATTGCGCGCCTGATCGGTGCGGCTCATGGCCAGACTGTGGTTGGCGACACCACCTCAACCAACATCTACAAGGCCTTGCATGCAGCGCTTGCCTTACGCCCTGACCGCAAGGTCATTGTTGCCGAAAGTGGCTCTTTCCCGACCGATCTTTATATGGCCGAAGGTGTGGTCGCCACCCGTGCAGGCACCTCATTGAAGCTGGAAGGCGTTGATGCAGCGTCAATCGAAGAGTTGATTGATGAAAGCGTGGCCGTGGTTTTGGTCAACCACGTCAACTATAAAAGCGGCGCATTGCGCGATATGGCCGCGCTGACCAAACGCATCCACGATGCGGGCGCCATCGCCGTCTGGGATCTGTGCCACAGCGTTGGTGCCCTGCCGGTGGAGCTTGATGCTGCGCAAGTCGATTTTGCCGTTGGCTGCACCTATAAATATCTGAATGGCGGACCGGGGGCACCAGCCTTCATCTATGCCGCCCACCGCCATCACAACCATATCCAGCAGCCGCTGTCGGGCTGGTGGAGCCATGCCCGCCCCTTTGCCATGGAAACCACCTATGCGGGCGCTGAAGGTATCAGCCGTTTCCAGTGCGGCACCCAGCCAATCCTGTCCTTGCGAGCGCTCAAAGGCGCGCTCGATGACTGGGACGATGTCGACATGCAGGCGCTGCGGGAAAAAAGCCTGGCGCTGACCGATCTGTTCATTGCGCTGGTTGAGGCCCGCTGTGGTGCTTACGGCGTATCGCTTGAAACGACACGTGAGCGGGAACGGCGGGGCAGTCAGGTGTCTTTTGCCCATGAAAACGCCTATGAGGTGATGCAGGCGCTGATCGAACGCGGCGTGATCGGCGATTTTCGTGCACCTAGCACTTTGCGCTTCGGCTTCACCCCGCTTTACACCAGCTATCGCAATGTGTGGGATGCGGTCATCATCCTGGAAGACATTCTTTCAAGCGGCATCTGGAAAGAGCCGCGCTTTGCCGTGCGCACCACTGTGACCTGAATTTTGCCGACCTGAATTTTTCCGACCGGAGAAACCGCCATGCTCAGCCGCCAGATCAGCAACTGGGACGATGCCTATACCAATGGCATTCATATCCCCGACGGTGACCGCTGGCCACAAGCCTGGGAAGAACCGGCACATCAATTTCGCACGCAGCTTGTCGCACAGGGTCGCGCCCAGCTTGACCTTGCCTATGGCGACAAGAAACGCAACCAGCTTGATCTGTTTTTGCCTGAAGGCGCACCGCACGGGCTGGTTGTTTTCATACATGGCGGCTTCTGGACAGCGCTCGACAAAAGCTACTGGTCGCATCTGGCCGCCGGGCCTCTTGCCCATGGCTATGCGGTGGCCATGCCTTCCTACACGCTCTGCCCGGATATTCGCCTCTCAGGCATTGTCGATGAAATTGCCTGTGCCATTGCCTTTGCCGCCAGCAAGGTTGATGGCCCTCTGATGCTGACCGGTCATTCGGCTGGCGGACATCTGGCAGCGCGCATGGCCTGTATGGATGCCCCGCTGCCCAAGCCGGTGCAGGCACGTATCCGCCATGTCGTCTCGATCTCCGGCCTGCATGATCTGCGACCGCTGATCCATATTCCCTATAATGATACAATCCGGCTGGATGAGGAAGAAGCACAGGCGCAAAGCCCGGCACTGTTACAGCCTTGCAAAAATATACGCCTGACCTGCTGGGCAGGGGCGGCAGAGCGCGCCGAATTCCTGCGTCAAAATGAATTGCTGGCCAATATATGGATCGGCCTTGGTGCGCGTACTCTTGCCGTTACCGAGCCGGATCGCCACCATTTCAATATCATTGATGGTCTGGCTGAACCAGACCATCCGCTAACGCTGACACTGCTTGAAAATTAAAAACGGATTGTACGAAAAACTATTCGTCGTCCCCGCCTTCGTCGCTATCGGCACCTTTGAGGGCCGAAAGCTTGGCAAAGACGGCATCAGCATCCAGTTCCTCATCTTCACTGCGCGGTGCCTGTGCCTGCGCCTGCGCCTGAGGCTCCAGACGCTCGGTCAGTGAAGCCGGAAGCAGCGTTTCACCGGCATGCTGGGCCACTTCGCGATTACGCGAAGCCCGCTGCACTTCAATATCGAGGTCGATCTGCGAGGTCAGGCCCAGTGTCACCGGGTCCATTGGCGCCAGATTGGCCGAGTTCCAATGGGTGCGGTTGCGGATCTGCTCAATGGTTGCCTTGGTGGTGCCCACCAGCCGTGAAATCTGCGCATCCTTCAGTTCAGGATGGTTGCGCACCAGCCACAAAATGGCATTCGGGCGATCCTGACGCTTGGACAGTGGCGTGTAACGCGGGCCCCTGCGCTTGGTTTCAGGCACACGAACCTTCGGCTCGGACAGTTTCAGGCGATGATTGACGTCCTGTTCGCCCCGCGCAATCTCATCGCGGCTGAGCTGGCCGGTCATCACCGGGTCCATGCCCTTGATGCCCTGTGCCGACTCGCCATCGGCAATCGCCTTCACCTCAAGCGGGTGCAAACTACAAAACTGAGCGATCTGATCAAAGGACAGCCCGGTATTATCGACCAGCCAGACAGCGGTCGCCTTTGGCATGAGAAGCGTATTTGCCATTGAATAAAATCCTCTCGTTCGCCCGCGTCCCTTTACGCGGGCGGTGGTTTGCAGGCCACCAAAATTGGGAAAATCTGTTTTTCTATAGCTGTGTTCCAGCCCAAGAGCAAGAAAATCCGCTACAAAACACCTGACACACAAGCGCCGGAACAGAAAGCCGAGAGGATGCTTTTATGTCAGGAAGGTTAGCAAGGTCAGGAATTCCGCTTATGCGCACCGCAGCATAAAATAGAAGATGCAGGCACAAAAACAAAACCCGCCAGACAAGGTCTGGCGGGCCTGGAGCCGGAGGCGCTGTTACCAGCGCCAGACATCAGCTCTTCTAAAGCCTGTCTCCCGAACTGGGAACCAGTTTCGGGATAAAGACATGCGTAAAAACAAAGGTTTAAAGCGGGTCTCGTAAATCTGAAAGATTGCGACACGCTTTAAAACACTCTGTAATCAAAGAGCAGCGCGGGCTACCGAAGGAATTTCCGAGCGGCTGATGCCCAGATCATTAAGCTCACGGCTGTTAAGACGGTTCAGCGCACGCACGGTTTCACTGTAACGGCGCCAGTTCTTGTAAGATTGAATGATATTCATACTTGCCTCCATAAGGTGTAAATCTGATACACCTTATATAGGCTTTTCCAGCCCTTACTTGAATGGACGCTTTTGCATAGCGTCCATGCGATTGTGCATTGCAACATAAGCCGTCATGCAACCTCAAGCACAATCTTGCCGATTGCCTGACCGCTTTCCAGCCGCTCATGTGCCTGCTGTGCCTCCTGCAAGGGAAAGATCATATCCATGACCGGGGCCACACGGCGGCTGGCAAGCAATGGCCAGACTTCTGTTTCAAGGGCGAGCGCCAGCCTGCCCTTGAACACATCGCTGCGCGGTCTCAATGTCGAGCCTGTATGCACCAGCCGCTTGGCCATAAGCCGTGCAAAGTTTGCACTTGTCTTTGCGCCGCCCAGAACAGCAATCTGCACGATGCGCCCTTCAATGGCTGCTGCGATATAATTGCGCTCGACATAATCGCCTCCCACCATATCAAGAATGACATTTGCACCCTTGCCCTGTGTTACTTGCCTGACCACGGATACAAAATCTTCCTCGCGGTAATTTATCACGCGCTCTGCGCCGAGCTTGACACAGGCTGCGCATTTTTGTGCCGAGCCTGCCGTTGCGATGACGCGCGCCCCACGCGCTTTGCCAAGCTGGATGGCCGTGGTGCCAATGCCGGAAGAGCCGCCATGCACCAGCAATGTCTCGCCTGCCTGCAATCTGCCGCGCTCAAACACATTGTGCCAGACCGTAAAATAAGTTTCCGGCACGGCTGCCGCCTCGTGAAAACTGAAGCCTGAGGGCAGTGGCAGAACATGACTGGCATGAACCGCCACATATTGCGCATAGCCACCACCGGCTGTCAGGGCGCAAACAGGATCACCAATGCGCCAGCGCCCGGCATTTTCGCCCAATGCGGCAACCTCCCCGGCCACCTCAAGGCCCGGAAGATCAGAGGCTCCGGGCGGCGGCGGGTAAGACCCGTTACGCTGGGCAATATCGGGGCGGTTGACACCGGCTGCCCGCACTCGGATCAGGATTTCATCCGGCCCCGCCTGCGGCACGGGTCGAAGCTGCGGTTTCAGCACTTCCGGCCCGCCCGGTTGTGAAATTGCAATTGCCGTCATTGTTTGCGGCAGTTCAGTCTTGCCTGTCATATGAAGTCCTCCTGCCAGTCCTGACCTTAAAGCGTGTCGCAATCTTTCAGATTCACGTAACCCGCTTTAAGCTTTTGTTTTTACGCATGTCTTTATCTCGAAACTGGTTCTCAAGTTTCGAGAGACAGGCTTTAAAATGACCAAAGCTATTTTGGAAGATCGTGGCAAGGCAGGATTTGAAAAGAACAACCATGGCAATCTTCAGCTTCGTCAAAGCTGATCCGGGCCTTGCATCAAAAGCGAAGGCCATCGTCGTCAACCGGGGAGACGGCCACGCAAAAGCCTGAAACAATCTGTGTGAATATCATCGAACGTGATTCGCTATCGGGCTGCCCATGTTTTCAACCTACAGACCTGTCTTGTCGCTTCTGCGCGGCACCGCTTTCCTGCTTGCGGCCTCCGGCCTGCATGGTCTGCTTTTGCCGCTGCGCGGCCAGATGGAGGGATTTTCCACCACTGCGCTTGGCCTGATCGGCACCGCCTGGGCGGCAGGCTTTGTGCTTGGCTGCTATTTTGCCCCGCGTATTGTGCGCCGTGCCGGTCATGTGCGTGCCTTTGGCACCTTTGCCGCCTGTGCAGCCATTATCGCCCTACTCACCGGACTGATCATCGATGAAGTGGCCTGGATCATTTTGCGCGTCTTCACCGGCTTCGTCATGGCCGGCGCCTATATGGTCATCGAAAGCTGGCTGAACGAAAAATCCACCAATGAAAACCGTGGCACTGTTTTTGCCCTTTACATGATGGTCACCTATGCCTCCGTCATGAGCGGGCAGATGATGGTTGCCGTTGGCAATATCAGTTCTGCCTCGCTATTCATGATCACCGGCATTTTCTTTTGCCTTTCCCTCATTCCCACTGCGGTTTCTACAGCCTCCCACCCGCTCCCCCTTCAGGATGTGTCGCTCGACCTGAAAGGCCTTTACGCCAATTCGCCGGTGGCCGCCTTTGCCTGCCTGCTGCTTGGTGTGGCCAATGGCGCCTGGGGCACGCTTGGTCCCGTCTATGGCGCCCGCATCGGGATTACCACAGTTGAAATCGCGGTGATGATGAGCATTGTCATGATTGCCGGCGCCTTTTCACAATTGCCCGCCGGTCGCCTGTCAGACCGCACCGACCGGCGCTATGTGCTGGTGGGGGCCTCCATGGGTGCCGCCCTGCTTGGGCTGCTGATTTTCCTATTTCAGCCCCGCTCGGGCGCCATGGTCTTGACCATGACAGCAATCTACGGCGCTTTTGCCTATACGCTGTATTCAATCGCTGTCGCCCATGCCAATGACCATGCAAACCCGGAAGAATTCGTCAAAGTCTCCGGCGGGTTACTGATCCTGTACGGCTTCGGCACGATGATCGGCCCCATGCTGGCTGCCGGCATGATGGAATGGTGGCGGCCTGAAAGCCTGCTTTTAACCACAGCACTGGCGCATCTTGCCATTGCCGCCTACACCATGTTCCGAATCAGAAAACGGGCGCCCATCCCGATTGATGAGCGTGAGGCCTTCACCACCTTGCCTGTCGAGCGGTCGATTACGCCCCAGTCTCTGACGCTCGATCCGCGGACAAAAAATGAAACCAATGGTTGAGTATTAAATTTATTTGACGCACATTAAAGCATGATGCTTGCCTATGCTTTCGTCGCAATCGCCGATCCGAACCGGCGTTACATTCTGGAGGAGCTTCGGCGCCACCCGAGAACTGTGACTGAACTCGCATCCGGCCTGCCAATTTCAAGACCTGCGGTTTCCCAGCACCTGAAAGTTCTGCTTGATGCCGGCCTGGTCAGCGTGGAGGCGCAAGGTACTCGCCGTGTCTACAGCATCAGCAGTCCCGGCTTCACGCAACTGAACCTGTGGCTTGATCAGTTCTGGAGCGGCAACCTTGTCGCAAAATAAATATCAATGAAAAAGGCCACCCAGAGGCGGCCTTTTTAAAGCTTGTGTTTTTACGCTCGTCTTTATCTCGAAACTGGTTCTCAAGTCTCAAGAGACAAGCATTAAAAAATCAGCCTTCCTTCGGCGTCAACACCTGACGGCCACGATACATGCCGGTTTTCAGGTCAACATGGTGCGGACGACGCATTTCGCCCGAATTCTTGTCCTCGACATAGGTCGGTGCCTTCAGCGCATCGGCTGCACGACGCATACCGCGCTTGGACGGAGAGGTTTTTCGCTTTGGTACGGCCATTTATATGCTCCGCTCTTGTTCGACAGCCTGCTTTGCCCTTAGTGCCAAGGGCCATCTGCAAGGCCAAATTCCAGATGAAAGTGGCGTGCCTATACACGGCCTGCAGTCTTTTGACCAGCCGGGCACAGTAAATTTTTTAGCTCTGCGTTGATTTCAGGCAGCCTACATAGGCTCCTGAACGCGCACTACGGCGTTCTATCAGATTGGCCAGCCTGCGCAAGCCGGGCCCCGGCTTGGCCGGATTGCGCGCTTGCGGATTGGGCAATGTGACAGCCAGCAAAGCCGCCTGGCGGCGCGTCAGCTTTGATGCGGGCACGCCAAAATAATGCTGTGCTGCCGCCTCAATGCCGTAAATTCCGGGGCTCCATTCAGCGATATTGAGATAAATCTCCATGATCCGCCGTTTCGGCATCACCAGATCGACATAAATCGCCAGCGGCAATTCCACGGCTTTACGCAAGCTCGTCAACGGCTTTTGCCAAAGATAAAGATTTTTTACCGTCTGCATGGTGATGGTGGAAGCACCACGTGTGCTTTTGCCCGCCAGCGCATCATTGATGACGACCCGCAATTCGCCCAGATCCACCCCGTGATGCGCGCAAAACTGCCCGTCTTCAGACATGATGACCGAATGGGCAAGCACCGGCGCAATCTGATCGAGCGGCACCCAGCGGCGCTCATAGCCGGAAAAGCTGATCAAATCTTTCACCATCAGGGTCGAGACCGGATGCACGAAAGGCGGCAGATACAGCAAGGTCAGCACGACGGGGAACAAGACGACAAGCAAGACAGACTTCATTACCAGACGAAGCCAGTTGCCACGTTTGCCTGCACTTTTATGACGCAAAGCCATACTTCGTCCCTGATGGGTCAACCCTTCACCATTCTGCTTTATGATCGGTTCCGACATGATGCCGCTCCCCACCTGCCCCTCTCCCGCATAAAGGTGCTTGGCTGCTTGCGCAATGTTTGCGCGTCGGCTACCGCTCCTCATATGGAAAACGACGCCCGAATTGACTTTGAAAACCTGCTCGACAATCAGGCGCAGGCCATTGAAACGCTGCTGCGCGATATTTTAGGCGACGGCCCGCTGCCGGGCGAAATCATCCGCCCAAAACAGTTGATGGCCGCCATGCGCCATGGCGCGCTTAATGGCGGCAAGCGCCTGCGGCCTTTTCTTGTTGTGGAAAGTGCCGCCCTGTTTGGCGCAAAATCCCGCCAGCGCGAAGCCATGCGTGTGGCCGCAGCCCTTGAATGCGTACATTGCTATTCGCTCATTCACGATGATCTGCCAGCCATGGACGATGACGATATGCGCCGCGGCCAGCCAACAGTTCATAAGGCTTTTGACGAGGCTTCGGCCATTCTTGCAGGCGATGGCCTGCTGACTTTGGCTTTTGACATCATAGCTGACGATAGCGACGACAGAAGCCCCTCAGCCATGCCACCTGCCGCACGGCTTGCACTCATACGCGGTCTGGCGCGCGCTTCAGGCATTGGCGGCATGGTGGGCGGCCAGATGCTTGATCTTGATGCCGAACACAAAAAACCCGACGAGGCGGGCATTATCCGCTTGCAGGCGATGAAAACCGGGGCGCTGTTTCGCTATGCCTGCGAAGCAGGCGCCATTGTGGCAGGTGCCGCCGATGGCGACCGCGAACGGCTGGCCGAATTCGGCTCTGCCATCGGGCTTGCCTTCCAGCTTGCCGATGATCTTCTTGATCTGACGGCCGATGCCGACCAGCTTGGTAAGGCAACCGGCAAGGACGTGGCTGCCGGAAAGGCCACGCTGGCCGCACTTCACGGAGCAGACTGGGCGCGCCGCCAGCTTGACGGGCTGGTGGAGCAAGCCTTGGATCTGCTTGAACCTTTTGGCGAGCGGGCAGCCGTGTTGAAACAGGCCGCCCATTTCGTCTCCTGGCGTGAGCGCTAAAGCATTTTGTGAGCACAGATGGAATCATCTGGCGTCGCATAAATGCGGCTAAAAAGAAGCTGGAGCATTTTGTGAGTACAGACAGAATCGTCTGACGTCGCAATAATGCGGTTAGAGCCGGTCTCCCGAACCGGGAACCGGTTTCGGGGTCAAGACATGCGGTAGTGCTGGCAAAATAGCCTCCTGCAAAGCCCTGCCTGTGGCAGATGCAAGCTGCAACGGGCGCGCAACCACGGTTTCTTCACATATACGCCCGGCATCCATGACCACGATGCGTGAACAAAAGCGCTCGACCAGACGCAGATCATGGGTGACAAAAAGCCAGGCAACATGCGTGTCACGCGCAAGCCTGTCAAAAAGATCAAGCAATTGAACCTGCTGGTGCAGATCGACATTGGAAACAGCTTCATCAAGGATGACAAGGCGCGGTTGCGGCGCAAGCGCACGGGCAATGCACACACGCTGCAACTGCCCGCCACTCATTTGTTGCGGCAGCTTTTTCGTCTCGCCCGGCTCCAGCCCGACTTTCCATAAAAGTTCAGCCGTTCTTGCCGCACAGGCTTTAGCGTTTAGGCCAAGAAGATGACGCAGCGGTTCAGCAATGATCTCGCCAATGGTGCAGCGCGGGTCCACCGCCCCGAAGGAATCTTGAAACACCATTTGTACGGAACGGCGAAAAACTGCCCGCTCCGGCTTTGACAATCTGGCAAGCGGCTTGCCCTCAAACCGGACTTCACCGCTATCAGGCTTTTCAAGACCGGCCAAAAGGCGCACCAGCGTACTTTTTCCGCAACCGCTGCGCCCTAAAAGTGCAAGTGTTTCGCCAGCCTCCACCGCGATGGAAACCTGCTCAAGCGCCAGTTTCGGCTTTGCTGATCCCACCAGCGAAAGGCGGGAATAGCTGCGCGAAATATTTGTTGCCACCAACAGGCTCATGCAGCCCACTCCATGCCATAAAGCGACAGATGCGCATCAATCAACTGGCGCGTTGTTGGGTGTACCGGGCGCAAAAACAGGTCAGACACCGCTGCCGCCTCAACAATGCGACCGCTATCAATCACCGCAACCTGCTCAGCCAGCCGCGCCACAACACCCATATCGTGAGTGACAAGCAAAATGCCGAGCCCACGCTCCTGTTTCAGCCGCTCAAGCAGATCAAGAATGTCTCTTTGAACAATCAGATCAAGATCGGTGGTCGGCTCATCGGCAAACAGAAACGGCGCTTCACTCATCAGCGCCAGCGCAATCATCATGCGCTGCAACATGCCGCCGCTCATTTCAAACGGATACAGGTCAAAAATGCGCTGCGGCTCCGACAGGCCTGCGGCGATCATCGCCATTGCGGCACGTTCTTGCCAGCCGGGCAGATCAGCACCAATGGCGTGCAGTGTTTCATAAGCATGGCTGCACATTGTGCGCACTGGATTGAAAGCGCTGCGTGGATTTTGCAGGATTACCGCCACCTCACGCCCGCGCAAACTGGACGGGGAACGCACCTCACCATCAATCGAGATAACACCTGCCTTGCGCCATGTTCCGGGTGGCAAGACATCAAGACTGGCTGCACAGGTCAATGATTTTCCCGAACCACTGGGGCCAACCAGCGCCAGAACCTTGCCCCGTTCAACGCTCAGGCTGAGATTGTCAACCAGCTTCACACGCTGGCCTTGGCGCTGCGTCTCGACAGTCAAAGCCTTGATCTGCAATGTGCGCTGGCTCAATGCGAATGCTCCATTTTCAGATGCGGATCGAGCCGGTCGCGCAACGCATCACCTGCCAGATTAAACGCCATGACGGTGACAAACAGCGCCAGGCCCGGCCAGATCATCAGAAAGGGCTGCGTCCACACATATTGGCGGGCGTCACTGAGCATCACCCCCCATTCGGCGGCAGGCGGGGCAACCCCCAGACCCAGAAAGGAAAGGGCAGAGACATGCAGCATGATATGGCCGATATCGAGCGTTGCCAGAACGACAAGCTGCGATGCCGTTGCCGGTAAAAGATGACGGGTAAAAATACGAAAGTTTTTCACCCCGGCCAGGCGCGAGGCAAGAATGAAATCACGATGCTTCAGCGACAAGACAATGCCGCGCACCATGCGCGCATACCAGGCCCAATGCGACAGGACGATGGCGATAATGACATTGACCAGCCCGGTACCAAGCACACCGATCATGAACAGCGCCAGCACCAGTGTCGGGAAGGTCAAGAATACGTCCGCAATGCGCATGATGACCTGATCGGTCCGCCCGCCGATAAAACCGGATGCGCCGCCAATGGCCGCACCCAGCACAACAATCAGCAGCAAAGTGATAAAAACCGTTCCAATCGACAGACGCGCGCCCATCATCAAACGGGTCAGAATATCACGGCCCAGATGATCAGTGCCAAGAAAATGCTCAAAACCGGGCGGTTGCAGACGCTGCCCCAGATTGATGGCATCCGGGGCATAGGGGCTCAGCATCGGTCCCAAAATGGCGGCGGTGATGAGCGCGACAATCATGACAAGTGCAGGCCGCCCGCCTGCGCTTGAACGGGCAGAGCGGGCAGGAACGGCGCTTTGATGTTCAAGAACAAAATCGCTCATTCAACCCCCATGGCCGAAAGCCGGATACGGGGATCGGCCCAGGCTGAAACAATATCGACAACCAGATTGCAGATGACAAAAATGGCGACCATCAACAGCGTGAAACACTGGATCACTGGATAGTCACGGTTGAAAATTGCCGAGACGGCATAGCGCCCGACACCGGGCCAGCCAAAGACGCTTTCAATGATTAAAGTGCCGCCAATCAACTCGCCCGCATACATGCCAGTCGCGGTAATGACCGGCAGCAGCGCATTGCGCAGAATATGAGAGCGCTCAATGTGGGTCTCTGTCAGGCCGCGAAGCCTTGCATAAACAATATGGCGCTGGCCTGCGACTTCCAGCATGGAGGCTCGCAGCAGCCTTGCATTGATCGCCAGCGACATGAAGGACAAAGCAAGAGCGGGCATCACCATATGGCTCCAGCCGCCGCGTCCCATGGCAGGCAGCCAGCCAAGCTGAACCGAAAACAGCATCACCAACAAAAAACCAAGCCAGAAATTGGGCATGGAAACACCGAGAAAGGCAACCAGGCGCACAATATGGTCGGGCATCCGGTTACGATGTCTGGCCGCCCACATGCCCATCGGGATCGAGACAATGAGGGTAAAAGCCAGCGCCGCACCGGCAAGCTGCAAGGTTGCAGGCAAATAATAAAGCATGTCCGGCAGCACGGGGCGGCCCGACACATAAGATGTGCCAAAATCCAGATGCAGCGCCCGCCACAACCAGTCACGATATTGTGCCGTGAGCGAGGGCGTGAGACCCAGCATATCTCTGGCGGCCTGAATGCTGCTTTCCGTTGGCGGCACGCGCGACAGGCGTAGATAGTCCAGTGCCGGGTCGGAGCGCCCAAGTTGCAACAGGAAAAAAATCGCCATGGACGCCAGCAGCAACAGCAGCGGCAATAAAAGCAGGCGACGAAGAATAAATCCCATCATGAGCGCATCAGTCCAGTGCCGGCGCAAAACGCTCAAACGGAATTTCGCTCGATAGGGCGCTAAAGGAAATATTCTTGACGCCCGGGCGCCCCAGCGCCATGATAGCCACATAAGTGAGCGGCAGATAGATGGCTTCCTCATGCAGGCGGTTCAGGATATTTGCATACAGCGCCTGCCTTGTGGCCTCATCGCGTGAAAGCAGAGCCTGACCGATACGCGCGTCAAGCTGTGCCTTGTCGTGCAGGCCAAGTTGCGCCTGATAATCGGCATGAGAAGGGGTGCGCATCGAGCTTAAATGCGCATGCGGATCATAGGCCGCGCCAAAGGTCTGGCTGAAAATCATGCCAAAACGGCCATCATGCTGGCGCGCAGTTACGCTGCTTTCTTCTTCGCCGATCAGAAAAACACCAATGCCGATAGTGGCAAGCTGAGCCTGAATGATCTCGGCAATCGACTTGGAAATGGCGTCGGTGCCGGTGAAAACCAGATCAAGTTTCAGCGCCTCGCCATTCCGGCTGCGCAGCCCGCTTCCCGGCTCCAACACCCAGCCCGCTTCTTCCAGCAATGCGATGCTTTTTGCCGGGTCATAAAGATAGGGCGCAAGGCCGATATTGGCATAGGGCACATTCGGCGCATAAAGCGCATCGGCCCGGGTTTCGGTATTGTAGAGGATTGTTGCAATGATCGCATCCTTGTCAACGCCGTGATTGATGGCCTTGCGCACTGCCAGATCGCGTGTCGGTCCACTCTTGCTGTTGAGTGCAATCAGCCGCGTTTCCATTGGCCCGGACAAGGCGGAACTGATTTTTGGCATGGCCGCAAATCGCTGAAAATTATCCGGCGAGATTGGACCATCGACACCATAGATCAGATCGATATCGCCGATTTCAAAAGCGATTGCGCGGCTGTTGGGGTCAGATATCACCTTGACGTCAATCTCGTCATAGGCAGGCTTTTGTCCCCAATAGCGTTCATTGCGGATGAAAAGATCATGCTCACCGGGCCTGGTTTGTGAAAGCACCCATGGCCCGGTGCCGATGGGAGCAACAATGCCTTCCATGGTCCCGCCATTGATGAATTGCGACGGCGCAACAAAGCGAAACGGCCGCGGCAGCGCCAGTTCCTGCAACAGGGGATAATAAGGCTCTTTCAGCCGCAGCAGCACAGAATAAGGTCCGGTTACTTCAACGCTGGCAATCTGATTGGCCAGTTCGAGCCAGGAATGGCTTTCCCGATCCTTGAGGATGGCCTCGAAATTGGCGGCCACGGCCGCCGCATTGAAGGGCTCGCCATTGGAGAAGGTTACATCTTTACGCAGGTGAAATTGAGCGCTGCGCCCATCATCGAAAATTTCCCATGAGAGGGCAAGCCATGGCGCAATCGTGCCATCAGCACGGTAGCGCACCAGCGGTTCATAGACCATGGCTTGCGCAAACATCTGGTTGGGCGAATAGCCATGCGGATTGAGCGGGCCGACATTTGAAACCCATGAAAAATTCAACCGCTCCACGGCCATGGCCGGAGCCAGCATGGCGCAAGCTCCCATGCCAAGCCCGCCAATAATGGCAACCACACGCAACAACAGCCCGACCATGAAATACAACCTTTGGATGAAAGTATGACGATTTCATCAAAACAGCATATGTGTGACTCGTCCAGTCTTTTCGTGTTAAAGTTGCAATAAATCAGGAGGCGGCTCATGAAAAGAATCACCATCACCATGGATGATGACCTCATGGAAGAAATGGACCGGATGAGTGAGCGTAACGGCTACCAGACCCGCTCCGAAATCATCCGCGACCTTGTCCGGCTGGGGCTGCGCAGCGCAGCACTTGATGCAGGCGACATGCCGGACTGCGTTGGAATCCTGAGCTATGTCTATAACCACGAGGCCCGCGATCTGGCACAAAAACTGACCGCCTCACATCATGATCATCATGATATTTCAATCGTTTCCATGCATATTCACCTTGATATGGAAAACTGCCTTGAAATCAGCATCCTGAAAGGCGCAACAGATCTGGTGCGCAATTTCTCCAAAGCAATCATCGCGCAAAAATCCGTCTCCTACGGTGAATTGCGGATCGTTCCGCAGCGCTCGAAAACTTCCGCCTGAACGCATTGCATTTGCGCCCGACGCCAGGCTCTCCACAGACATGGCCTGACCCCAAGGCATCAGGCTTTCCTTACCTGAGTTTAAGGATAACATACAATCATGGATTGTATTTTTTAAACACTACCTGTAATTGTAATCAACCGCAGGCTATCAGCCCGGCAGAAACCAAAACTCAGAACCTCCAGGAGGCTTTGCGTGCATCTGACCCCCCGCGAAACAGACAAGCTGATGATTTACATGATGGCGACAATCGCTCAGCGGCGGAAGGATGATGGCTTGAAGCTCAATCATCCCGAAGCTGTGTCGCTGATCGCCACCGCTGCCCTTGACGGCGCACGCGCTGGCAAGACGCTCGAACAGGTCATGGAACTGGCCCGCAAGACGATCACCGTCAATGATGTCATGGACGGCGTTGCCGCCATGATCCCTTACGTGCAGGTCGAGGCTGTCTTCACCGATGGCAGCCGCCTTGTGACCGTTCACGACCCGATTCAGTAAGGCTTGATCCAGCAAAAAGGCGACAAAGATGGCTTCAACAAAAGCGACAGCACCGGTCGGCGGCCTGATACTGGCTGCCAGTGATATTGAAATCAATGCCGGCTATCCGACCACGCAGCTTAAAGTTCGCAATACCGGCGACCGGCCGATTCAGGTCGGCTCGCATTTTCATTTTTTTGAGGTCAATGCCGCGCTGGAATTCGACCGTGAACAGGCTTTCGGCAAAAGGCTCAACATTCCGGCCACCACGGCGCTGCGCTTTGAACCGGGCGATGAAAAGCAGGTGGTGCTCATTCCCTATCAGGGCAAGCAGCGTGTCATCGGCTTCAACGGTCTGGTCAATGGCTGGGTCGGCGATGAAAGCTATGACGACACCCGTCCTCGCCTTTCCGACGCCATGGAGCGCGTCGAGCGCTACGGCTTCAAAAACAAGCCGTAAGCCCGTTTTTTCAAATCCAGTATCGGACAGCTACGATCATGGTTAAAATTTCAAGACAGCAATATTCCGACCTTTATGGCCCCACCACCGGCGACAAGATCCGCCTTGGCGACACCGATCTTTATATTGAAATCGAGCAGGATCTGCGCGTTTACGGCGAAGAGGCCGTCTATGGCGGCGGCAAGACGCTGCGTGACGGCATGGGCTATGACAATGAACTGACCAGCGACAATGGCGCGCCGGACCTCATCATCACCAATGTGACGATTGTCGATGCGGTTCAGGGTGTCATCAAGGCAGATGTCGGCATCAAGAACGGCCTTGTCTGCGGCATCGGCAAGGCGGGCAACCCTTCAACCATGCCGGGGGTAACGGCAAGTCTTGCCATCGGGCCGGGAACCGACGCCATTTCCGGCGAGCATCTGATTCTGACGGCTGGCGGCATCGATGCCCACGTCCATTTCATTTCGCCACAGCAGGCGCAGGCCGCACTCAGCAACGGTGTGACCACGCTGTTTGGCGGCGGCATTGGCCCCAGTGATGGCACCAATGGCACCACGATCACGCCCGGAACGTGGAACATCGAAATGATGCTGCGCGCCTTCGATAGCTGGCCGGTCAATGCCGGGGTGCTGGGCAAGGGCAATTGCTCCAGCACCGCGCCGCTGGAAGAACAGCTTCATGCCGGGGCCATGGGCCTGAAAATTCACGAAGACTGGGGCTCGACGCCAGAGGCCATCCGCACCTCGCTGGCGGTTGCCGACCGCTATGATGTGCAGGTCTGTATTCATACAGATACGCTCAATGAAGCCGGTTTCGTCGAAAACACCATTGCCGCCTTTGAGGGGCGCACCATCCACACCTATCATACTGAAGGTGCCGGTGGCGGCCATGCGCCCGACATTATCCGCGTTGCCGGACAGCCTAATGTGCTTCCCTCCTCAACCAATCCAACGCTGCCCTATGGCATCAATTCGCAGGCCGAATTGTTCGACATGACGATGATCTGTCATAATCTCAGCCCCAAAATTCCAACCGATGTGGCATTCGCCGAAAGCCGGGTGCGGGCTGAAACAATTGCGGCTGAAAACGTGCTGCACGATCTTGGCGCAATCTCGATTCTGTCGAGTGACAGTCAAGCGATGGGTCGGGTTGGTGAAAACTGGTTGCGCACCATCCAGACCGCGCATCTGATGAAGTTGCGCCGTGGCGCTTATGGCGGCGACAAATCCGGCAATGACAATCAGCGCGTGTTGCGCTTCGTTGCCAAGGTAACGATCAATCCGGCGATTGCGCAAGGTGTCAGCAACATTATCGGGTCGGTCGAGGTCGGCAAGATGGCCGATCTGGTGTTGTGGGAACCGGCCTTTTTCGGCGCCAAACCCAAAATGGTCATCAAGGGTGGCATGATCTCATGGGCGCTGATGGGCGACCCCAATGCCTCGCTGCCGACGCCACAGCCGGTGAGCTATCGCCCGATGTATGGTGCGATGGGCTCGGCACTGGCAAGCACGCGCGTCACCTTCACCTCTCTTGCCGCCATGCAGGACGGCATTGTCGGGCGCTATGAATTGCGCTCGCAGGTGATGCCGGTTTCCGGCACACGCATTGTTGGCAAATCCTCCATGGTGCGCAATGCGAGCCTGCCGACCATCGAGGTCAATCCTGAAACCTTTGCCGTCACCGTTGATGGCGAACATGCAACCATTGAGCCGGCGACCAGCCTGCCGATGACACAATTGCATTTCTTCAGTTGAATGACCGCGCCATGATCCTCGTTGAAAAGATACTCGGACATATCCGGGATGGTCAGTGGCAGGACCATCGCCAGCGCAATGCTGTTGATCATCTGGTGCTGGAGCAGTGGGAAGCCCCAAAGAACCGGTTGCGCAAAGCCTCCAAAGGCGGGATTGAACTGGCGATCTCGCTGCCGCGCTCCACACATTTGCATGATGGCGATGTGCTGTATCACGATGTGGCGACCGACAAGATCGTCATTGCCCGCATTGCCATGAAAGAAGTCATGGTCATTGAAATGCAGGATCTTGATGGCTTGTCAGCCACCGAAATCCTGCAAATTGCCTTTGAGCTTGGTCATGGGCTGGGCAACCAGCACTGGCCCGCCATCATCAAGGGCACGGTGATCTATGTGCCCTTGTCGGTTGATCGCAAGGTGATGAGTTCGGTCATGCGCACCCACGCTTTCAAGCGGGCCGCAATGCGCTTTGAACCGGGCGAAGAGGTTGCGTCAAAACTCAGCGCCAGCGAAGTGCGCCTGCTGTTTGCCGGGGCCGACGCCACGCCGCATCACCACCATGGCGTACATTCTCATGGGCATGGGTATGAACATGAGCACGACCATTCTCACCCCCACGCGCATGATGGCGGACATTGACGCCATGGATATGGTGCTTCTGGCGCGATTATTGCAATTTTCAGATTCAACCCTGCCAATCGGCTCATTCGCCTTTTCGCAAGGGCTGGAATCCGCATTGCAAACCGGCCGGGTCAGCGATACGGCAAGCCTTGGCCACTATGTCGAGCTTTTGCTGCGCCAATCCGCCCATATGGACGGGATTGCGCTTCTGCATGCACATCGCGCCGCCCTCGCCGGTGATTATGCAGCGGTGTGTGAAGCCGATCACGCCTTGTGGGAGCGGCGCATCGGCGAAGAACAGCAATTGATGCTTGCCCGCATGGGACGCAAATTTGCTGAGCTTTCCTTGAAAATCGGCGATTTCCCGCTGCTGGCTGACTGGCTCACCGACATCAAAACCGCTTCCACTCCCGGCTGTTTTCCGGTTGGCCAGGCAATCGCGCTGGCACAGATGGGGGCAAGCGAATCTGACGCCTTCACCGTCCAGCATTATGGCGTGGCCTCCATGGTGTTAAGTGCTGCCCTTCGCCTGATGCGCATCGACCATCTCGATACCCAGCGCATTCTTTATGCGCAGCAGGAAAAGGCAGCACACCACTATCACGCGGTGCGCGATCTGGACCTCGAAGAAATGTCAGGCTTCGCGCCGGTTTTCGATGTTCTTGTCGCCCATCACACCAAAACGCATCTGCGATTATTCATGAATTGAGCACGAGAGCGCCATGAAGAAAATCACCCGCATCGGCATTGGCGGACCAGTTGGTTCAGGCAAGACAGCGGTGATCGAGACAATCACCCCGATCCTGATCGATATGGGCATCAAGCCGCTCATCATCACCAATGATGTGGTGACGACCGAAGACGCCAAACAGGTGCGGCGCACCCTGAACGGCATTCTGGTTGAAGAAAAGATCGTCGGCGTCGAAACCGGAGCCTGCCCGCATACGGCGGTGCGCGAAGACCCGTCGATGAATATTGCCGCCGTTGAGGAACTGGAAGAAAAATATCCTGACAGCGATGTCATTTTGATTGAGTCCGGCGGCGATAATCTGACGCTGACTTTCAGCCCGGCGCTGGCTGATTTTTATATCTATGTCATTGACGTTGCCGCTGGCGACAAGATCCCGCGCAAGAACGGCGCCGGTGTTTGTCAGTCGGATATTCTGGTCATCAACAAGACAGATCTGGCCCCTTATGTCGGGGCAAGCCTTGAGGTGATGGACCGCGATTCAAGGCTGATGCGCGGCAAAAAACCCTTTGTCTTCACCAATTGCAAAACCGGCGAAGGCATCGACACACTTATCGAACTGATCATGCATATGGCGCTGTTTGATGTGGCGCACAAACCAGTTTCTCAAGCAGCAGCCGGATAAGATAATGATGCTGCATGAAAATCTGGCACGCATTGACATTGCCCGCGAACTGAATGGTTTTCGTACCGAACCGGCGCAGATGCGTGCGGCAGGGCCGGGCAAGATCGGGCAATTGCGGCTGGGCTTTTCGCAGCGCGGTGAGCGCTCGGTGCTGCATGATCTTTATCGCGTCGCGCCCCTTCTGGTGCAGCAGGCGCTGTACTGGGATGAAGCCATGCCCGAATTGCCGATCTGCTCGATCATTTCGGTCGGCGGCGGCATCTTGCAGGGCGACCGCTACCGCATGGAAATCAGCGTCGATGAAGGCGCCTGCGCCCAGGTGACGACACAAGGGGCAAACCGCATTCATCGCATGGATGCCAATTATGCCTCTCAGCATCTCGATATACGTGCCAAGGCCGGGGCCTATCTTGAATATGTGCCCGACTTCACCATCCCCTATCGGGATTCGCGCTTCATCAATGAAACGGACATCACCGTCGATGAAAGCGCAACAGTGCTTTATGCTGAAATGATGATGAGCGGACGCAAGCATCATCATGAAAGCGAGCGCTTCGGCTTTGATCTTCTGTCGATGAAGGTGACGGCTAAGCGGCCGGGCGGGCAACGCCTGTTCACCGACAAGGTGCTGATCAACAAGGAAAATCCTACCATCGATTTTGCCGCCGTCATGGGCGGTTTTGATGCTTTCGCCAATGTCGCCTGCCTGACACCGCCAGAGGTCGCTTCGCGCATACATCAGCGCATCGAGGTCGATTTTCCGGATAAAAACCCGCGCAGCATTTCCGGCGTCTCACAGCTTCCCAATCAGGCCGGACTGATGTTTCGCGCCGTTGGCGTGGAATCTTATGACGTGCGGGCGCAAGTGCGGCGCTTCTGGCAGGTCGTGCGTGAGGAAGCCCGCGGGCGCACGCTCTCTGAACAGTTTTTATGGGCCTGATGAGACGCGAGGGACACGGATGATGTTGGACAAGAGCAATTTTCTGACCCCCAGCCTCAAAGGCGCCGGCCAGGTGTTTTTTATGGAAAATGCCCTGACCGGCCTCTTTTTCCTCATCGCCATTGGTTTTGCCTCCTACGCCACCGGTGTCTGGGCAACGACGATCGGGGCGGTGCTTGGGCTCATCATTGCCACGGTAACCGCCCGGGCGCTTGAATATGATGAGGCGTCGGTTCAGGCGGGGCTGTTTGGCTTTAACGGCATTCTGGTGGGTATAGCACTGCCGACCTTCATCGCAGCCTCACCGTTTTTGTGGCTTTATATCGTCATCGGTGCGGCGGTCAGCACAATTGTCACCGCCAGTTTTGCCGCCACCTTGACCAAAAGCTGGGGCATTCCCGGCTCCACTGGCCCGTTTGTCTTGACCACATGGTTATTGCTTGCCGGGGCCTATTCTTTCGGGTCGCTGCAGGTCACGGGCAATGCACCCAAACTCGCCAGCGACTATGTGCAAGGCACGGCCAGCATTCCGGCAGTGATGGAACTGCTCGACATCTTCTTTCGCAATATCGGGCAGGTCTTTTTGCTGGGCGACACCATTAGTGGCGTGATCATTCTTGTTGGCATTTTCATTGCATCGCGCCCGGCGGGCATTGCAGCAATGGCCGGGTCGGCCATTGCGCTTGTCATGGCCATTGTCATGCGCGCTGATCCCGCCACCGTCTCACAGGGGCTTTATGGCTTCAGCCCGGTCCTGACAGCCATGGCTGTTGGCGTCATCTTCATGAAAACCTCGACCAAAGTCGTGCTTTATGCCGGAATTGCCACGGTGATGACCGTTTTCGTGCAAGGCGCGCTTGATGTAATCATGGCGCCTTCCGGGCTGCCCTCCTTCACCGCTCCCTATGTGCTGACGATGTATCTCTTCATCGCACCCAAAAAACTCCTCAGCCCCCATCCGCACAAGCCCGTCGCCCATCACGCCACGGCTGACAAAAAAACGTCCTGAAGATTGGAGCCTTCCATGAGCAGCATCAATCCCGGCGATACCGCCTTTCTTCTGATCTGCACGGCGCTTGTGTGCATGATGACACCGGCGCTGGCGCTGTTTTATGGCGGAATGGTGAAACAGCGCGACGTGCTTTCGATCATGATCCAGAATTTCGTCTGTATCGGCGTTGTCAGTCTGATCTGGGTGTTTGGTGGTTTTTCGCTTGCCTTTGGCCCGTCGATTGGCGGCGTCATCGGCAATATCGGCACCTATTTCGGCATGTATCAGATCGGCGTCGAGCCAAACCCTGCCTATGCCAAAAGCGTGCCTTTCATTCTGGTCTTCGGCTATCAGATGATGTTTGCCATCATCACGCCGGCCCTGATGACCGGGGCCTTTGTCGGGCGCATCCGCTTTGGCCCCTATCTGATCTTCATCGCGCTCTGGACCATCCTGATTTATCTGCCTGTCGCCCACTGGGTCTGGGGTGGAGGATTTTTGTCAAAGCTCGGTGTTGTCGATTTTGCCGGTGGCATCGTCATTCACGCAACCGCAGGCGTTTCAGCGCTGGCTACGGCGGGCTATCTTGGCAAGCGCTGCGTGGCAGCGGGTGAAAGCACCAAATCGGCCCCCACCAGCCTGCCGCTGGTTGCGCTGGGCGCCGGGCTTTTGTGGTTCGGCTGGTTCGGCTTCAATGCCGGTGGGGCCTATGCGGCGGATGCGCTGGCAGCTTATGCCTTCACCAATACAATGCTGGCCGGTTCCATTGCCATGCTGGTGTGGATGTATTGGGAATGGCGCGAGACCGGGCGGCCATCCTTTTCCGGCGTGCTGGTTGGCGCCGTCACTGGCCTTGCCACCATTACACCTGCCTCTGGCTATGTCGAGCCAATCTCGGCGCTGCTGATCGGGGCAATCGGTGCGACCGCCTGCTATTATGCCAAATATATTCAGGAATGGCTGAAGATCGATGACACGCTGGAAGTGTTTCGCGCCCATGGCATTGGCGGCATTACCGGCTCGATCCTGATTGGCGTTCTGGCCAGTTCGCACATCAATGCGGTGTCGGCCGGGCTGTACCAGCTTCTTGTCCAGATTGCCGCCATCCTCACTGTCTGTGTCTATGCGTGGATCATCACCCATCTGCTTTTACGCGCTCTCGACAGGCTGAGCAATTTGCGCGTGCCGGAAAAGATGCAGGAAGAAGATCTTGATGCCGACCTTTATGGCGAACGGGCCTTCAACTTGTGGAACATGAAAGCAAGCGAAGACCGCTGATTCGGCCGGAGCAACGATCATGGATCTAACGCTGACCATTTTCCTGCTGGTCTATCTGGTGATGGGTCTTGGCACCTTGCCGGGCTTCAAGGTCGATCGCACCGGGGCTGCCGTCATCGGCGCAGTTGCCGTCATGGCAACCGGCAGCATCAGCGCAGCAAGCGCCTGGGCCGCGATCGACTATAGCAGCCTTGGCATGTTGTTTGGCCTGATGGTGGTCTCGGCAGCTTTTACCGTCTCCGGATTTTATGGCTGGACCACGCAGCGCGTTGCAGAATCCAATGTTTCCGAGCCGCTGCTTCTTGCCATGCTGATTGGCGCTTCAGGCTTGATGGCGGCTTTTTTGACCAATGATGTGGTGGCGGTGGCCATGAGCCCGCTGTTGATTTCACTCACCCTGTCACGCGGTTTGAACCCCATCCCCTTCCTGCTCGGCTTCTGCTTTGCCGCCAATGCAGGGGCGGCCGCCACCATCATTGGCAGCCCGCAAAACATGATTGCAGCGCAAAAGCTGCATCTGTCTTTTGCCGGGGTTTCAAAAATTGCCGCCCTGCCAGCATTGATCGCCCTGCCAATGATCTGGGCCATTATCTGCTTTCTTTATCGCGGGCGCTGGAAGCTGACAGCAAAACCAGCCCTCACCGCGCAAGCCGCCCCACAGGCCACCCCACTGGCCGCAACCCTGCCCGTATTTTCATTGGCCGAGACGCTGAAGGCCGCCATCATAGGTCTTAGTGTGATTGGCGCCTTCATCTTCACCGACTGGCCGCGCGAACTGGTGGCGCTAAGCGGCGCAGGGTTTCTTCTTTTAAGCCGCCGGATTTCATCAAAAGACATGCTGGGGCAGGTCGATGGCAATCTCCTGTTGCTGATTACCGGCCTGTTTGTTGTCAATGCCGCCCTTGCCGCCACCGGCCTGCCACAGATCCTGCTTGGGTATATGACCGAAAGCGGCATAGATCTGGGAGAGCCTTTGCCTTTGTTCTTCATCAGCGCCGTGTTAAGCAATCTTGTCGGCAACAATCCCGCTGTCATCCTGCTGGTGCCTTATCTCCACGCCGACAGCGACCCGAATGCACTGGGGGCGGCCTTGTCGCTTGGCACACATTTTTCCAGCAATCTGATCATCTTCGGCAGCCTTGCCGGGATCATCATGGTCGAGCGTGCTGCGGCTTTCGGCTTGAAAATCTCGTTTGGTGAATTCAGCCGCGCCGGGGCGCTGGTCACACTTGCCACCATGGGCTTTGCCAGCATCTGGATTTTACTAACATGAGTCGTGCCAGCAGGAAACTCATGAAAACAGGACAGTTCTGGCCAGCAAAGACCGGCAGCAGCGGACAGGCTAGCTATATCGTGCTGGCCGCACTTGTCGGTCTGCTGGCGGGAATAATTGGCTCATTATTTCATCTTGCCATCAATGCAGCCGTGCTTTGGCCTAATCATTTGCGGCAATGGCTCGATGGACCGTTGCTGGTGCTTTCCGCTGCCCTCATCACCATGACACTGACGCTTGCTGCCGTTTTCATGGTGCGCCGCATTGCGCCGGAAGCCAGTGGCAGCGGCGTTCAGGAAATTGAAGGGGCGATGGAAGGCTTGCGGGTTGTCCGCTGGGCAAAAATCCTGCCGGTCAAATTCTTTGGCGGCATCATCGCCATCGGCTCCGGGCTGGTGCTGGGACGCGAAGGCCCGACCATCCATATCGGTGCATCCATTGCCGCCATGCTGTCTTCCACCATCAGGTTGAGCAAAATCGAAAGACGCGGTCTTCTGGCAGCAGGTGCGGCGGCTGGTCTTGCCTGCGCCTTCAATGCGCCGATTGCCGGAATATTGTTTGTCATTGAAGAAACCCGCAAGCAATTTCCCTATAATTTTTTTACCTATATGGGCATTATCGCCGCCTCCCTGCTGGCCGTGCTGATGACGCAACTGATTGGCGGCATGGCGCCCGACATGACGCTTTTTTCACCGGAAATGCCGCTTGGCCTGCTCCCGGCCTTTGCCGCACTTGGCTGTGTTCTGGGCCTTGTCGGAGTTATCTTGAACACCAGCATCTTGCATGCCCTTAATTTTGCGGGATGGATGCATGAGCGGACACCTTATCTTTATCCGGCGTTGGCCGGTCTTTGTATCGGTGCGCTGTTCATCCTGTTGCCGAAAACCGTGACGGGCGGCGAAAGCGTCGTCATGGAGCTTGTGACTGAAAAACCGGCACTTTTGTTGCTGCTGGCGCTGGCGCTTATACGCTTTGCCACCATGGTCGGCAGCTATTCCTCCGGTGTTCCCGGCGGCATTTTTGCGCCAATCCTTGCCCTTGCCGCCTGTCTCGGGCTGGCTTTTGGCACAGTTGTTGAAAGCCTGCTGCCCAGTTTTGGCGGCGTTACCACGGCCTTTGCCATTGCGGCAATGGGCGGGCTGTTTACGGCTTCAGTGCGCGCTCCCATTGTCGGTATTGTGCTGACGCTTGAACTGACGGGCGCCTATCAATTGACCATGCCATTGCTGGCTACCTGCCTTGTGGCAAATCTCGTCGCACAATGGCTTGGTGGCAAACCGATCTATGAACAATTGCTGGAGCGCACGCTGCAACAAGAAAAATGCTCTATTGCTGATTGCGCTGATCCACCTGCCGTAAAATATGCGCCATGACTTCCAGCGCCTCACCTGCCGGTTTTTTTGATGGGGATGTGGCACTTTCCCCTCGCCGGGCCATATCGGCAATGAGACTGCGGCCAAACAGATCGCAATGACCTTCAGCCAGACCGGCCAGTTGCAGCCGAAGTGCATCAAGCTGAACGGCCGCATCCCTATCTGGTGCAGTCCCGGCAAATTCTCTGACCAGAATATGCGCCTGATGCACCAGCATTGAAATGCGGATCAGGGCACGGCGTGGTCGCGCTTGCGCCAGTCCGAAGGTCCATGGGCTGTGCATCGGTCCGATTGCGGCAACCACATCGGCCTGCGCCATCTCCAGCTTGCGGACAGCCGCCACAAGATTGGCATGATCGTCCCCGGAAAGGACAGCTTTTAAAAACAGGTCAAGTGTTTCCAGAAAATGAGCGACCGCTTCACCTGTGTGCCTGGTGGTGCTGAGCGGCAAAACAAAGAGCGAAACAAAAACACCGGCCGCAACACCGATCATCGTTTCCTCCAGCCGCAGCACCAGCAGCGCCGGGGTGAAGACGCCGATCAGCCCATAAATGAGCGCAATGGCAATGGTGATGAAAAAGGTCATCACGAAATAGGATAAGGACCCAAGATAAAAGGCCGCAAATATGCAAATCGTTGCCAATATGATTGTCAGATCAAGCGCACCACCAACCCATGTTGCCAGCCCAATGCCAATCAAGATGCCAATAGCGGTGCCAAACGCCCGATTGAGCGCACGCACATAAAGATCACCGCGTGAGCGCGTGTTGGAAAAGATCAGAAAAGCGGTCAACACCGCCCAAAACCAGCGCTCCGGCGATAAAGCCACCCCCCCGACCATGGCGATGGCCGAAGCGATTGTCACCTGACATGCCTGCCTGAATGTCTTATCCGATAAAAACTCGCCCCGATGCGGCAGAAACGCAACCTTGGCCCCATGATCATCCGCACCGGAAAAGGCAGCAGCGGGCAAACCCGCCACGGCCTGATGCGCCGCATCTGAAGCGTTTTTCAGCAATGATATTTTTTCCTGCATATCGGCTGAAAACTGGCCTGAATGAATTTCATCAGGCCCCAGTGCGCTGGCAAGGGCGTTTTCCAGGGTAAGCTGAAAATTAAACAGCCGTCGCAATGCAAAAACCGTCCGCTCATTGGCCAACGTCCCTGACGGCGTCAATGGCAGATAGCTTTCACATAACAGGATCGCATCGCGCGCCTGACGTTCAAGCTGGATGGCCTTTTTTCTGCCAGATTGCGGCCAGTTGCGCTTTGCCTCACGGGCCATCATGTCGGACAAAAGCACTGTGAGCCTTGTCGCCACCTGCAAGGCCTGACGACAATCAACTTCAGGGCGCTCCGGCAATACAAAATTGCGCACCAGATGGGCAATGACGCCCGAAACAACAAAAGCCAGCGCAATGGATTTGAGATCAATTTCATGCGGTTTTAGGAACGCACCGACCACTGCGCACATGAAAGTGAACATGCCCACCGCTTGCCAGCGCGCCTTGAAGCGGCGCGCATAGGTGGCCATGAAGATGACGACAAGCAAAAACCCGTTCACCAGCAACAATGAATGGTCAATCAGGGTCAACACCGCAAGCGCACAAAACCCAAAGGCAGCACAATAAAGCCGCGTTAACGCCCGCGTGGCCGGGGTCGTGTCCTTGATTGCTGTAATGCCTTGCAGGGCCGAAATCATCGCAATCGAATAGGCGGCAGGTGTCATCGGCACGTGTCGATGCAACAGCACCAGAGCCCCACAGACAAGACCGATTGTCAGCAGCGCCCGGCAGGCAAGTCGCAGCCGGACATAGCCCGGATCAGACAGCAGAAAATACTCAAGCAGGTTTTTTGATACATGAACCATGGCCATTACAGGTTGTGTATTATGGCAACCGGGCAATGAATACAACCTGTAGGTGTTGCGTTAATAAAGTTCGCTCTGCAACACTCACACAGAAAGCCTGATCATGCACCCATCAGACATCGTGTTTAAAGCGGGTCGCTTTTCTTTCAGATTCACGCGACCCGCTTCAAGTCTTTGTTTTTACGCATGTCTTTATCTCGAAACCGGTTCCCGGTTCGAGAGACAGGCTTTAAAGCCTGAAAGGCAACATTTGCCGCCACTCATTCGGCGGCGCGCGCCCTTGCCCCGGACCCAAAACGGTTTTCAATATAATCGGCCACCATTTTTTCAAAATCGGCGGCAATGTTGGGTCCGCGCAATGTTGCCGCCTTCTCGCCGTCAATAAAGACCGGCGCGGCAGGCGTTTCACCCGTGCCCGGCAGCGATATGCCAATATCTGCATGTTTGGATTCGCCCGGCCCGTTGACGATACAGCCCATCACCGCCACTTTAAGCTGCTCAACGCCGGGATATTTTGTACGCCACACCGGCATGTTGCGGCGAATATCTTCCTGAATCGTCTGCGCCAGTTCCTGAAACACGGTCGAGGTGGTGCGCCCGCAGCCCGGACAGGCGGCAACGATCGGCACAAACTGACGAAACCCCATGGTTTGCAGCAGTTCCTGCGCCACCTGCACTTCGCGTGTGCGGTCGCCGCCGGGTTCAGGTGTCAGGGAAATGCGGATGGTGTCGCCAATACCCTGCTGCAACAAAATACCCATGGAAGCCGATGAGGCGACAATACCCTTGGAGCCCATGCCGGCTTCCGTCAGACCAAGATGCAGCGCATGGTCACAACGCTTTGCCAGTTCAGCATAGACGGCGATCAGATCCTGCACACCGCTGACCTTGGCCGACAAGATGATGCGGTTCCGGCCAAGGCCGATTTCTTCTGCCATCCGGGCTGACAAAACAGCCGATTGCACAATGGCCTCGCGCAGCACATCCTGCGCGGTCATCGGGAAACCTTTTGCCTTATTCTCATTCATCAGCCGGGTGAGCAATTCCTGATCGAGCGAGCCCCAGTTGACCCCAATACGGACCGGCTTGTCGTGGCGGATCGCCATTTCAACAATATCGGCGAACTGCTTGTCTTTCTTGTCCTTGAAGCCGACATTGCCTGGATTGATGCGGTATTTCGCCAGCGCTTCGGCACAGGCGGGATGGTCGGCCAGAAGCTTGTGACCGATATAATGGAAATCTCCCACCAGCGGCACATGAATACCAAGCCGCAGCAGCCGGTCGCGGATCCTGGGAACGGCGGCAGCACTTTCGTCACGATCAACAGTAATGCGCACCAGTTCCGAACCGGCCTTGTGAAGGGCGGCGATCTGCGCAACCGTGCCGTCAACATCGACCGTGTCCGTATTGGTCATGGATTGCACCACAACGGGTGCATCGCCGCCGACCATGACGCCGCCAACATCAACGCCGACCGAAACGCGGCGTGGAAATGGAGAGGAAAAATACCCGGTCATGCCCCGGTCGCCTCTGACAAATTCTTCAGGCCATGCAGCATCCCAGGACGCTGCGTCAACCCTGTTACACAATTTTTGCGCGCCGACACGAAAAAACAGCGTATCGAGCCAGCTATGAGGTGAAGGACGCAGCCTCTCTTGTCAATGCTGTTGATGGGGCTGCTGATAGGCGCAGCCATGATTCACATGACAGAGCGTCCTTTGTGCGACGTCAGAACGCCCGTTGCTCTAGCTGTTCAGTCCCGTGTTTTGATGGTCAACAACGAAGCAAGACGCACATCACGGAGCGCCGTCTTGCCGGACACCGGCAGGAAAGACTTGCACTATTCGCACTTTCTAGTTTAGGCTACCGACTCATTTTCTTTGATCCATATTCGGATTGCGGCGAGTTGGACTGAAGCGAGGAAATTGTCGTCACGCTTGTCATAGCGAGTTGCGACCGCACGGAACTGTTT